>QIAL01000004.1 GCA_003225535.1 Acidobacteriota bacterium | reverse complement strand
CAATGGCTCACAGGAATCTTCTGGCTGTCAGTTCTGCCAGTCGCTTTCTTGCCGCAACGATTGGTAGTTTCGATGACATCTCAACCGGAGGAGAGCTCCGTGATGAACAGCATCGTTGTTGTTGCCTGCTTCCTCATGATGTCAATTGTTCCGTTCCCGCAAAGGGTCGCCTCGGCGCAGACCGCTACTCCTCATATAACCAGCAGGCCGATGGCCGACAATGAGGATACCGTCACTGACGAAGATATACAGATGTTACGCAAAGATATTCGTTCACAGAGAAAGCAGATCATTGCCGCCAATATGAATCTGTCTGACTCGGAGGCCGAAAAATTCTGGCCGGTGTACGAGCAATATGTTTCCGATTTGGTTAAGCTCAACGGAACGAAGTACGCGCTAATCAAACAGTACATACAAACCAAGGGAGCGCTAAACGACACGGAGGCTGAAGCGGCGGTTAACCAATGGGTCAGCGTCGATCAGTCCGTTGGGGAACTGCGGAAAAAATACGTTCCTCTCTTCCGCAAGGTGCTCACGGCCAGGAACACGGCCCTGTTCTACCAACTGGATCGTCGAGTCCAGTTGATGATCGACCTCCAACTTGCGTCCTCCATTCCAATGATCCAACCCTAGATCGACGGCGAACTGGAGACAGAGCTAACGAGAAGCCTTTGATTTCCAATTCGAGCGAGAACTACACGAGTTCATTTCGAAGCAGGAACGGAGTTTGCCATAGGCGTAGAGCCTGGAGATCCGTTGGTATCCATTGTGCGCGAAAAGCTCTTCACCCTCAGATTGGGACAGCTCAGTACCTGGTACGTCTCTCGCCGCCGTGCGCAGGAAAACTGAGAACATCCCGCAGGCACGATGAAAGGTACATCAGGGTTAAAATTGGAGACCGTACTGAAACCCGGCCCATCGTACGAAGGCAGCGCGCCAGTCGATGGGAACTGAAGCTGGGAACAACGCGAATCATTCGCTCGGCGATCGTGAGTGCTCGCCGGTTTTGTGGTTTGCGAAGCGCCTAGCGCTCCTAGAGCAATTACCGCCACAAGAACCAGAACAACCTTCATTTTTCAGCTCCCCTTCTATGAACAGAATCTAATCTGTTCCACCGTTTGGTCCTATGACCAGAACGCGTGATTACTGCCCCACCTTTGTGTGGTTACTTTTGGGTTGTGGATTGACCGCCGAATGGCCAAATGCTGTTCGTCAACTCATGATCACTTCAGTCACATGGTCACGGTGACCCAAGTACGTTGCAGCTCCGTTTCAACAAATGTAATTTCGGGATCAATGGAAACTCGAAAGCCGTCAAAACACCGCTCGCATCCGAGCGCATCCACCGATCCAACGGCTACTCGTAGCCTGAATCGCGCTCAACTGGGAAAGCGAAGGAGCACTCGGATTGCCCTCACCAGCCCGGTGGGACTGGCAGGTGAAGATCGAAACAAGTCTTCCTTTACGATGCCTGCCACGGCTACCAACCTGAATAAACATGGGGCGGCCGTCCAGCTGCACCGGGAATTGCAGGTCGGTTCTATCGTCTCAGTGAAGAACAAGCGTGGTGTCCAGGTCTCCGCACGGGTTATTTCGCAGATGGTCGCACGGCATGGGGTTCCCACCTACGCCATTGAGTTTGTCGAGCACGATGATAAAGCCAAGGATTTTTGGGGAATTTCGTTCCCATCCGCGAACTAACCACGGGGAACTCGTTCACATAGTCCGCGCAGAGTCGCAGGCCGCGATCTCCAGTCTGTAGCCCACCGCCGCAGGTACCATTCCATGACATCTGCGCGGAATTGAACTACACTCCCCGGTCATGCAGATTCAGGACTTCGTTAAGGCTTACGAAGGAAGACCCGACGAACAACTTGTGCAGCTAGCCGCTGCCCAGCGGCGTTGCTGTGTCGGATAAAGCTTGGAACAAGCAGGATGCGTAGTCTGTCCGAATTCTGGGAGTTCACAGAGTCAACGAAGCTGCGAATCACCGCTTTGTTCATTTCGAACATGGAAATGCGCCTCGACGATTCGAATTTTGGCCAATTGAGTATATGCACGCCTGCGTATTCCTTGGCGTACTGTTGCAGCATCGCGACATCACTCATGATCGAGGCGAGTAAACAACAACAGCAAAGCCCGTCAGTCAAAAATAAGCGCAACTGCAATTGTTGACAGTTGTTGATAAACCAAACACGCTTCGAGGCTCGAAAACTTCTGTCACTTCTTTTCTCCTTTAAATCCTAGGCAACGCACACGGACGGGGCTACTATTCTGAAAGAACATTCGCAACAAGGATGACGCTTGTTGACTGCGTTCCACAAGGACTGTGATGCGATTCAATAGGTTGGCTCTGCAAAGTTCGTGGCTGCTGGTCGCGCTCTTGCTTCTGCCCGGCTGCAATGCGCTGAATCCCCTCTGCGGGAGCGCCCGTCCCTCGCCGAGCCTCGGTTCGATCTCTCCGACAACCATGGTTTTTTCATCACTGCCGCCCAGCTTCGTCCTTACTGCGACGGGCGGCCATTTCGTGGCCTCCTCCGTTATAGTCTTCAATAACAACGACCTTGCCACTACCGTGGTCAGCAGTTCCGAACTCACGGCCAACGTCACATCCGCCATGATTCCAGGAACTGGAAGCTTCAAAGTCGTAGTAAAGACGCCCTCCGGCAATTCCGGCAACCTCGGTTGCTCCAGCGGCGGCACAAGTGGCGCCCAAACCCTGACCGTTAACTGACCCCCGTGCAAACCAGGTCCGCCCCTGTTTCTCCTGGTGGCGTATAGAAAATCCGACTACGGAACAATTCTTCGCCTTCTCAGGCAGCGCCCATCGCCGCTACGTTATTTACCTTAGAACCGCAGGCTGCGGCGGCATCATCTGACTGCGACGATGAGACCAGATGACCGAGAACGCATGTACCAGCTATGCGCACTGATCGAAAAGGAAAAGGACCACCACCGCTTTCTAAAATTGATCGAAGAGCTCAACAACCTATTGGAACGGCAGGAGCAGCGCCTGGAAGAGAAGCCGAAAAGTGAGTAAACATGAACGGCAGCATGATTCCATGCATCTCATAGACGCGCGTGGAAGTCTTGCAGGGAGGGGATTTCTTTGTGGACGGTCTTGGTCGTCGATGACAACCCGGCGGTGCGCGGGTTAATTTGTCAGCTTTTCGCCCGCGAATCCGACTTTCAGGTCTGTGCCGAAGCCGAAAACGGGAGTGAGGCGCTGTTGAAGGCACAGCAGTTTGAGCCCGATCTCGTCGTCACAGACCTGTCCATGCCTCAGATGAACGGCTTGGAGGAAATCCGCGCATTGAATAAGCTGAGGCTCACCACACCGGTTATCCTCTACTCCGCGCACATGGACTCCTTCGTGGAGAAGGAAGCCTTCGCTGCTGGGGCCTCCGCGGTCGTTCCGAAGATCAACGTGGTCGCGGTATTGATCCCGACCGCTCGCACCCTGTTGGAACGTCTGGCCGCTTGACCTGGCCGCATTTGGATCCGCAACCGTCTGAGGCCCAGCGGCATCCCATCTTAGAGATCAGAGGTCGAGATCAGAGGTCGAGATCAGAGGTCGAGATCAGAGGTCGAGATCAGAGGTCGAGATCAGAGGTCGAGATCAGAGGTCGAGATCAGAGGTCAGGCTGAGGTAACCTGACCCGACGGTCCCGAAAGTAACCACTCCGGTTCCGTTTCGGCGATTGACCCCGGCGCCACCCGCAGGTACGATTTTTGGTAGAACTCACCGAAATTTAATACTCAGAGAGGTCACCGTAATCAATACCCCGTAATTATGCGATTCGTTAACCTCTACTTTCGGCCTGCCGCGCTCGCTTCTCTGATCCTGGCCCTTTCCGCCTGCCATAGCGCGCAGAAACCCGTGACGCTGGTGCCTCGGGCAACGGCTCCCGCGCTGAAGCCAGCGCCGGCCCCCGCTCCGCAGGCTGCGTCCGCACCCGCCCAGACTCCTGTGGAAAAACAGCAGGAAGATTCCTCTGCCCAAAAGGCGATTGCAGCTCCACCGGCCGAAGCTCAGCCGCAATCCGATCCGGTCGGCGATGTAATCACGAAAGCGGAGAGCGAATATCAGACTGGCTTGGCCAATCACCATGCCGGAAAAGTCGACGACGCCAAACACAATTTCGATACCGCCCTTAACGCGCTGCTGAGCAGCAACTTCGACATCCGCTCTGATGAACGCCTGCAGAAGGAATTTGATCGCATCGTTCAGGGCGTCAACGAACTGTATCCCGGCGGCACCGCCCAGGAAGCCGAAGCTGCGCAGGAGCCGCAGCAGAAATCCGAGCCCGCGCCGATTGACACAACCAACGAGATAGCACCTTCTGCCGATGCGGGCACCAAAGCGAAGGCTGAAGCCGACCTGAAGAAAACCAACTCCGACCTGCCCCTGATGATGACCGACCAGGTCGCCGGCTACATTGCCTACTTCTCGAATTCCAATCGCGGACGCGGCGTCTTCGAGCGCGCTTACGCCCGCTCCGGCCGCTACCACGACATGATGGTGTCGACGCTCAAACAAGAAGGCGTCCCGCAGGATCTGATTTATCTCGCACAGGCCGAGTCCGGGTTTCTTCCGCACGCAATGTCTCGCGTGGGCGCACGCGGCATCTGGCAGTTCATGGCAGGCCGCGGGGTGGGATACGGCCTCCACCACAGCATGTATGTGGACGACCGCCAGGACCCCGAGAAATCGACCCGCGCCGCCGCCCGCCACCTGAAAGATCTCTATAACCAGTTCGGCGACTGGTATCTCGCCATGGCCGCCTACAACTCCGGCCCCGGCACGGTGCAAAGCGCCGTCAAGCGCACCGGCTATGCCGACTTCTGGGAACTCTACAACCGCAACGTCCTGCCCAGAGAGACCAAGAATTACGTTCCGATCATTCTGGCCGTCACCATCATGACCAAGAACCCGTCGCAGTACGGGCTCGACAGCGTCGCGATGGAAAAGCCGTACGACTACGACACGGTCACGCTCGACTACCCGGTTGATCTTCGCCTGGTCGCCGATTGTGTGGGCACGACGAGCGACGAATTGCAGGATTTGAATCCGAGCCTGTTACGGCTGAGCACGCCGCGCACCGGATCGTTCCAGCTTCACATTCCCGCGGGAACCAAAGAACAGTTCGAAACCGCCATCGCCGCTGTCCCGCCCGACAAGCGCCTGTGGTGGCGATATCACACGGTCCAATCCGGCGAGACGATCATGGCGTTGGCTCGCACTTATCACACGACCGCCAAGCAGATCGAAGAAGCAAACCACCTCGACGGCCCCGAACTCGAGCAAGACGCCAAGATCATTATTCCGGTCGCGCCGGGCAAGCATCCGAGTGACTCCGCGACCTACGCTCGGCACATCACGCGCTACAAAGTTCACAAGGGAGACACAGTCGAGAGCGTCGCCGATAACTTCGGCGTCTCCGCGCAGCAACTTCGCCGCTGGAACGGCATTCGCGGCAGCAGCCTCACAGGACGCCGCGTGCTAGCGTTGCACCTGCCGATCTCACCCAGCATCCACGACGCTGAAGCCGCGTCGTCGCACTCAAAAACAAAGAAGACCGAGACCGCCAGCACCAAGCCTCCGGCGACAAAGTCCGCCGAAATCGAGCGCCTGAGGACGACGAAGGCGGAAACCGCGGTCGTCCACCACAAAGTAAAATCCGGCGAAACCCTCTACTCGATCGCCAACCTCTACAAGACCACGGTCACCGCCCTGAAGCGCGACAACCGCAACGTAGCGGTAATCAGGCCGGGCATGATCCTGACCATTCACTTCGCCAGATAGTTTCGTAAAAGAAAACGAGGAGGGTGCCCCACCCTTGTCGCGGTGTTTGCGACAGGGTGGGGTTTTTGACCTGCTCGAAGCGGCGAAACTCAGCAGAACCCCACTTGCGAGCGTCTCAGACTGGGAGCGCGTGGACTTTCGCATCAGAAAATGGGTTTCGTAAGGCCCACAGACTGACGTGAGCGAAATCACATCAGGCGTTTCACCGGGGGAGGTACAATTTTTGGTTCGTTGGACTATTGCTGTTGATCATTTCTGTACTCATCACAGGAGGAGCAATCTCATGAGACTTACCAAATTCATCGTTCTATTCGTTATCTGCACGCTGGCGATCTCGATCGCGATCCCGGCCTTCGCAGCTGACGGTGCCGCCACGTACAAGGCGAAGTGCGCCGCCTGCCATGGCCCCGAAGGTCAGGGCAAAGTCGGTCCG
>QIAL01000932.1 GCA_003225535.1 Acidobacteriota bacterium | reverse complement strand
GATTTTGGTGTTTTCGAGACCGAGATCGGCGAAGTTCGGAACGCGTCCCACAGAGACGAGCACGCGATCATAAAATTCCTCTGTGAGCTGTCCGTCGGCCTCGAAAGTCACTTTGATATGTTTGCCCGCTGTGGCCATTTTAGCGACTTTGGTTTTGAGGCGGACTTCCTTAAACGCCTTCTCGGCGTACTTCACCACCGGGCGGACCAAATCGGGATCAGCTCCTGAAAGGATGGAATCGAGCGCTTCAACAACAACGATTCTGCTTCCGAGCGAAGCGTAAACGGTCCCCAGCTCCATTCCAATGTAACCGCCGCCAACGATGAGAAGGTCCGGCGGGACCTCTTCGACTTCCAGCGCTTCGGTAGAAGTCATGATCCGCGGGTTGCCGAGGTCGAAAGCTTTGGGCAAAGCTGGCCTTGAGCCGACGGCAACGATGGCGTGTTCAAACTTAACGAATTGCTGGCCGCCAGGGGTCTCGACGCGAAGGGTGTGGGAATCCTCGAAATAACCTCGGCCATGCATGACGTTCACACCGCGTTTGCTGGCGATGGCGGCAATGCCGTCTGAAAGCTTTTGCCTTCTGCAGTTCGACCTTTGGCTCCCCGAAAGTGATTCCACGAGTGGCAGAATGTTTGGCTTCGTTGAGAATTTCGGTGGCATGAAGGAGCGCCTTGGAGGGAATGCAGCCGCAATTGAGGCAAACGCCGCCGAGTCGTTTCTCTTTCTCAATGAGTGTGACTTTCCTGCCTTTGTCGGCGGCGTAAAAGGCAGCAGCATATCCGCCGGGGCCTGCCCCGAGAACAACCACGTCTGTTTTAATTGGTTCCATCGTTAAAAAATATCTCTTTCACCCTTTCGGACGACTGGGTCATCAAGGCTTTAGCAATTCCTCGTTGAAATTCTCGAAACCGTGAACGAGTTCGACCGTGAACCTGGCCGCTATGCCACCATCAATCAGCCGATGATCGTAAGAGAGAGCAATCGGCATAACCGTTCGCGGTTCGATCCTGGTTTCCTTCACAATCGGTTTTACCGAGCCTCTGCCGAGGCCGAGGATAGCGACATTGGGCTTGTTGATGATCGGCGTAAAATGAGCGCCTCCAATTCCTCCCTGGTTGGAAACGGTGAACGAGCTGCCCTTGAGATCTTCCAGGGAAAGTTTGCGATCCCGCGCTTTATCGGCCAAATCGCTGATTTCCCTGGAGAGGGCAAAGATGTTTTTCTTATCGACGTCGCGCAGCACAGGCACGATCAGCCTCTGAGCGGTATCAACGGCCAAACCGATATGATGATAGTCCTTGAAAATGATTTCGCCGGCGGCTTCGTCGAGACTGGGATTGATGATGGGAAATTTTTTGAGAGCCTCCACGACCACTTTTAACGCAAACGAGGTGAGGGTAAGACGCGCGCCTTTCTTCTCGTAGAGTGGCGCGTACTTCTTACGCAATTCCATCAAGGCAGTGATATCGACCTCGTCGAACTGGGTGACATGCGGGATCGTGGACCAGCTTTCAGTCATCCGCTCGCTGATCGTCTTGCGAATGGGTGAGAGTGGCTTCCTGGTGATCTCGCCCCATTTGGAAAAATCTATGGAGGGAGCGACGGCGGCAGGCGGCTTGCCGCCGGCAGCTTGTGGCCGGGTTGCCAGTTTTTGGAGGCGCTGAATATAAGAGCGCACGTCAGCCATGACGATACGCCCTCCGTTTTCGCTGCCTCGAATTCGCCGCAAGTCGATTCCGAGTTCGCGAGCGATTTTGCGAATCGACGGAGACGCTGCTGGCGCGGGTCCATCAGTAGTCGGTTCGGGCTCCTGTTCTTCCTCATCTCCCCGATCGGGTTCGGGCTCAGGAGCCGCGGCTTTCTGCTTCGCTGGAGCTGTTGCTTTGGCTTCGGCTGCTGCTGCCTCGGGCGCTCCCTTGCTTGTGCTGAGAATGACCTGGCCGACCGAAACTTTGTCGCCTTCTTTGACGCGAATGTTCGCGACGGTTCCGGTGACGGGGGAGGGAATCGGAGCGACGGCTTTTTCATTCTCCAATTCAAGGATAGTTTGGCCTTTTGTAATCTGGTCGCCTTCTTTGACCAAAATACTGACGACAGTCCCCGATTCGGCTCCCTCGCCGAGGTTAGGCAATGTCACATCCATACAGCAAAAAGCCCAGTGTACTGATATGCTTTAAACGGCAGAAAGCAAAAAGTAAGCGCTTTCAGGAAACGGCGGCGAGGCTGCCTGCGCCCGACTGGGTTGATCGCGGGAAAAACCGCTTGAGCCAAATCAGATATCCAAGCGCGAGCAGAGAGCTTCCGACCGAACAGATCGTAAGGATTG
>QIAL01000931.1 GCA_003225535.1 Acidobacteriota bacterium | reverse complement strand
ATCCCGAAGAAATCGATCAAGAATTAACCTGGGCCGAATCCCTAGGCATGAACACCATGCGCGTCTTCTTACACGATTTGCTCTGGCAGCAGGACGCCGCCGGCTTCCATAAGCGCATCGACCGCTTCTTGTCGACCGCCTCGCGCCATCACATTCGCCCGATGTTTGTGCTCTTCGATTCCTGCTGGGACCCGTTGCCTCATCTGGGGCCGCAGCATCCCCCGATTCCCGGCGTTCACAACTCCGGCTGGGTGCAAAGCCCCGGCGCCGTGGCGCTGGCCGACCCCAATCAAGTTCCGCGGCTGAAAGCTTACGTCCAAGGTGTCGTGGGAGCCTTCGCCAAAGACGATCGCATCCTTGCCTGGGACCTGTGGAATGAGCCCGGTGCCGACAACGCTGGCAGCTACGCGAAGCAGGAGCTAAAGGACAAAACCGCCCGCGTAATCGCCCTATTGCCGCAAGTGTTCGCCTGGGCCCGCGAAGCCAATCCCACGCAGCCCCTTACCAGCGGAGTCTGTTGCGTGGACACCTCGCCAGACGGAGCCAACCTGGGTGAAATCCCGCAGATTCAGCTCCATGAATCCGACGTCATCACCTTTCACAATTACAGTTGGCCGGAATACTTCAAGCAGCAGGTAGCCTGGCTAAAGAAGCACAACCGGCCGGTCATCTGCACGGAATTCATGGCGCGTTCCGTGGGCAGCACATTTGACGCGATATTGCCCATCGCCAAGCAAGAACGCGTCGGCGCCATCAACTGGGGATTCGTTGCCGGCAAGACGCAAACCAATTTGCCCTGGGAGTCCTGGGAGCATCCTTACATTCTCAGCCAGCCGCCGGTGTGGTTTCACGAAGTGCTGCGCCCCGACGGCACACCCTACCGCCAAGCCGAGGTCGATCTAATTCGGAAGTTGACAGGAAAGCAGTAGGTATCACGTGTCCGTTCCTCTGCCTATTGTGCTCGCGGTTTTCTTGGTTGCCTTGGTGGCAGCGGCTCTTCATCTCCTTCGGCGTCGGACTCACGCAAAGTGTTCCAATTGTAGTTCTGCTTCACAATTCGGATACTCGCGCGAAGCGGAATCTGCTTCCGCCGACATCGCCAGACTTTGCCTAGCATGTCTCATGGCCAAATTGAGCGAAGATTACCGCGGTTATGCGGCGCGAGCTCTCGTGATTGAGCCCGCCGGCAACTTGCCCTGTTACGTTTTCCAGCCGAAGAGCAAATGGGAAGGTTCCAAGCTGGTGGAGGACCTCAAAACGCTGCTCGCCAACATGAAAGACACTTGCCGCACCTGTGGATCGCGCGCGAATTTTCTTTGGGTAATATCAAACGGGCTACTGCCTTCCACGTTTGCCCGAGTGTTCTCCGAGGGACCTTCGCTTACGCTCCTTAGGTGGGGCAACGATCAACCTTTCTCAGTGTGCGGCCCCTGCTGCCTCGCCTTGATCAAAAAGACCATCGAGAACCACAACTTGACGTTCCTCGAGGTTTGCGGTCCCCGTTCTGAAGACGGCGCCGTCATTCCCATGGGTTATTGAGCCCCCGTCCATTCCCATCCCCCAAATACCGCATCGGCGTCGTCCCCAACTGTTTCCGGAACATCGATATGAACGCGCTCGGACTGCTATAACCCGCCTCCAACGCCGCTGCCGTCACCTTTTCTCCCGAAGCCAGAAGTTGAAACGCCCGCTGAATCGTTCTCTTGCTCGCACCGCAATCCCTGCAGAGTCTTTCAAGGTTTCGCTGATCGCTCGGATCCGCCAAAAGCGTCTTCACCACGCGCATCCCTCGCGCGTCCGTCGGATGCGGCAACTGCAAAGGGATCGAATCCACGGCCTTCAATTGATCGACGATGATTTCGATAATCCGTCGCTCCGCCGTAGCTCTCCTGCTCAATCTCTTGAACTTGCACGCATGAAGAATCAGCTCTCTCAAAAGCGCCGAAACATTCATCACAAAACATTTCCCGCGAAGCCTTCGGCACAATTTCGGCAGAAAATACAGCGTCCTCATCGAAACCGCGCCCGACATCGCCACCGAGTGCGGCGTATCCGCTGGAATCCACACCGCCCGTAGCGGCGGCACCACCCAAACGCCCTGCTCCGTTCGCAGGGTCATTACCCCGCTCGAAGCAAACAACAGTTGGTCCTCCGGATGCGAATGCTCAGGGATCACGTGCCCGTGTGCGAGGTCGGCAGACACGCTGGCCATCTCGCCGAGAAGCCGGCCGTTCGGGTCATGAA
>QIAL01000941.1:2582-3118 GCA_003225535.1 Acidobacteriota bacterium | reverse complement strand
ATCCTCTTTCTGGTTGTGGTCTTCCTTGGACTGGTCATAGAAGACATGGGGGCCCGCATAGAATCTTGGATGGACATCTGCGCTGACAAAAGAACAGGCTCAAAGCATACAGAAGAATGGTATGCGTATCTGAGAACTGCATTTGTGAGTGAACCGATTGGAAGGCGTTACATAAGGAACCTGGTTACACGCTTAAAATTCGAACTCGGAACCAGTATTGCAATATTGGTCTCTGCTGTCGGCCTACTCGTCCTCTGGATTGAGGGCTTATCCTCCTCCAAATTGTCACTCACGTTAATACTTTTATCCTTGGGACTTGGTGCATACCTGGGACTCTGTGAAGCACCAGCAAGCCACAGACTCCTTGCAAAAGCGCGCTCCGAAATGCTTGGAGAAATTAGATTCGTGAAACCTGACGGCGAATCACGCGGCTAGTTGGTGGAACCCGTTTTCATCGAACTGGTAATAATGAAAGGCTTCCGGCGCTCAGATCAGCTTTTTCTTTCTGAGGATCGAAGCGAGTAATTCCTGATTCG
>QIAL01000941.1:1803-2528 GCA_003225535.1 Acidobacteriota bacterium | reverse complement strand
TTTGGCGCAAAGCGGGCACAATTTTCGTTGTCCATTCATCACGTCGAGGATCGGGATATTCCGTGTAGACGTTCTCTGCCGAATGAATTAAGCCAGTTTCAACTTCCTCCAGACTGTTCGACTCCTTGCCAACATATTTGATCTGCTCAATTCGAACGTGTCTGCGTTGTAGCAGACCAAACGTTTGTTTGCCACAAGCTTTCCCTCTGGCGTCGGCACACTTTGATTCTGGATGGACTGCATACTCGGTCAAGACATCGCCATAGGTTTTGACGCGTGCAGTGCGCCGGTCGCCATGGGGACCAAATGTCGTGATTTTGTAGTCTTTCCCGGAATACTGATCAGTCCAAGTGTTCTTTAGCCACTCTCTTGAGTCTATTTCATACGGTGCGATCAGATGAAACCTCTCCGCGTCGACGCCTGGCGGGTGCCCGAATGGTTTGACATGGCACGTGACCATAAAATTAAACGGTTTTATCTTATCGACGTATGCTTTTCCTTCGTTCAGCTTTTCCAGTGGCCTCATGACGGCGGGACTTGTGATTGAGGTGCGACCAATTACCGGTTGATGTTCAAAACCTGGATTCTGCGTTGTCATTCCCAGTGAGCTGCGGATCATGCCCAACCAGACCTGAGCAATCCATTCACGGTCTTCGCTTTCCGGATCGGTTGGATTCAGGAGATGACCGAGTCCGTGCTCTGACCATCGATCATCCTTGTTGTTT
>QIAL01000941.1:0-1696 GCA_003225535.1 Acidobacteriota bacterium | reverse complement strand
ATTTCTTTAACCTGTTTCCACGACAGCGCCTTGATGAGCCCACGCCTACCCCCAGCGCATGGAATCGCCCCACCGTGTTCGGTTGCGACAATTGCCATGGAGTCAGTGTCTTCCATTGCGTAGGTGCCTTTCAGTTTGCAAACGCTGTGTTCTAGCAAGGACAGCATGAGGCGCGCTGCGCCTGTAATTAAAGACGCGAGTGGTGGAAAGCAGTACTCGCCGGGCACATCGGCATGCGCCACGCGACACTCAAATGAATCAGAGTCGATGCCATGACAAATAACGTTTTGTTTGTGGTCTGACTCCTTGCGGTGCATCTCGGCGTAGATGCCGTAGCTTGCGGCGTTTGCCAGGACCTTGAGGGCCTTGTCGAGTCGCTTCCTCTCCGTCGCAGATATGTCAGAGCGCTGCGCCAAACGCTTGCGTTCCTCGATCACAACTCGGAAGAAATCTTGCTTACCTGGGTCGATATCAACAGCTCCGCGCAACGAACAGGCCCGCAGCCCCTTGAGTGTACCCTCTGCCTCGATCTTGAATGCATCAATGATGTTTGGAACACGTCCGGTCAGAATCACAGAAGCAACAACGTCGGGTAGCGAAAACCAAAGTGCCTGACTGGAATTGTTGCCATCGGCATAGAGGTGGTTTACCGCGACCTGCTGACCTGCCCCCCAGAAACTAGTCCATTGGAAATGTGACTTTCTCCATTTAGGATGACCCGCCCAGGGTCAGAGGAGGAGTCGTGCGCAAGAGTCGATTCAGTGAAGAACAGATCATCGCCGTGCTGAAGGAGTCAGAGGCCGGGGTGGAAACCGGGGAACTGTGCCGACGGCACGGGATTACACGGGCGTGTTTTTATCGCTGGAAGAGTAAGTTCGGTGGGATGGAACTGAGCGAAGCGAAGCGGCTGCGGCAGTTGGAGGAGGAAAACCGGCAGCTGAAGCACATCGTGGCCGAGCAGGCGGTGGACATTCGGGGGTTGAAGGCGGTGATCGCAAAAAAGTGGTAGGCCCGCAGATGCGGCGAGAGGCGGTGCTGGTGATGCAGGTAGAAGTAGAGCTGAGCCAGCGACGCGCCTGTGGGCTGGTGGAACTCTATGGAGCGACGTGTCGGTATCGAAAGCGGAGATGCGAGGATCAACGACTGCGGGTGCGACTGCGCGAGCTGGCCGAAGCCAGGCGTCGGTTCGGCTACCGCCGTCTACAGATCCTGTTGCAGCGGGAAGGTTGGCAGGTGAATCATAAGCGGGTGTACCGGCTGTACGTCGAGGAGAAGCTGTCGCTGAGGCGCAAGCGTGGACGGAAGCGCAGCACGGTGCGCCAGCCGCTGCCGGAGGCAGTGGCCGCGAACCAGGTGTGGTCGGTGGACTTCATGACCGATGCACTCAGCTCGGGGCGGAGGTTTCGTACCTTGAACATTGTGGATGACTACACGCGGGAGTGCCTAGCGATCGAGGTGGACACCTCGCTGGGTGGAGTACGAGTGGTGCGGGTGCTGGAAGAACTGAAGCAGAGACGCGGACTGCCGCGGCAGATCCGCAGCGATAACGGACCCGAGTTCGTGAGCCGTGCGGTCGATCAATGGGCCTACGAGCACGGCCTGCAGTGGCACACGATCCAACCCGGACGACCGATGGAGAACGGCTACGTGGAGAGTTTCAACGGGAGGTTTCGTGACGAGTGCCTGAACGAGAACT
>QIAL01000003.1 GCA_003225535.1 Acidobacteriota bacterium | reverse complement strand
TCCCTGAAAGACGCCGGCACGCCTCCAGAAGTTTGTCTTGTAACGCTGCCTCTCGCGTCGCCGGTTTCGGCGTACGACGCCGCATGTGATAGAAGTACTCGCCAGTCACCTGCGCCGCCGGATCATCACTGACCGCGAGCCAGACCTGTGTGCGATGCCCCTGGTCCAGATCATCCGTCGCTGCGGCGCCTCCCATCTTTGTCGCCACCCATCCGGGATCCACGGCGTTCGATTGGACATCGGGCCAGAGTCGCGCGATGGCGAACGCCAGAAGCACGTCGTGCAGTTTTGTATCCGCGTATGCCTGGTGTCCCTGCCAGGGACGTTCTTTCCAAGCCAAGTCCTTCAAGCTTGCATCCCCTTGTTGATGCAACATGGAACTCAGATACACAAGCCGTTTCGGTCGTTGGATCAGTGCCGTGAGAATGTAGGGCGCCAGCGTATTGACCGCAAACTCATCAGGCAGTCCATCCTCTGTCGCAACGCGGCGTGGCTGTCGATATCCAACTCCTGCATTGTGAATCACTGCATCGAATGCGCCGAGAGTATTCACCTGTTCGGCGATACTTCGTGTCTGCTGAATGCTACTTAAGTCCCCAATGACAACCGACTCCGCTCCCGGGACGCTCTTCAGCGCTTCCTGGCCTCGGGCGTCATTACGAGCCTGCACAACAACAGAGTGTCCCTGCTCGACGAGTAACTGCGCCGCCATTTTTCCTAAACCGTCTGCCGAACCTGTAACGAAGACACGTGCCATGGGAGTCTTTTTCCTCATAGCACTGGATGTCGGTCTGGTTACTAAGATTCAGCGCAATTGAAAAGGCCGCCCTGGCGAGCGGCCTCGTCTGAAACCCTCCGAACTTATGGCTTGAACACAATCACACCAAACGTCCCTGCCAGATTGCCACTCGGACCCGCAGTAAAGAATAGATGGTTGGCTGGTCCGTTCTTCCCCAGTCCGTCGCCGAAATCGATTCCCCACAGCTGGTCGATCACGATCGCCTTCCCAGTATTGTCTTTCACTCTCCCAACAAACCGCCCGCTAACCAGATCAAATGCGTTAATCGTCCCCGCATTCGTATTGTTCGAAATCAGCAGCGTGTTGCTCAGCGGCCCAAAGTTCCTCGGCGCGGCGGCAATGCCCCACGGCTGATTTAGTGGAGCTCCTTGAATCAGCGGTTTGCCAGGATTCACCGGTGTGCCGTCTTCCAGGAACTGCTCCACAAACCCGCCGCTGGCTCCAGTCGCGCTGGCAAACGTCACGTAGACGATCCCGTTGATGTCGCGCACTCCGAACGGCGCAAAGCCCGCCGGAAGTGTGGCGTCTGTAAATGCTTTCACGAACTTGAAGTTTGCGTCGAAAATCTCGACCTGGCTGTTCGCGAGGTCGGCTGCATACAGAAAGTTTCCTGTAGCCTTGTTAGTGATCGCCAGGCCGGTGTACACCGCGCCAGTCGGTTGATTTTGCAGCGGCGCCAACACTGCCTGATTGAAATTCGTTTGCGGCGCCCATCCGCTGATCGTCCCATCCAGCGTGGAAAACAGGAAGATCGAAGGCCATCCTCCGACCTGAAACTCTTGGGAGCCATTATGCACAATCCCGGTTGGAGATCCCGGCCCGTTTAACCCTTGCGGCGAACTCGGCCCGTTCCCCGCTGTTGGAATCAGCACTTTCACCTGCTGAATTGTGTTTCCCGCCGCGTCATAAAGCGTCGACCATCCGGAATTCTCATCACTAACCCACCAGGGCGAACCAGCGCCGTGCACCAGACCCCAAGCGTTTACCAGCAATGGATCGTCATGGTGTGCAAATTTCACTTGATTTGATGATAGATTCGAAAGTTGATATTGGGCCAAGGCTGCGCTCGACGCAAACACCAGCGCGAGTCCCAAGGCGAATGTGAAAACCGTCATCCGACGCTGCATAATGGAGTCTCCTTTGTGAGTGCCGAATCAGTGCAGAGGAGGTGCTGGTGCAGCGTTCGCACACAGGCAGAAGTGCTCTGATCAGCTAGTGCGGATGGTAGGCTCCGAGGCGTGTCCAGATTGTCAGGTGATTGTCACAATCTTGCACATTTGCTATTTCCGGCCCGGGTCCGGCTTGACCGGGACGCCGATCTACTCCAACTGGAAATTGGAGACAATGGCAAAGGTATGGACGAAGAACGACTCCGCTGCCTGGATACGTCGGGACCAAAAACAGGCGTGGGAATCGCAGGTATGCGGGAACGTGTGCGGGAACTCGGCGGCCGCCTTGAGGTTCGTTCCAACAAAACTGGAACGACCGTCCACGTCACGCTTCCCTTGGCCAGGTCGGCGCGCTCCGTGCCATCGAACCCGGTTAGTGTAAGCGAGTAGGCATTGTTCGTTTGTTATCGAGCCCCGAACCAGACCTCATTGCAACTTCCAACCAACCACTCAGCAGGTCCTCGAATCGAAAATCTGACTTCAATTCGAGGATTTACTATGAAGGCCCCATTCGTGATTGGCCGCCTGCTCTTTGGCGGTTTTTTCCTTTACAACGGCATCGAACATCTCAGAAACCGCCGACAGATGGCCCCCTACGTCGAATCGAAGGGCGTGCCAAACCCCGAATTGGCTGTCGCTTTGAGTGGAGTACCGCTGATCATCGGAGGTGCGAGCCTCTTGTTGGGAATAAAGCCTAAGTTGGGTGCAGCCGCCATCCTGGGCTTTCTCGTTGGAGTGTCCCCGATCATGCATGACTTCTGGCACAACGAAGATCCCAACGAGCGGCAGAACAATATGATCAACTTTATGAAAAATGCAGCCCTGGCCGGCGGCGCTTTTGCCTTGATGGGCGTTGACGAACCGTGGGAAGCCAGCGTTCCCGTGGGCCAGCGCAGAATCAGCAAGAAATTGCGCAAGATCATGCGCCAGATTGCGGCCTAGCTAACTCAGCCATGATCCATGAGGTACGCAGCTCTCAAACCTTGCCGGCGTCACTGCAGCAAGCCGAATACATTGATTGCGCGGTCCGAGGCCGCGAACACGCGGCCATTTGAAACGACAGGCGTACCAAACCCGATTCCAGTGCCCATTCCGTCGCGGCCACCATTCAGGTTGCTGTTCCACAATTCTTTCGATACATCTGTGGCATCGTAGGCATGCAGGATGCCCTGCGAGCTTGCCGATTTTTCGTAGACCCAAGTAATCCCGTCTTGATCGCCATTCGCAGAAACCACGACGTTCCCCCCGCGCAATCCATAGGCGGAAGGCGAAGCGGCGATCGGAGTTGGATTGGGCAATCCATTCTGAAATTGATACTGCTTCAGGGGCAAACTTGAGGCCGCGGCATACAAATAGCCGTTCCAAAATGCTGGATTCCCATATAACCGATTCCAGCCCGGCCCTTCCGCGACGTCGCTGGTGATCGCATCCGAACACTGTTGTTCGCCCACCATGAATTCGAGCGGAATCTGGTTATCGCCGCCTGCGTTGAATCCTCCCAGCTGATCCCGATTCACGATGAACAAACGGCCTTCCTTGCTATACGCGGCCGCCAGAGAAACGCCATTCGTGAAGTCACTGGGAAGCAAGGCAACGCCTCCGGAGCCCAATTCCAAGTCATGCAAGTCGATGCAATCGGCGTTCGCCGGCGTAAACGAATCAACCACCTGGAAACTTCCGCCATTCAAACGTAATTTAAGCAGCGTATCTCCATAGTTGTTTCCGCCAGTGCTTGCGTTGAAACTTCCATCCGCCGCATTCAGATAGATGCTCCCGTCTACATCCACGGAGGGAGCCGCTCCTCCCCCCCAGAACGCTCCTCCACCTCCGTAGTCTGAAGGTCCACTCGCCGCATCTGTTGACTGAGCCTGCGTCGTCGGATTGAACACAGCGATCTGCTGCAGGGTCGAAGGATCAAAAGCCATTAACCATCCGTGATACACGCCCCAGTCCGAGAATGATCCCCACGCGACCACGATTGCCCCATTTACTTTGAACAGCCCAGGACGCTGGTTTTGATTCGACGGATCAAAGGCAATTTGTCCATTCACGCTTCCCCTGCCGTCGCCGGACACGCTGGCCTTGATCTGCACGCTTCCCGAACCCGAGTCCTTTCCAGTGCGCACGTCCAGCGCTCGCAGCCATTGTTCTGGCACGCCGTTCCGGGCGATTGTGGTTACGAAGTAAAGAACTCCGGTCGCGGCGTCAATGTAGGGAGTGCCGGTAATTCCGACTTCCCCACCCAGCGTGGTGCGGCCTCCGAAGTTGTCGGGCATGGTGGTCACTCCACTGCTCGGATCGACATAGTGCCGTTCCCATAGGGGCGCGCCTCCGGGATTCGCCGCATCGACGGCGTAGACGCTATCGTGCTCCGTCGCGACAATGACTACATCGTGCGTCGCACCACTCCCCATATCCAAACCTGAAACGAAGAGCGGTTGCGCTATCACGATCCCATCGGCTTGAAAACTCCCTACGCGCCCGAACTGATTTACATTCACGTTGGCTGGTGTGAGCGTCGTCTCGGACGCATAGAGCCCGCTCTCAGATGAATCTCCCTTCCACATCAGAACGCCTTTGAGCGTGAGAACGGATGCCTGGCTCACTGGTTGGGGCTGATGCGTTACCTGGCAGCTTAAAATGAATGACGCGATGACTAGCAAAGTGAACGGCTGTATCAGCCGAGGCAGGGGACTTTTGTCCATGTCATCTTCCGTTTGCGCGATCTTGAGCGGCAATTCGATGTACAACGCCAACAGAATGGTTGTACAAAAGGCCTAAACAGGTTCCCTGAGAATCCACTCCAAGGAAACAAGCTCAATCGCCGCCAAGGTAAGAGGCTTTGCAAGTTCGCAGGATTCCAAACACTTCAGCCGATTTCTCTCAAGATCTGTCACAGGTTTGTAGCCTATCGGGTTGCACATCTCAGACTTAGAACTTCCCAGTACTCGCGAACGAAATTCCCTGTAGGTGAAATACGGTTTTTCTGGTATTGTCACTGGTAACTCTTCAACCTCTCAGCTTGGCGTGGAATTCCCAGTCCAATTTCGTTTGGATATCTCCTCGTCATTTGGCTGCAAGAGCGTTTGAGATCGCGCCGCCGGCCAATTTTTCCTGCGATGCACCCTGCGTTCCCGTTCACGCAAGGGGATAGCTTCGCGCACGGCTGGCTGCAGCAAGTCGCAAGCAAATAAAACAATCGGAGAAGTCTTGTATGCAGAGGTATGCCCTATTTGTGTGTGTCCCGCTTTTGCTGATTCCCACCGCGTGGGCCGGAGTCAATGTGAGTTCGCCAATCAACGGGTCTACCGTTCAATCTCCTGTTCATTTCAGTGCATCAGCGGGAGGCACATCTTGTCCGACAGGTGTCGCATCGATGGGCATCTACACAGCGCCCGGCGTGCTTGCCTACACCGTCAACGGGACGAAACTTAGCACCGATCTTTCCCTGAGCCCCGGAACCTATAACGCCACGGTCGAGCAATGGGACCATTGTGGTGGCGCGGCTACAACTCCGATCACGATTAAAGTCATCAGCAGCAGTAGCAGCAGTGCCAAAACCTTCTACAATCT
>QIAL01000002.1 GCA_003225535.1 Acidobacteriota bacterium | reverse complement strand
CTGCCGCTCCGGCACCAGCATCTCGACACTCTGGCCGATCAACTCGTCGCGGGTATAGCCGAACAGAGCCTCAGTCTGGGAATTGACCTGAATAATGACGCCTTGCTGGTTTACCGCGGCTACAGCATCGGGAATTGCTTCCAGGATCGAAGCGGATAGCAGGGTTTCGGCCACAATTTTCGGGTCTGACTGCATGTCCTTCCTGGATGGAACAGAGGTCGGTTTCTCCGCCCCACGCGGAGGGTTCCACTTAATATACTTTAATAGCGTTTGAAGTGCGGCGAAGGGAGCCGGGTTGTTCGCGGATCGTAACGAACGACTTGGCGGAGAATAATCTCCTTGACGATTCGCGCCAAAGGGTCTGTTACCTGCCGATGCTCAGCCCGAGAAATACTCCAACACGCCCTTCGGCATCCGCGTAAAACCGCGCGTGAGAGAGATTGCAATCAGCATCTGAGCACCGTTATACCCTGCATGCACCAGGAAGCTGGCAGCCAACGACCCGGTGTAGGCGCGCACGATCCCGCACACTACTCCCACTCCGAAAATCACCAGTAAAATGCCCCACGCATACCCATATTGCTGCATGTGCATCAGAGCAAACGGAAGTGCCGAGAGAAAAATCCCCCAACCCGCCCCCCAACGTTTGGCCACAACCGGATAGAAGAACCCGCGGAAAAACAATTCTTCCATCAAGGGTCCCAGCGTGGTTGCAATGATTGCCAGCAGGAACGCGTCCCGCCGGTTTTGAAATAGATTGTCGAACGGGGTGCTCTTTGGCATCGGCAAAAGGCTGCTCAGCATGGCTAGCACTAAATATGTTGCCGTCCCTAAAGCAAGCATCGCCCACATCGATTTGGGCCAGTTCCACCGGATCGCCCGCCAGAAGGATTGGTGATACTTCCCTTCTACCAGGAGCACCATATAGGCGACAACAAAAGCGTCGATCACGAACTGCGAGATCAGTAACAGAATCGGATGGAGCGTCGCCAGATCCTCTAGCTTGGCGTGCGGATACAAAAGATAATGAGCGGCCAGCAGGATCGCGAACTGAGACACAAGGATCGTCACCAGCGCCAAGCCAACGACTGCCAGCACGTCCCATCCATTCCAGGCGGGATTCTCCTTTTTATCGGGCATTGGCTGGATGGCCAAAGAAGGATCTGCCTGCGGAGCCGGTGAAGGAGGAGGCAGAGCGGGACTTGACGCAGTCTGCGGCGGCTCTGCGCCCAGCGATGGCTGCAGTTCAAATTGCGAATTGTCGGGAGACACCAATCCGGATTCCTTTAACTGGTAACTGACACCTGAGAACTGGGAACCGCCCTTCCAAAGTAAGCCGCGAGCGCCTGCCCCGTATACGACTTCTTCACCCGCGCGACCTGCTCGGGCGTACCCTGCGCCACGAGGCGGCCGCCGTCTTCACCGCCCTCCGGACCCAGGTCGATGATCCAATCGGCGTTCCGAATTACGTCCAGATTGTGCTCAATAATGATGATCGAATTTCCCAAGTCCGTTAGACGATGCAACACGTCCAGAAGCTTCTTAACATCGTCGAAGTGCAGCCCGGTGGTCGGTTCGTCGAGCAGGTAAAGCGTCTTCCCCGTCTGCCGCTTGCTCAACTCACGCGCCAGTTTGATGCGCTGAGCCTCTCCGCCGGAAAGCGTCACAGCCGATTGTCCCAGATGGATGTATCCCAGCCCTACGTCGACCAGGGTCTGCAACTTCGGCTTCACCTGCGGAATATTTTCGAGAATCGGCAGCGCATCCGATACCGGCATTTCCAGCAAGTCGGCGATCGAGTACCCGTTATATTTAACTGCGAGCGTTTCCGAGTTATAGCGCCGCCCGCCGCACACTTCGCACAACACATACACATCGGGCAGGAAATTCATCTCGATGCGCCGCTGCCCCTCGCCCTGGCACGCTTCGCAACGCCCGCCCGAAACGTTGAATGAGAATCGTCCGGCCTTGTAGCCGCGCTCCCGCGACTCGGGCAACATCGCATACAGATCACGAATCGCAGTGAACACTCCGGTATACGTCGCCGGATTCGACCGCGGCGTCCGCCCGATCGGCGATTGATCGATCCGAATAACTTTGTCGATATTCTCCGCGCCCGAGATCGCCTTATGCTCGCCCGCCTTCTCGCGCGACCGGTAAAGTTGCCGTGCCAGCGCGCGATACAGGATGTCATTGACCAGCGTCGATTTACCGGAACCGGAGACGCCCGTAACGACGGTCATCACGCCCAAGGGAAATGTCACATCCAGATTCTTGAGATTGTTTTCTTTCGCGCCAAGAATCGCGAGCGCAGCGCCATTCTTCTGCCGCCGCTCCGGCCGCATCTCGATCTGCGTCCTGCCCGAGATGTACGCTCCAGTCAGCGAGTTCGGCTCGCGCATGATCTCCTCCGGCGTCCCATACGCCACCAGCGCGCCTCCGTGCCGCCCCGCCCCCGGACCGAGATCCACGACGTAGTCCGCCCGCCGGATCGTTTCCTCATCATGCTCGACAACCAGCACAGTGTTGCCAAGATCCCGCAGATTCTCCAGCGCATTCAGCAGCCGCCCATTGTCCCGATGGTGCAGCCCGATCGACGGCTCATCCAGCACGTACAGAACTCCGCGCAGCTTCGATCCAATCTGCGTCGCCAGCCGAATGCGCTGCCCTTCGCCACCCGACAAAGTCGCCGCCGACCGGTCCAGAGAGATGTAGTCGAGCCCCACCGCGTTCAAGAATTGCAGGCGCTCCACCACTTCGTACATGACGCGCCCGGCGATCGCTGCCTCGCGCCCCGCGAGTTTGATGCCTTGCGCTGTTTTTAGGGCTCGCGCCACCGGCATCGCCGTGAAATCGGCAATCGAGATCCCGTTCACCTTCACTGCGAGACTCTCCGGCCGCAGCCGCTTCCCATGACATGCCGGACACTCGGTCGCCGACATGTGATCCATCAGCCAATCGCGATACCCTTCCGAAGTCGACTCCTCCAGATTCTGCTTGAGATATCCAAATATCCCGTGGAAGCCAGTCTTCCCGCCACGCCCCTGCTCCCCATTGAGCAGGAAGTCCTGAATCTTCTCCGGCAGCTTTTCAAAAGGTGTACTGAGATCGATGCCATACGCCGATGCCACAACCTGTAATTGGTGAATCAGATTCTGCGACGCCGATCCCGGCCCAAGTCCCCCATCAAGCAAGGGCTTCGACCAGTCGTTGATCACCTTCGCCGCATCGAAATCGTACTTGCTGCCCAGCCCATGACATTCCGGACAAGCCCCATACATGCTGTTGAATGAGAACGATCGCGGCTCCAACTGAGGTACGTTGATCCCGCAATCTGGGCAAGCCAGCTTCTCCGAGTAAAGCTGCTCCTCGCCCCCCACCACCGCAACCTGCACCAGCCCGCCAGCCAACTTCATAGCCAACCCAATCGACATCTCCAGCCGGTGCTCGATCCCCGGCTTCACCAGCAACCGGTCGATCACGACCTCAATGGTGTGGTTCTTCCGCTTGTCAAGGCTGATGGCGACATCATCGTCCAGATTGACCAACTCACCGTCAATGCGCGCCCGCGTATACCCGTGCTTGACGAGCGTCTCCATCTCCTTTTTGAACTCGCCCTTGCGCCCCCGGACAATGGGAGCCATCACCATGACCCGGTCTTCTGGCGTCAGGGCCATGACCCTCTGGACAATCTGGTCCGCCGACTGCCGGCTGATCGCCCGTCCGCACTTGGGACAATGCGGAACCCCAATAGAAGCGAACAGCAGGCGAAGATAATCATAGATTTCGGTGATGGTCCCCACGGTAGACCGCGGGCTCCGGCTGGTGGTCTTCTGCTCAATCGAGATAGAAGGGCTAAGTCCATCAATTGCATCAACATCCGGCCGTTCCATCTGATCCAGAAACTGCCTCGCGTAGGCCGAAAGAGTCTCCACGTACCGCCGCTGGCCCTCGGCATAAATCGTGTCAAACGCGAGCGAGGACTTCCCCGACCCACTCAGCCCGGTCACGACCGTAAGCGCATTCCGCGGGATCTCGACGCTGATGTTTTTCAGATTGTGCTGCCGGGCGCCCCGGACAGAGATCTTGGTAATGGCCATCATTCGCCCAGGGTGATGTCCCTTCCGTAATGTCGACAGGTCGCCAGAATTGTCCGAAAGTAGGAATGCACAGCTCTACTCCGTATCTTAGTCGTCAACAGCGCGGAGCGTCAACGCAGGTAGATTGAAAACGGTAGCCGGTCGTTAGTTGTTAGCCCGACAGATTCCCGCTAACAATCAACAACTGCCGACCAATGACGCTGTTGAGACTTACCGATACGAAGTGGCCAGCTTCAGCAGACAAAACCACAAGGATTTTGAAACCGTGATTTCCCTCTTGATGCCCGTTATCCTCTGCTTCACCGTGATCGCATCCGTCGGCCTCGGCGTCCTCGCCGCCTACATCGCAGTATTCGGCATCCTGGGCACGTTCCGCCATCCGTCACAGCCCGAGCCTGTCCCGGCTCGCCCGCGTCTGGTACTGGTGCCCACGCAGACCCACGCCAGCGGCGACTAACTCACATAAGCCCACCTAGCTTTTTGTGGGGACAGCCGCCCTCGGCTGTCCGTCGAGCGAAGCTCGACCCGTTTTCCAAGCCATCGCAATTTCAGCGAAGCGTCTCTGTTCCAATTTCCGAACATCTGTGCTTAGTTCTGCGCCATCCCGCCCGAACGAGTTAGTATCCCGATGGGCCCCTTCCGACTTCCCCCTCATCGATAGTCCTTGCCGGAGGTGTGTCGTGCCGACCTCGCTGTTCGCTCCCGATTTTCAAGCGATTCTCGACCAAGCCGTCAACCCACCAACTCCCGCCGCCGCTCCATTTCCATCGCCCGAAGACTGGCGCGACCGCTGGATCTATTTCCTGATGCTCGATCGCTTCAATAACGCCTCGGCCTCCCCCGCGCACCAGCCATTCGACGATCCAACCTACTTCGGATTCCAGGGCGGAAAATTTTCCGGCGTGCAACAACAGCTTTCTTACATCAAGCAACTCGGAGCCGGAGCGATCTGGCTCAGTCCTGTCCTAAAGAATTTTCAATTCGATCCCAACACGTATCACGGCTACGGCATCCACAACTTCATCGGCGCCGAGCCTCGCTTCGCCGACAATCCCGCCGCAGCAGACAACGAACTCCGCGCCCTCGTGGATGCAGCCCACCAACAAGACCTGCTCGTTATCTTCGATATTGTGTTGAACCACACGGGCAACGCATTTGCCTACCAATGCGATCCGGCAGACCAGTTCTGCATCAACAACCAGGGAGCGCAGTCCAGCTTTCACGCTTCGCCCCAGCCGGTTCAATGGCGCGACCAAACCGGCGCAGCGAAGGCCAACTTCCCCGACGTTGCCACCATTCCCGATCCGTCCCTCGACGCCGTGGTATGGCCTTCGGAGCTACAGCAAAACAAGTTCTTCCGCCGCCAAGGCACTCCCGATGGCAATGGCGACGACACCATCGGCGATTTCAGCATCCTCAAGCAGCTGGTGACGGCCGATCCCGATGTGCAGCGTTTCCTGATCCGCGCTTTCCAGTATGTGATCGCCCGCTTCGATGTCGACGGCTTCCGCATCGATACGATCCGCTATCTGAAAGGCGACCTCCCGCGTCTCTTCGGCAATTCCATGCGCGAGTTCGCCCTGAGCATCGGCAAGAAGAATTTCTTCACCTTCGGAGAAGTCTTCGATTCCAACGCTGAACAAGACATCGCCAGATTCATCGGACGAACCACCAGCGATCAGAGCGATCTGGTCGGCGTCGACGCCGCTCTCGATTACCCGCTGTTCAACACTCTCAAGCCGGTAGTGAAAGGATTCGCCGCGCCCACCGCGGTCGTCGGCATGTATCAGAACCGCAAGAATGTCGAGGCCAACGTTCTCAGTTCCCACGGCGACGCTACTCGTTATTTCGTGACGTTCCTCGACAATCACGACGTGAAAGAGCGCATCCGCTATGTCGATCCTGTACTCCCTTCCGGGAATCCCCTGTCTTTATTATGGCACTGAGCAGGGATTGCACGGCGCGGGTAGCGACCCCGCCGTGCGTGAGGCGCTTTGGGGCGGCCCCGGCTTCGACGGGCACAGCAGCTTCTACCAGCACATTCAGCAGATCACGACGGTCCGCGCGCGACAGTCTGCGTTGCGTTACGGACGCTTCTATTTTCGTCCGCTCTCGGGCGATGGCGTAACCTTCGCAGTTTCCGGATTCCCTCAGGGAGTAGTCGCCTTCTCACGCATTCTCAACGACCAGGAGGTCGTCGTCGCGGCGAACACAAATCCCACGCAGGCGCAGCAGCTCGACGTAATCGTGGAGGTCATGCTGAGTGCGGAAGGCGATGCCTTTGAAGTCTTGTACAGCAATCAGGCCGGCCCGCAGGCTCCGCAACCAGTCCGCATAATTCCCCAAGGAGCTGCAACGGTTCAGGAAGTGGACGGCTCAATCGGTACCGGTCCGCTCCACGTGGTACGCGTGAGTTTACGTCCACTTGAGGTACAAATTCTTCGTCGCACAAGCTCACAATAACAAATAAAAGATGCACGAAGCCCTGTCGTCAAGGTCTGTCGTCGGGGCCTGTCATCAATACCTGTCATCCTGAGCGAGGATTGTTCTTTGCGCGATAAGCGCAAAGAACAACCGCAGTCGAAGGATCCCTTTCACCGAAAAGCTACTCGAGGCTGGAAAGGGAATTCTCAAGTGCACAGGTTGGTCGTGGACGCAGCTAAGATCCTCGGGGTCTCTGCCTTAAGTCACAACTCAGTAGATTACTTTCAGCGAAAACTGAATCTGCCGCGACGACCCCGCCGTCTTGCTGATGATCCCGAACCCGCTCCCGTTCACAATGTTCGACGGCAGCCCAAAATTCACGATATTAAAGATGTTGAAGAACTCTGCGCGAAACTCGAGCGTTCCCATTTCCGCATTGCCACGATGGCCGAACGGTGTGTCTTTAACGAGCGCAAAATCGAAGTCGTGAAATGCGGGCCCGCGGAAGGTGTTTCGCCCAAGAGTGCCGAAACGCCCGTTATGCGGCCCGGTTCCCCCCGGAATATTGATGGGGACGTTAAAGAAGGATATGTTGTCTTTGCCCATGCCGAAGTAATCGTCCCTCACCGCCCGACTGGTCGAAAAATTCGGCATGGAAACAAGATCCGGACGATCACCCCCGCCCAATCCCGCTCCAGTTTGCTGAATACCCGAGTAGACCGTGAAGGGCGATCCCGTCGTCATCGTCGTGATGTTCAGAAGCTGCCAGCCTCGCGTGAATGTTCGCCCCAGTGGCCGCAGGAACCGCACACGCTCCAGCGGCAGCAACTGAATTACGCTGGCCGCAAAAACGTGCGTCACATCGAAGGTCGATGGCCCCTTCTCAGCCGATGGATCCCAGGGATTCTGAGGGCCCGTTTGCAAGACGGTTCCCGATGTCCCGAGCAGCCCGCCCAGCACAGAACTGGTATCGTCGAGCGCCTTTGAAAAGGTGTAGCTCGCCTGCAATCCAAGGCCAAGGCGGGCAGAATTTTTCGTCAGGCTTGTCTGTAACGAATGATAAGACGAGTGCGAGGCGTCGGTCATAATGGTTTCAGGCCCAAAACCGCCGGTGGCATGGCACTCGGTATCGAATTGCGTAAATGGCGCGAAACCGGCGCAGGCTCCGCCGTAACCATTCGGGCTATAAAACCTCGGCAGATGAATTCCCGCCGTGGCCACATACGAGGCGCTGAGCTTCAAATCGTGAAAATCGTGATCGACGCCGGCGGTCCAGCTTCCTATGTAGCCGTTGCCAAAGTCTTTCGCAATGCCATAGATGCTGAGCAGTTGAATGTTCCCCGGCGCCAGCGCATTCAGGTCGTTTTGGAAGCGCACATAATCAAACACCGTGTTGGCCGGGACGTCCTGGCTTCTTCCTGTCGCAAAGATAGGCTGTCCCTGAACGTTGTATGCAGTCGGCAGGGTCAGGGGTAC
>QIAL01000940.1 GCA_003225535.1 Acidobacteriota bacterium | reverse complement strand
GTTCGCGTCTCTCTTTGACTCCCATAACGATGGCACCTTGGTTAACGATGTTAAGTTAACAACGTTAAATTACTGCGCATCGTTACTGGTGTCAAGTGGATTTGCGAGGAAGCCCGGTAAGATGTTGAAATAACGGGCAATAAAGTCGCATACGCGGTGAAATGAACATCGATGGCAGTCATTTCGGAATCGAATGCCGAGTTGCCGCAAGCCCTGCGGTCGACTACAAATAGAGTCGCTCATGGAAAACGCATTATTGAACCGCGCGGGTGCTTACGATGCGCTGTTCCGAATGTGGAGGCAGGTCCGCAATTCCCCTTTGTGGATCGCAACCATTGCTCTCTCGCTGCGCCTGGGGTGGATCGTTTTGGGCCACACCTACAAATTCAAGTCCACTGACGACAACTTCAGTTTCGGCTGGGAGATGGGCCGCATCGCTGCCTCGCTTGCCTCGGGACACGGCTTCGCCAGTCCCTTTGGCCCGCCCACTGGCCCGACAGCGTGGGAGCCTCCGCTCTATCCATATCTCACCGCTGGCGTGTTTCTGGTCTTCGGACTCAATAGCGTCTTCTCAGCGCTGACGTGCATTCCTATTTTTCTGATCGCGAAGCGTATGTTTTCCGAGAAAGTCGCTGTCATATCGGCATGGGCGTGGGCGCTTCTCCCCAACGTAATGTTCTGGTGCACGCGCGCTGTCTGGGAGACGAGCCTATCGGCTCTGCTGCTTGCCGGCGTTATATGGCTGGCCCTGACGCTGGAAGAACGCGACGGCTGGCTTCCCTGGCTTGAGTTTGGAGTGCTCTGGGGCCTGATCGCTCTAAATGGGACTTCCCTGCTCTCATTTCTTCCCGCCACCGGATTGTGGGCCTGGTACCGGCGCGCCAAAGCTGGCAAGCGATCGTTTGCCGGCGTAGCGCTGGCATCGATCATTTTCTTTACCTGCATCACGCCGTGGCTGGTCAGGAACTATCGCACTTTCGGGAAGTTCATTTTCATCCGCGACAACTTCGGCGCCGAACTTCGTTTAGGCAATGGAAATGGCGCTGACGGTACCCTGATGCTCTACCTCGATCCGCCGCACGATTCGTATGCAATGCGTCAATTCCAGACGATGGGCGAATTGAACTATATTGCCATGCGCAAGCAGCAGGCGCTGGCCTACATCAAGGCGGACTACGGCCGCTTCGCCCTTCTTTCTTTGAAGCGATTCCTTTGCTTTTGGGCAGGTCCGCCGCGGGTCACAGATCCAGTCTGGCTGGGCCCGATCAAAGACTCCCTGTTCCTCGCGTCTTCAGTGCTGATGTTTTGGGGACTAGCGCGAGCTTTGCGGCAGCGGAGGCCGGGTGCGTGGCTCCTGTTCTGGTTGGTGCTGTTCTATCCGGCTATCTACTATTTCGTTTACGCGATTCCGCGCTACCGGCACGCTATCGAGCCTGAGATGGCAATTCTGTGCGTCTTCCTGCTCACCGAGGCAGGCAAGAAATCTACGGCTTCTCTTCCAGATCGATCTTGAGCACGTGAATCTGATTGAGCTTGCTGTCGAGGACACCCGTCACCACGACGCGGCGCCCCTCGAACCCGTGCACCAGGTCGGAACGGTCCAGGCGATACACATTCTTTCCCGCTGACAGCACAAGATATCCGCCCAAGTGCTCAATGCAATACACGGCGCAGGTATTGGCCGTCCCGCCCATTGACTTCGATTTAAGCATTTCCTGGTGCGAGCGCGTCAGCGAGTGGACATTGAGAGCGCATTGGCTATCGGAGACTTCTCCGTGAAAAGTCTGCGCATTTTGCCCAAGGGTTGCTGCGATAAGGACGAGACACGTGAATGCACATTTGATCATGAATCGGTTCATAGTGATTTCCTCAAGGCAACACGGTGAACTTCATGTGCATGCCCTCATGCTCTTCGCTGCAGATCACCGTGCAAACAACTACATATTCACCAGGGTCAAGAGGAGCCGTCATCTCAAACTCCTGCGTACCGGGCTTGAACAACAGATCCCATCCTTCCACCTTGGTTCGATCCTTGGCACGCAACAGCGAGAAACCGTGGACGGAGCCGTCGCGATTCCATGACTTGCCTCTCCGCGCCGTTACCCGCAGAACAATGTGTTCTCGTGCCTTCACCGTGATCTCAGGAACCCGCATTCCCGCAATCTTGTACCGGCTGTCATGGTCGGCAGTAAGTTCGATCACTCGGGCCTGAGCATGAACCGGCGATTCGCACCCCAGAACAAAGCAG
>QIAL01000001.1 GCA_003225535.1 Acidobacteriota bacterium | reverse complement strand
CGGCAGGGTATCTAAGTGGAGCCGCTCGGCGGCTACTTCGAGGCTGCGGTATGACACGTCCATTCCGACGATCTCCTCGAACTGTTTGTCCTTCAGTAGTTCACGGATGAGTTTTCCTTCGCCGCAACCAAGATCGAGGACCCGCTTAGCACCGCTCGTCCTGAGCTCCGAAGCGACCTGCTGGAGTCGGGCGTCATGGAGACGAATGGGAGTTTCAATCGCCTGTTCCTGCTCCTCCTTGGTTTCCTGTTCTGCTTCGGGATCGAGCGATTCATCCTCCGTGAGCCGAGCCAACGCTTCCCGCGTCAGCTTTCGGAATCCGCGTAGATAGCGACTTACGATTGCCTCGCGCTCAGGATGTGACTGTAGCCATCCCTCCCCATGCCGTAGCAGCTTTTCGACTTCATCCTTCCCCACCCAGTAGTGTTTGTCCGCGTCTAGCACTGGAATAAGGACATAGAGATGGGTCAGCAAATCCTGCAAGGTAACGTTCTTGCTTATCTCTACGGTGTAGTACGGCCCGTCGCCCCATTCGGGAAACTTCTCGTCAAGCGGATGATGTTCCGCCACGACCTGATAGCCGAGGGTTTCGAACAGTCGGCGAACAAACTCCTCCCCGCCACGGCAAGGCAGGACGGCAATTCGCGCACTGAGAGGCAGCGGAACTGTTACGAGTTCTGGGCGATCTTTACTGTTCCCCGCCAGTGCGGAATTGAAAATCCGAGCTATGGCGACACTCATGAACGACGAAGCCACGTATGGACGGTCATTGACGTACTGGTCCAGCATCCCGCCCTCACCGGAGGGTCCACGACGAGTGCGCACTAACCCCACTGGGTCAATGTCCAGCAAAAGCGCAGCGGTGCAACGGGTCCCTGATGCTTCGGGATAGAACACATGGACTTTCCCAAACGAGAGTTCGAACGTCTGCACGCGGCTGGGGTTCTTGTGGAGCAGATAGCCCAAGTCCGTCGCTGGACTCTTGGTGTTAGTGATTGTTAGAAGCATGGCTGAAGAGCCATTATGCCTGAATGGAAGCAGCATTTCGCCGCGGCGCACTTATGCGAGCAAGACGCATACAATGACGCCATGCAGGACCTCACGAATCGAGTTGCGCTTGTGACTGGAAGGCAGCCGGGGAATCGGAGCCGCCGTCGCTATCGCGCTGGCTGGTGCTGGTGCCGATGTCGCCGTGAATTTCCGAGAACGTGCCGACGCAGCGAATGCGGTCTGCGGCGAAATCAAAATGATCGGGAAGAAAGCAATCGCTGTCCAGGCAGATGTCTCAGTCGCCGCCGACGTGAAGCGCATGGTCGCAGAGGTCGTGGCGAAGTTCGGTGCAGTCGACATCCTCGTCAACAATGCTGCTATCGCCCATCCGCGCAAATTGGATGAGATTACAGAAGCGGAATGGGACGAAACCCTCACCGTCAATCTGAAGTCGGTGTTTTTGGTTACACAGGCCGTGATCGGCGGGATGCAACAGAGAAATTGGGGACGCGTCATCAATATGTCCTCGGTCGCTGCGCAAACTGGCGGTACGGTGGGACCACACTACGCGGCATCCAAGGCAGGAATCATTGGGCTGACTCACTCCTGTGCGGCATCCTTCTTAAAGAACGGGATTACGGTGAACGCCATCGCCCCTGCGCTGATTGAGACCGATATGGTGACCAGCAACCCCAACGCGAACCCGAATCTTATTCCGATGGGGCACTTTGGCTCGGTGGACGACATCGCATCCGTCGCTGTGATGCTGGCGATGAACGACTATATGACTGGGCAGACGATTTCGGTCAACGGTGGCTGGTATATGAGTTAGAAAAGAAGTCGCTAACAAAACCACAATGGCTTCTCCCTTTTCACACGCCGTCGCTGCACTGAGCATTGGAACGTGCTTCTAGCGACCTCAGATCCCCAAGCGCGTTTGGGTGCTCGTCTGCCTAAGCGATAATGCCGAGATATGTTCCGAGCCCGATTCAAGAACGAAATCGTTGCGGAATTCCTACCTCCGTCTCGAACGCAAAGGAAGCAAAGGCTAATCATCTTGTGCGACGGCATGCCTTCGATTCCTAGCAAACAGCCATTGTCTGATTTTCTAGCTGCAAAAGGCTTTTGGGTTATCTACCCGCGCTATCGCGGAGCGTGGGAAAGCGGTGGTGAGTTTCTGGCGAAGTCACCCCATGAAGACATCCTCAATGTGCTCGACGAATTGCCGAAGGAACTGAAAGAAATTGCGTTCGGTCAACGATTCCGACTCGCGCCGGATCAGGTTTTCGTAATTGGCGGCAGTTTCGGCGGGGCTGCGGCAATCCTGTTGTCTCTTGACCCACGAGTGAACCGGGTGGTCGCGAATTGCTCGGTTGTGGATTGGAGCATTCTGGATACGGCTGAGAAGGCCGAAACCGCGAACTCGAACTACGCTGAGTACATCCGGCAAGCGTTCGGGAATTCATATCGGCTCTCGGATGCAAACTGGAACAAGCTTCGTAGCGGTACCTTCTACAATCCTTGGCACCACAGGAAGGAAATCGAGGGTTCCAAGGTACTGATGTTCCACGCCAGGGACGATCCGAACGTTCCCTATGAACGCACCAGACTGTTCGCAGAACTTACGGGAGCCGCGTTGAAGTCTCTTATGCGTGGTGGGCACATCAGCACGGATTACGTGGTCAGAAGATATTGGATACAGATCAAGAAGTTCTTCGAGTCGGCCTGACGATGCATAATGCTGTTTAGACGCGAGTTGACCACCAGAGTAGCGCAATAAACAAAATCTGCATCGGAGCCCGCAACCAAAGCGGGGTTGGCGGTTTGCCGCGCAGTGTGATGCCGCGCTGTGCCGCATTTACATTGGCGATGAACATCCCGACGAGGAGTGCAATGAGACAAATGCCCCCAAACCTGCGAAATTGCGGGAGCACCAACCCCGCCGCTCCGAGAAGTTCCAAAACACCAGTGATGTACACGATCATCAGGGGGCGCGGAAAAGATGTCGGAATCATTCGCGCTAGGTCGTGCTTCATCTTGTTGAAATGCGCGGTTGCAGTGAAGAGGAACATCACGACCAAGGCATAACGGGCGCAATCCTGCCAGGTGGCGACAGCGTGCACACCAGCCGCTCCGATGGCTCGAAAGGCGAGCCACGACACCAGCAGTACAATAAGGACGAGCATAAGGACGCTGAATACGATTCTGATTTTATACGCCTTGTTGTACATGCCGAGGCGACTGGCGCACGACTCACGTAACCTGTCAGTTCTTCTGTGCTGCTGATATTCTGTTCGCGCAACTCCCGAACCTGAGCTTTTCTGACCATGCAGTCCTTCAAAAGTATTTTGACGTCCGTTTCCCCGCAATGGTGGTTCGGCTTGATCGCATCGGCTGTGAGCATCACCGCCGCATTCATCCGGGCATTTGAGTCCGTCGAGACGAAAAGAAAACGCGCCGAACTGAAGAAGCGAAAGGAACTGCGGGGTCTCGCCGAGCGAATTTCTATTTACGGAAGGACTGTCCACCAACAATTCCCAACTGGAGATGTGGTCGTCAGCGAGCGCGACCTAGCAGAGCAACTGCGCAGGCGACCGGAAGCCGTCGCGACCGCGCTCAATCTGTTGCTCAATGAGCAGAAGGTGCGGCGGGCTCCTCTGACTGGGTATTGGAAACTGAATAGTTGAACTGTTGGCAGCCGCGGATGGGACTACGAGCAACTGCAGAGTTTCGGTCCGCACGCGGGACAGCCTGGAAATCCTCATGGTGTGCAGTAAATCACCGACGTAATGATTAGGCGTCCCGCTCCTCTTCTTGGAGAGGAGTTTGAACTAGGAATCATGATCGCCAGTGCGATCGAAGAGATGGATGGGTCGGACTGAGCCTTTCACTCAAATTCCCCTACCGCAAGGGACATGAGTGTAATCGCGATTTTACGCCAACTGAGAATCTGCTTTGTTGACGAGATATGATTAATACATGCCAAACGCCCTGCGCAGTCGGTGACACCATCAAAATGTTGATGGTCCGTTCTACGTCTACCTCCCAGGCCCAAATGTAGGTGCTCCAGCAAACTTTGATGAATCGCGGAGTCTTCATCCGAACTGCGAGGCCCCACTCTTTCTAGGCATCGGTAACGTTAAGGCGCGAAACGGCAGGCGAATGCCTAGATCTCTTGCACCTATTTTGTGTACGCGAAATGGAGCGCTTCCGTTAAGTTCCACAATTTGTGGGCGTATCCGCGAACGGGTAGGCTGTACACTATGTCCGCTATGTCCGCTGGGACACGCTTTACCATCGCAATCTTCCTTCATCTTGTTGGGATGGTCGGCCTGTTTATGGGCTACGGGCTTGAATGGGTCGCCTCCTCTCTGCTGCGCCGCTCGACCAACGCCGAGCAAGTCCGCGCCTGGCTTCGCATCTACAGACTCTCACTGCCCATTTCCGGGGCCGGCCTCCTGCTTCTGATCCTCAGCGGCGTTTATTTCGCTTCCATCTTCGAAAGCATGAAAGAAGGCTGGCTCCTCTCGTCGTTGCTGGCCACCGTGTTCGCGTTCGGGATCGGATTCGTGTTCATCTTGCTGCGCGTGCGCATGCTGCGTGCTGTGCTGCCCGAGGGGAATACCCCGCTTTCGGAAGCTGGGCGCGCGTCTGTCCAAGATCCCGTGATCCTCACACTAATCCGAGTGCGGTTTCTGCTCACGCTCGGTATCCTCTATTTAATGATTACCAAGCCCGACCTTGCCACCTCGCTTTTCATCTTGCTCGGCGCCATCGTGGTGGGCCTGATCTCCGCCGCAACGGCGTGGACGGCACGCCCTAGGTCGCTTTCCTGACGCGCATTCGTCACCCGGCCCGGTGTCAATGAATTGTCTAGGCAAAGTTGTGCGTTGTCGTAGACGTCAACCCAGACGGAGGAATAGCGTTACCGTGATTGGACAGATTTCCGTGTATCGCCCGGATTGGATGCGCAAACCGAACTGTGTCGTGAATGATTGCTGCGAAACAGATGCTGACGAGGAACAAGATGATGATCGCAGTCGGGCACGTTTACAAAGACCTCTGGTAAGCATGATGCGAGTTTACCCCTTGGGAATTCTGGGCAGGTTTTCTTCGAGCTTGTCCGACGGCACTCGAATCGCCTCTGGGAGAACAGTGTCCGTTTCCGCGCAAGCTTTGGGGTTCCGCGGGGCCGCACGTCAATTACCGGTTCTTGAGGCGATAACGACCGTTTCGCGTCTCAACATTGATAACGCCGCTCATCGCAAACTTTGGAAAACGCCATATTGCTTGTCCCCGCCGGCCGGCATCACGTTTTCGCCAGCCGCCCCTCCCGGTGCCGAGGAATCGCCTACCACCCATAAGAAACGCCTTTTGGAATCCACTTTCATCCCCGCGTCTCTCCCAGGCCATCTTGCCCCACCTCCTTGAAGTCGGCAGCATTGCCGTCTTCGTCTACGACGACGATTGTGCGCTGGCTGACACTGCTGAAGCACCACTCACATAGATTGAAAACTCAATAGCTTGGCTAAATGTTCTTTGTTTCGGGACCAAGGGGGTCGGAGGTGCAAATTCCTTCTCCCCTCACCATTCGTGGTTCTTCTTGCCTCCTGGGAAGACCAAGAGGGAAAGCTTTCTGTAGGTGGAATGAAACACTTGCACCGCTCAACCGCAAAACGACCCTTCGATATGCTCGTCAGTGGATTAAGCAAGCAGCGGGGGCCGGCCCGAAACCGCCGTAGCTCAGAAGGACTGCGAGAATCGAGCCTCGAGGAACTCGCCCAGCTTAGCTGTGGCCTTGAATTGCGGGATGGGCTCGAGTTCTTTGAACGCAGAAGTGAACGCGTTGGAGAGACTCCAGATCGTTCGCGGCCGTGAATTCCTCGTACTTCGGCTCGAAGTACAAGTCATGCACGGTGCGCGCAGATGCTTGGGAGCTTCCAGCCTGCCTTCCACGAACGCCTCGTAGATGACTACTTTCGCGGTGAGGTCCGTGAGTTCGCTCCGCTGCCACGCCTCTACCTGCTTTCGCATCGGCTCGAAGTTTCGCTGCATGCGATCCACTCCGACCGAGATACAGTCGATGAGGGAGAACGACTTCGAGTGTTTCGCGAGCACGGGAGTGAAGACGCCTGACACAATGTTTCCGAACGCGGTGGAGAGCATCCGAACGACAGCAATTGCCCTCAAGCCAGAAATATCCGGACAGCTAGTTAGCGGTGAGCAACTGCGGATGTTCTTGACTCAATCTCACGACGAGTTCGCCGAATAGCGAGTTTGCCCATGCAAACCACGGTCGGGTGAACTGTGCTGGGTTGTCCTTGTGAAAAGCCTCGTGAATGAAGCCCGTGCCAGCATGCGTGTTCTTAATCCAGCGCAGGCACTGCAGTTTCTCGCTCACATCAGAACTGGTTAGAGCCCGCATGATGATAGACATTGGCCAAATCATATCCAGTCCGACGTGCGGACCGCCGATGCCCTCTGCGGCAGTTCCCTTAAAGAAATAGGGATTTGTCTGACTCAAAATGCGTGAACGCGTGCTGAGATAGATCGGGTCATCCGAAGCACAACAACCTAGATAGGGAAGGCCAAGCAGATTCGGCAGATTCGCGTCATCCATCAGCAACTGGTTGCCAAAGCCGTCGACCTCGTAAGCCCAGAATTCTCCAAACCGCGCGGCACGGGCTCGTCCGTACATAGGAAGTGCAGATTCGATTTCCTGAGCCAGGATGCGACATTCTGCAGAAAACGCGGAATCGTGCAAGACCTCCGCGGCCATGTTTGACAACTGGCGCAAAGATACCAAGGCGAAAAGATTGCCCGGAACAGACAACGAATACAGGGATGCATCATCGGAAGGGCGAAACATCGAATAAATCAAACCGACAGGCCGCGCGGGATTGCCGTAGCCACCAAGCATTTGGGTATCGGTGGGCACTTCGGTTCGCCGCTGGAAATGATACCTGCCCGGGCCCTTCTTTCTTTGTTGCTCACGAAAAGTACCCACCACAAGCTGCATTGCTCGTGCCCACTCCGCGGTGAAAGGAGATACATCGCCGGTCGCCCGCCAGTAGCCATGTGCAAGGCGAATGCAGAAACAGAGAGAATCAATCTCCCATTTGCGCTCGGCAACGCCGGGACGCATGTCTGTGATGTCATCGACGGCCCAAGACAGGGGTTTGGTCGCTTGCGGGTCAGGCAAGAACGCGTTTGCGTACGGGTCAATCAGGATGCAGCGACTCTGCCGCCCAATCAGGCCGCAAAACATACGTCGAAGGTTGCCGTCGTCTTTAGCGAGTGGCAGATACGGCCACACCTGGCATGACGAATCCCGCAGCCACATTGCGTCAATGTCGCCAGTGATAATGAATGTGTCTGGTTTCCCGTCCACGACATCGATGTGGACGGTAGTGTCCAGCGTATTCGGATAGCAGTTCTCGAACATCCAGGCAATCTCTGGATCGCCGATTCCCGCTTTCACACGCTGGATGATTTCCTCAACTGAGCGCGAAGTGAATTTGCGCTGGCTTGGGGGCGGCCGTCGAGATGAAAGTTCGTGCGGCGGGCCGCTCTCCGCGAACTTTGAAGTGCCCACCGCAATCGAACCAGCCGCCAACGCCTTCAGCACTTGCCGTCTGTTGAGCACTCGAATGCTCCTTTTCCTAACCCCTGGTCGAATCATGAATGGCTGCTGCGAGCGGCGCCACGGCTCCAAACTGGCTCGACCTCGTGAAGTAGCAGTTTCAAAGAATATTCTGGTTTACACATCATGCAAAAAGGAACAAAACTCGGTGCAGTTCAAGTTGACCACAGCGACTCCATCTCACCGAGGCGCCGGTTTCTCGGCTGTTGATCTAGCAAGATTACGTGCGTCGACATTCGGCGTCCATTTTGTTCTCTGGATCACAGCTCTAACTCTCTGTTTCGTCGCCTCACTCACGCTGCCGGTATTGTTTATCACATTTGAAACGGTCGCGGTCGATACACCAGCTAGCTCTGCAACGTTTCGTATCGTGACCCGGAGCAGGGGTTGAGCCTTCGCAGTTTGCGACAGGGAAATCGCGGTTTCCGTCATCGTCATGGTCGAACTGCTCCTGCCAAAGCTCAGGCTTTCTAGTTTTGAGGTCGATTAGAAAGCTGAGCCTTTGTCGTAGTGCCTGCAAGAATGCACAACAATCTGTCGTCTCACGGCACAACCTCTTCGGTGAATTGGGATTCTACGTTGTCAAAAAAAACGCCTTGTAACTTGTCCTGTACCGCTGCAGGAAGCCCGAGCACGAGTTTGTGGGGTTTGTCTGGCGCGATGGTCGACAAATCGGCGTAAAGGCCAATAAATGATGCGGTGTGAATGCGGATGGAACTATAGGCGGGCTCGAGCTTCAGAGGGCGGTCGTCAAGCGACGCCGAGACCGGGATTGCGTCTGATCCGTCCGCGAATTGCAGAAAAAGCAACAGTCGTTCCGGAGCCAGCCACGTTGTGTTGTAGTCATCGGACGTCCATGGAATGGGCCACGCCTGCTTCCTTGCAGCCAACTGGTCGAAGACGCGCTGTGGCACAGTGAATGTTCCCGCGAGACTGCCATCCTGTACCGGAGTAAGGGCAATCTCTTCTGACTGACCGAAGCGTTCACCGGCGAAGTGCACTTGCGCGCTCACGTAACTCCCCGTCTGTGCAGCCTGCACCCTGTGACCGTTCACCGTCATGTTCACGATCTTTGTCGCTCCCGGCAAGAGGACGCCGATCTCCTCGGTGCTGCCGTACTCCCCGCCAACGTGTGTTACTGCCAACTCGTCGCCCGCAAGCACGACCTGCCCTTCGGCTGTTCCAGCCAAGCCGGTCGTGGCTGCCCAGAACACAATGGGAGAGGTAGTTTGAGGGGCGGGTATCAACTCCAACACGGTCGCGCTGGTTCCATCCAGGCGCAGATGCACCCGATCACCTCGGCTCCAGACGCC
>QIAL01000939.1:1850-2346 GCA_003225535.1 Acidobacteriota bacterium | reverse complement strand
TTAAACCAGTGAAGCGCCCTCCGCTCCCGAAAGTTTCCAAAGAAAGCTGGGTTCAATCGCCCATCGACGCGTTCATTCTGGCGAGGTTGGATCAGAAAAAGATTTCTCCCAGTCCCCCTGCGGACAAGCGCACGCTTATTGTTCGCGCGACATTTGATCTGATTGGCTTGCCGCCGACACCGAAGGAAGTGTCAGATTTTCTGGCCGACAATTCCCCGGAAGCATTCGGCCGAGTCGTGGAACGTTTGCTTGATTCGCCGCATTATGGAGAGCGTTGGGCGCGCTATTGGCTGGACATTGCGCGCTATGCCGATACGAAAGGATACGTTTTTGAGGAGGAGCGACGCTATCCGTTTTCGTATACCTATCGTGATTATGTCATTCGTTCATTCAACGAAGATTTGCCCTATGACCAGTTCATCATTCAGCAAATTGCGGCTGACCTTCTTCCGCTCGGTGATGATAAACGGGCGCTCGCGGGGATGGGTTTTTTGAC
>QIAL01000939.1:0-1762 GCA_003225535.1 Acidobacteriota bacterium | reverse complement strand
CGAAAGATTACTATTCGCTTTACGGTGTGTTTGCCAGTTGCAGCGAACCTTCAGAGAAACCGTTACTCGGCAAGGGCACGATGCCGGCCGCCTACGACGAATATGTGGCCGAGCGAAAGAAGCGGCAGGAGGAGTTAAAGAATTTCCGGACGACGAAGGAGGCGGAAGCGCGTGTGAAGGTGCGCCGGCAGGTGGGCGAGTACATGCTCGCGGCTCACGATTCGGGCAAAGGCTCCGACGGCGAAAACCATGAGTCACTGGCGCGCGAGCGAAAGCTTGATCCGGGAGTGCTGCAGCGATGGGTCCGTTTTCTGGAAGATCGACAGAAACAGAACGACCCGATTTTCGTTCCCTGGTTTGCCTACGCGAAGATCAAGGGGACAAACTTCGCCGAACAGGCCAAAGATATCCGTTCTCATGCAGGAAGCGAGAGCAATCGCACAGTCAATCCGATGGTGGCAAAACTTTTCGAAACGAACGCCCCTGAATCGTTCAAGGAAGTGGCGGAGCGTTATGGCACCTTGTTTAAACGAATCGATGACGATTGGAAAAAGATGCTGGAAAAGGACAAGGACGCTTCGAAATTGGCGGACGCCTCGGCGGAAGCCCTGCGGCAGATCCTTTACAACCCGGATTCACCGACTCACGTGGAAGAATTCCGGCGTGTTTTTGATATTCCCACGAGCCAGAAGCTTCGCGCTTTGCAGCGCAAGATCGACGAGTTGGATGCCACCCATCCAGGGGTGCCGCCGCGCGCGATGGCTTTGGAAGACAATTCCGCTCCTTACCAGCCGCATGTTTTTAAACGAGGGAATGCGAACAATCCTGGCGAGGAAGTTCCGCGCCAATTCCTGCAATTGATAGCAGGTGAGAAGCGGCAGCCATTCAAGCATGGCAGCGGCCGGTTGGAATTGGCCAAATCGATTGTCGATCCGACAAATCCGTTGACGGCGCGAGTATTCGTGAATCGCGTTTGGATGTATCACTTCGGCGCGCCGTTGGTCCGAACCACCAGCGATTTCGGTTTGCGCTCCGATCTGCCGACGCATCCTCAACTGCTCGATTATCTCGCAGCTCGTTTTGTGGAAGACGGTTGGTCGATCAAGAAGCTCCATCGGCTCATGATGCTCTCCAGCACCTATCAGCAAAGCAGCGCAGACAATCCGAAAGCTGAGAAGATCGATCCGGCAAATCAATTGCTCTGGCGGATGAACCGTCACCGGCTCGATTTCGAATCGATGCGCGACACGTTTCTTGCCTTGTCAGGCAAAATCGATTTCTCGGTGGGCGGACGGCCGTTCGATATTACGACTGAGCCCTTCACCGGTCGCCGCACCGTTTATGGTTTTGTCGAACGGCAGAACCTGCCCGGAATATTTCGCACCTTTGACTTCGCGAGTCCGGATACGACCAGTCCTCAACGCTTTTCCACAACCGTCCCGCAGCAGGCGCTGTTTTTGATGAACAGCCCGTTCGTCGTGCAACAGGCTACGGCCATGCTTCAACGGCCCGATGTGAAGGCTGCGGCTTCGGATGACGAGCGCATTCAGCGGCCCTATACGCTGGTGTTTCACCGGCAGGCGGATTCCGACGAGGTGAAGCTTGCGCGCAAATTTCTCCAGACTAAAAGCACACCGCCGCCACCGCCGCCTCCAGCGTGGCAATACGGTTTTGGCGCGTACGATGAAAATACGCAGCGCATAAAAAGCTTCGAAACGCTGCCCGTCTTCAACAATTACGCGTGGCAAGGTTCGCCGAATCT
>QIAL01000938.1 GCA_003225535.1 Acidobacteriota bacterium | reverse complement strand
GACGAATTTCAGATCAGACGAAAGGCAGTGGAGCTTGGAATTCCCGTATTGACAACAACAGAGTTTGCAGACTCGTTTGCAAAAACACTTGAATGGCTGCAGCACAACGAGACCACAAAGAAACCATTAGAGCCATACGATAGTTTGGAATAAAGTTATGGAAAGTCAACGAAAATCATCAACCAAAGGTTTCAGTTCCTGAAACTTAGCTCTCTAACTTAACACTTCAAGCTCCGAATTGAACACTTGGTACAAACTTGTGAAAAACCCTAAAGATTCAAGTGTCAGATATCAGGAGGTAGTGTCGTTTGAGAAATCGTATCCTGGCAAGCCTTAATTTCATCTGGTATTTGTGATCTTAAATTGCCAGCGTGCCAGCAATTTAATATTTTACCAGTTTTAGAATNNNGTTGTTATTATCCATGCATCTTCCTCGAAAAATGTGTTGTAGATTGTAACTGTGGAATATGATTGTTCTAAAAACCTTCTCGCTATTTGCCATGCACTAAGAGCATCAACTTTTGTATGAAGGGTGTCTAATTGATTCCATTTGCTCTCATTTCCACTTTCCGTTATCGATTTGTTTTCTTTTTTCATGAATATCAGTACTTTGCAAATAAATTAAGGGTTGGGGCTGATTGTTCTATATCGAAGTTCAGTAGAAGACTTCCCAACGAGAATAAAGTAGGAAAGTAGGAAAATAGGCTATCATGGTGATGAGAAACTCTAGCTTTCTGTTGCATTTTATGAAACCGGTCTTTGCATAATACCTCATAATGTGAAAGACATCAAGGTAATATCAGGCGTAAATGACGTTACCAATTTTGGCAGACGATATTTTTAAACCAACAAGAAAGTGTTATCATGATGGCCAATAACCATAAAAATAACCCAAAAGTTACAAACCATAAGAGAAAGAGAAGCATCACTATCGATACTGTTTTAGAAGAAAAATTAAGGGATATACAAAGTCAACTCATAGGCAACACTAAATCAAATTGGAGTCTTTCAATGATTGTCAATGTTTTAATTATAAGCGGTTTGCTTGCAGTAGACAAGTTAAGTAACGAGGATTTCCAGAAAATTAAACACTTCATTGAAAGTGATAAAATTACTTTCAATCACAAGTCAGCTAGAGACTTTGTAGAACAGATCATAAAAGCCTAATTTAACCGAAGTTCTACCTAATCGCAAGTTTCGTAATAATTAACTTCTCTCCAACAAATCATAACGTGTGCTATAACCTAGTTAACTTCAGTTTTTACTCACAAGGAGGCGTATCCTTTTTTACTCTGTCGATAAACTCGCTTTCTTGTCTGTTTTAAATTAAAATAAAAAACTGTGAAAGGGTTTTGGTTTCACCCTGATCACCTTATGGTTATCCGGACCAGAATGGATCCCGTCTCGGCAGTGTGGGACCGAAACACCCTCAAACCCGCTAACTATTTTGTTCAGGTTACGACCTGAACCTGAGGGAATTAAACCGACCAAGTGAATTTGAAAACAATCTGTAGCTTGGTATTACATATTGATTTCTATTTAGAAAGAAAATGTCACTATGATGTGACTATAGCACATCAAGATAATAACGCTCTTTCATGCAAATCTATTGAAAATTCAGCAAGGAATCTAGAAGTGACTCATTCTAACTCTGAAAAAAAATACAAAGACCTTTATGAAAATTCACCGGCCCTTTACCGTACAATCAATACCGATGGAATTATAATTGATTGTAATAAATCATATGCAGAACGTTTGGGGTATGCAAAGGAAGAAGTTATCGGAATGTCGATATTTGATCATTCAGCTGACAACGATATTAATGCTATGCAAGAATCCTTTGAAACATGGAAGCATTCAGGGAGCGTAGTGAATAGAGAAGTTTGGCTTAAGACTAAAGATGGAACCACATTTCCTACACTGATTAGCG
>QIAL01000465.1 GCA_003225535.1 Acidobacteriota bacterium | reverse complement strand
CGTGATGCGCAAGTCGCGCCTGCATGGCCCAGCTATCAAGGAACGTCGCAATTCGTGGGAACCAGTCCGAGCGGACGGGTGAGTATCTACGTGGATCCGTCGCTCGGCGACCCCGGCCTGCAGAATGCCTCAGACCTGCTCAACGATGCCGACCGGGTCGCCAATGCCAACGACGGAATCTTTGGCACAACGGGCGGGCCTGTCAGCGTAATTGTTTTCGCCTTGAACGGCGCTACCGACGGCACTGGCGGCGCGGACCACATGGGTTGCGACTACGTCACGGGTGCCGCCATCGAGGTGGATGCTTGCTTTGGCAACCCGGGGCGTGTATCGGCGCTATTTGAGGCCGAACTGAGCGAGTGCTCGATGAACGGCAATCTTTGCGGCGAGAGCACGGGCGAGGCGTTGTCGCGCTGGTGTGCCGCCTTCGTCAGCAACAATGCCCTGGCAGATTTCGCTACCGCCCCGCAGTGGGTCGCCGATGGCATGCCCGATTTCGTGAACAGCACCGATAACACCGATCAAAGTGCCGATAGCACCGGATGCGGCATGGCCTTCATTTCGTGGATGATCAGCCAGGGACATAGCCTCTCGCAGATTGCTCCTGCCATGGTCAACTTGGGCGATGGTGGCACCTTCGCCGAACTTTATGGCAACCTGACGTCCGACGATCCGGCCAATGCCTGGCCGAACTTTCAGGATGCGATTAACAGTTTGCCGAACGGCGTTACCAACGACGATCCCTTCAATGGTTTAGGTCAGCCCACGCAGATGACCCATGTATCTCCGCGCTCGGCGGAACTGGTGGGCAGAATTCTGGCCACGATCATCACTGATCTGGCAGCAGGACGCCAGCCGGAACAGATCGCAGCCAACGTGCGGACAGCACTGCTTCCGGCCGCGAGGCCGATTGCTCCAACAATTTGCAAGCCCGGTTCGAAAAGGCTATTGCCGCCGGGCAAGACGACAAAACGCTCCATGACTGCTTAGACGAAGCGGTCTAGCGAGGGCAGCTTATCCCAGACGGACAAAATCAGCCGGCAGCGAATCCGCTGCCGGCCTGTTCGTTATTGCGCCGTGATGTTCCGCGACTGGGAGAACACACTCCCGTCCGCGTCCCAGGCTTTCACCACCACGGAGTGCGAGCCCTTTGCGACGGTGAATGCGGTATCCACATAGGTTGCGCCGGTCGTGTCGTTGTAGATCAGTTTGCCGTCGATGTAGACCTGCACGGCAGTGATCTGGGCGACAGAATCGGCATTGGCGAACACGTGCAATGAAGTCGTCGTGACCTCATTCTGCGTCGGCAAGCAGACGTTGATCGAGCTAGACGCCGCCGGGCAGGTTTCGCCGGGCTTGCCGCTGTAGATCGTGATGCGGCGGTTCGACTTGAAGTTCGCGCCCGATTTATCCCAGGCCTTGGTCACCACGAAGTGCGGACCATTCGACATGTTCAGCGGCTCATTGAGCGAACTACTAGGTGAGTTCACCACCAGCTTGTTGTCGACGTAAATCTGCATTGAAGTAACGGGATGGCTCGTGTCCCTGGAGTCGGCAATCCAATCCACGGGAGAATTCCGGTAAGTAAGATCCTGCGGTTGGCAGACGGTGACTGAGGGCGAAACCGTGCTCGGAGTGCATGTGTTTCGAGGCGTGGCATTGAGGAACACCCCCAGGCCGACCGAGCTGGAGCTTCCCGAAGTCGGGATTGCGAAATCGATCTTTCCGTCCCGATTGAAATCGCTGGCGGCCAGATCAGAGGCCGACGAATTGCTGCCGATTTGAAACGACAGCGGTGTGGTCTGATACGTCCCATCCGAGTTTCCCAGCCAAACATATAGTTGATAAAAGCCCGCGATTCCAACAATGTCGTTGATACCGTCTCCGTTGATATCGGCCGCGGTTGTTCCCCAAAGACCCTGAAACGTGTATGGGAGGTTTACGTTCCATGTTTGTTTGAAAGTTTTGTTGGCGGTTCCCAGTAAGACTTTCCAGTTCGTGCAGTTCCCGCCGGCAACATCCTTCCCGACTTCGCAGGTGTAATAAACCACCAAGAGGTCGGTGAAACCATCCTGGTTAATGTCGACCGGCGTAGCCCCAATGCCGTAATTCGAACTGCCCACCTTGACCAGGGTGAATGAGAAATTGCCACCGTTATTCCACAAGACAAAAAGACCCTTGTAATTACTGACCACCAGATCGATTTTGCCGTCGGCATTGAAGTCTCCAACTCGAATCCCGGTGAGCGTCCAAGGGCTGCTTCCTACGGTGACGGAAGCCGCGCTGGTGAATGTGCCCGTCCCAGATCCCTTGTAGAAATAGACTTGGTTAGCCGTGTTCGAAATGACGGCGAGGTCGAGTTTGCCGTCCCCGTCGAAGTCGCCAGTGGTAATCCCGGTTGCGTTGAGGTTGGGGGCCATATCGATGGTCTGACTCGTTGTAAACGTTCCGTCTCCTTTGCCCAATCCGATCTGAACTACTTCTTGCGTCGAGCTGACATACCCCGCAAGCGCGACGTCCAGCTTGCCATCCCCATTGAAATCTCCAACTGCCATGTCGAACGTGCCAACTCCCGGCGCGCTATTGAGCGGGTTCCGGAATCTGCCATCGCCGATACCGAGGTTGACGGAAACTCCATAGCCTCCGGTTCCTCCGTTGTTGCCGGTGACGATGTCGGGAATGCCGTCGTTATTGAAGTCGCCACGATTGACGATGCCGGCTCCTCCTCCCGATGGCGTGAAGTGAACCATGAAGCTGTCTTGCGAAAACGCGATGCTGGAAACGGAAGCGAACACCGCTGCCAGCAGGAGCGATTTTGAGCGCAGAAAGGCCTCTGCCGAGCGAAGGCAAAACATGGGAATGGTTCTCCTGAAAGGGGCTTAGAGCGGTTGGGCCAGTTTTTCGCCCACATCAGATTCCTCATTGTCAAAAAAGGTTGGTTCGCGTGGCAGGCAACAGAAAAGGACCCGCCGATCGGGTCCTTAGCAAGGAGTTTGAAGCTAGCGGCTGGAAGCTTTAAGGCAGACGATCCGCCAACCCCGGAATCGTCTTCATCAGGTCGTTGTATATGACCATCACCGCAAATAGCACCAGGAACACGAATGCTGCCTGATAGACGCGTTCTTTGATGTTCATGCTGATGTCACGCCGCATCAGTCCTTCGATCGCCAGGAACAGAATCACACCGCCGTCGAGAATCGGAATCGGCAGCAAGTTGAAGATGCCAAGGTTCAGGCTGATGCCGGCCGTGAGCTCCATCAACGGAGTCCAGCCCTTTTGCTGAGCTGCATAGCCCGCTTCCTGCGCGATCCCAATCGGGCCGGAAACCGCGCGCAGGGAAATCTTCCGCTGCACGAGTTTCTTGGCGAGCTCCAGAATCATCAGGGAGTACTGCCGGTTGCGCTCGAGCGAGAGCTTGAGCGCCTTCGCGAAGGGAAGCGTGGTTACTTTCACCTCACCCTTGTTGGAGAATCCCAGCCGGTAGCGGTTTTCCTTCGGATCTTCAGTCTTTGAGAGAACCGGCGACATGCGGAATTGTAAAGTCTGACCGGCGCGCAGCACGGTAAGGTCGACCGGCTTATCTTTCGTTTGTTGCAGGCTGTCGATCACGCTCTCCAGCGAGTGCACCGGCTGGCCGTTCAGAGCAACGATCTGATCCTCTTCCTTGATGCCAGCTTTCGCTGCCGGAAGCTGCGGTTCGACTCGTCCCACGACCACCGAATTCTCGGCGTACCATCCCGCCGAACCAACTTCGGAAGAAGTCACCGGCTTCGGGACAATGGTCTTGTCAAAAATTTGATTACCACGCTGCACCGTAACCGTTAGAGGCTGATTCGGGCTCAACCATACGCGAGGTTCCAATTGCTCCCACGTCGGGTTCTCGATGTTGTCGACTTTGACGATGCGGTCTCCGGCCTGCAAACCAGCCTGCGCGGCTGCAGAGCCTGGCTTGACTCCATCGAGGACTGCCGGCTTATCCAGATAAACCGGATACTCGTAGTGCACCATGTAAACCGTGGTCAAAAGGAAGATCGCCAGCAGAATGTTCATCGCGGGGCCGGCGATCGCGATCAGGAAACGGTGCCAGCGGGAGTGGTTCATGAATTCGCGCGGATCATCCGTGCGCTGGTCCATGGGATTCTCGCCGCTCATCTTCACGTAGCCGCCGAGGGGGATGGCATTGATCCGGTAGTCGGTTTCGCCCCTGCGGAACCCAATCAGCCGCTTGCCGAATCCGATGGCAAACTGCTCCACCCGCACCCCGAGCAATTTGGCCACGGCGTAGTGGCCGAACTCGTGGATCAGAATCATGAACCCCAGAACGCCAATGACCGCAACGACGGAAGTCAGAAAGTCAGACATATTCGAAGTACGTTACTCCCCACTCGTTAGATTCCGAAATTACACAAAAGATGTAGCCCGCGGCCGTTCCATTTTCCTGGCGGCAGCCACCCGCTCCCGGGCAACTTGACGGCCTTCAGCATCGGCTGCAAGCACCGCCTGTATAGACTCCAGAGCACCGGAATTCGTTTCAGCCAGCACGTCTTCGATCACCCTGGGAATCTGGTCAAACCTGATCTCACCCTCGAGGAAGGATGCCACCGCTATCTCATCCGCCGCATTCAATGCCACCGTCTTGGCGCCACCAGCCTCCGCCGCCTCGTACGCCAAACGCAGGCAAGGGAATTTTTTCAGGTCCGGCGGGGCGAAGTCCAGATGACGCAAGTCACTGACTGGAAAACGCATATCCGATTCAACCCGCTCCGGATATGTTAGCGCGTAAAGAATCGGCAGCCGCATGTCCGTTACTGAGAACTGAGCAAGTATACTGCCATCCACGAACTCCACCATCGAATGAATCGTCGACTGCGGATGGACGATAACCTCGACTTTCGAGGGCGGCATGTGAAAAAGTCTGCATGCTTCGATGACCTCGAAGCCCTTATTCATGAGAGTGGCGGAGTCGATCGTGATCCGCTTCCCCATCTTCCAGGTCGGATGATTCAGCGCCTGCTCCACCGTGATAGATGCAAACTCTGCTGCCGGAGTGTTGCGGAACGGCCCGCCAGAAGCCGTAAGCCAGACGCGCTCAACTTCCTCCATGCGTCCGCCGCGCATGCACTGATGCACAGCATTATGCTCGCTGTCGATCGGTAGCAGCGCGACTCCGCGCTTGCGCGCCTCGGAGGTGATCAACTCTCCAGCGGCGACCAGACATTCTTTGTTGGCGAGTCCGAGCGTCTTCCCGGCGCGAACGGCCTCATAGGTCGCCTCGAGACCGGCGACTCCAACAATCGCACTGACGACGAAATCCACTTCAGCATGTGTTGCAACCCGAACCGTACCCGCTGTGCCGTGAACCACCTCGATCTGGCTGAGTCCTTCCGTCTTCAGTCGAGCACGAAGCGCTTCCGCATCCTTCTCCGCCGCCATCGAGATGGCCCGCGGCTTCCAGCGACGTGCCTGCTCGAAAGCAGCATCCACATTACTGCCTGCAGCCAAAGTCACGATCTGGAAGCGGTCTGGGTACGACTCAGCGACACTCAAGGTGCTGCGCCCGATCGAACCGGTCGACCCCAGGATGGCTATGCGTTTCATCATCGTAAGAACGAAGTCAAAATACTATTTGGTGAACGCAGGAGAGTAGCGCTCAATCCATTCTCGCTGTTCCGCCGTCTCGGGCACGGAAACGCCGCGTGCCGCCGACACCGCCTCAACGGCCGCACCGGGACTCATGCCACTCTTAATGAGCAAACAAGCTGCGACCAGCCCGCTTCGCCCGACTCCTTGGCGGCAATGAATCAAAAGATTCCGCCCAGCCGACAGCTCGTTATTCATTTTGTCCAATACCTCTCCAAGCTTTGTCTCGGACTTCGGAACTTGACGGTCCGCAATTGGAAAGGAATAAAAATCCAAGCCTAACTTTCTGGCCTCAGACGCCTCGTCGCGAAGATCAAGGTCGCGCTCCTCGTC
>QIAL01000464.1 GCA_003225535.1 Acidobacteriota bacterium | reverse complement strand
GCCTCCAAGGCGAGTTTTCCTGGCCATTGCCCAATCAACCAATGAAATTCGGGCAAACTCAAGCTATTCCTGCTCCTTTTCTATAGTGTCGCGTTCTATAGTGTCGCGCGGAAGACCGTCTACGTTCACGCCACGGCGTCGGAGAATGCATATGCGGTGGTGTCCGTCTAGTATAGTTCCATCCGGCCGAGTTTTCAGGCATCCTTCTTCCTGATCGGGCAAGAGTGAGGCAATCAGAACTTCCGTCGAAAGACT
>QIAL01000463.1 GCA_003225535.1 Acidobacteriota bacterium | reverse complement strand
ATCTGCGAACTGTCGTGTGCATTCCGCTGCGCAAGATGCAGGTGCAACAGACCCGCGACGCGCAGACTCCAGCGCCAGGAATTGCGGCGCAAGCTATGGGTGTTCTCTACGTCGATTCCCGCTTTGCCTCGCGCGATATCAGCGGCGTCAGCCAGGACATCCTGCACGCGATCGCAACAGAAGCTGCGTCGCTGATCGAAAATGCGCGTCTGGTGCAGGCGGAAGAAGAAGCGCGCCGCTACCAGCAGGAGCTCACTATCGCAGCCAGCATTCAGCAGCGGCTGATGCAGGTGAAGATTCCCGAGGTTCCCTTTGCGAAGATTCGACCGAGGAACCTGCAGTGTAAGGAAATTGGGGGAGATTTTTATGATGCCGTGAACACTAAAGACGGTCTGGCCGTTGTACTAGCCGACGTCAGTGGAAAGGGAGTTTCAGCAGCGCTGATGGCGTCAACGCTGCAAGGGATGATCTATTCCCACTTGACTGCGGGTATGTCGCTGCTGGATGTCGTGACTGCGGTAAACAGATTCTTTAGCGAGAAAATGGGTGGCGAAAAGTACGCAACACTCTTGCTCGTCCGCTTGCGGCGAGATGGCGAACTCGAATACGTAAATTGCGGCCATGTCCCGCCGCTGCTCGTGTGCGCCGGAGAGGTCATCCGTCCCACGCACGGGAATGTCCCGGTGGGACTGCTCGCCGATGCAACATTCGAAAGTTCGACTTGCCAGATGAAGTCCGGCGACCGCTTCATCCTCGTTACCGATGGCGTGACCGAGGCTGAAAACGCCATGGGAGACTTCTTCGATGACTCACGCCTGGAAGCGGCAGCTTCCAAATCACCGACCCTCGAAGGTATTTTCTCGGCAGTCACAGAGTTCTGCGCGGGCAATCCGCTGAGCGACGACTGCACCGTGGTTGAGTTGTGCTACTCGAGCCCGGAAGAGTGAGGCTCGAGAGGGCCGACTTGAACATTCGAAAAATAACTGATCACTAAATTTTGTGGGGACAGCCGCCTTCGGCTGTCCGTCGCCCGAAGGGCGACTATTTTGCCTGCGCTGTTGCTATGAAGTTCCTCCCCTACCCGATATGCCCGTACTCAGGGTGCTAACCGGTAAAGGCGGCCGCTGTCGCGGCCGGACAGCCGAAGGCGGCTGTCTCCACAAAATTCTTCAATTCTTTCGGAGTGTTGTGAGGCGAGACGCCCCCGACAGCCGCCGTTGCTACTCCACTACCACCCGGTAATCCGTCCCCTGCCACCGATTTTCATGGGGCCAGAAGAAGGTGAAGACGGCCTCTGCTCCGGGCGGCAGGGAAGCCGTCGGCAGATCGAGCACGTGAATCCCCAGCCCGGTGTCACGCGTGTCTGTGTCGTGCGATGTCGTCCAGTTGTCAATGGTCCAGTGCACGCGCCCCGGTAAGAGCAGAACGATACGCAGAGTCTTGTTGCGCGGAACGCTGCGCGTTTTGTTGTTGAATCTCCAGCCAAAGATTTGCCGGACGTGTTTCTCCTTCAGATATCGCTGCACCGTTTGCGGAGGCTGATCGAAGATCTTGCCGTCGCGGATCGAGCGCCTCAGCTTGATGTACTCGGAATGTGCCCAGACCAGCGGACAAGCCGAACCAGTTGGCCTTCCCCGGAATAACTCGAGAGCCGGAATGTCAGCCGCATCCCAAACTTGCTCCGGAAGTAGACGCCCGTTGCCTGCCGTAGAATTCTCCATCACAGTCAGCATCGCTTCGGCCTCATCCCGGTGTCCTCCCGCCAAAGCGAAATGCGCCCGTTCGCCCGCCAAAAGCGGCCAGGGACGCCCGATTCCCGTGCCATCAAATGCCGACCCATCTTTGTGCTCACCATAGCCGTCGCCGTTGTAGCGATACCAGCAGGGTCCCTGCGGAAGTTCGACGGCGAGCAGCGCGTCGATCGCGCGAAGCGTATTCACGATCCGCGGATCGTCGGCGGCGCGCAGTCCGAACCGCACCAGCGCCAGCGCGTCGGGGCTGATGATGTGATATGCACTCTGTCCATCCTGTCCCGGAGGTCTGTTTTTGATCGGAACGAATCCCTGCGTCGGCGAGGCCGCGCCGTCGGTATCCGGCGGCGCAATGCGCACGTAATATCCCGGGATCCCAAGCTGCTGCGCCAGATCGCCTCCGGTCGCGTAGGTCCAGCGCTCAATGTTGTCGTTCCACGCGTCGGCCGCATCGCGCATGGTTTGCGCCTGATCGGAATGCCCGGTAAGATCCGCGATGTCCGCCCCAGCCAGCAGCGCGGATATTTCCGCCGCCAGCGTAAACGGAGAATATCCAGCGTCCTCTTCCCATCGGTCCTGCTGCGTGACGGGGCCGTTGCGAATGATGAAGCTCACCGCCTTGCGCACCATGGTCCACCAGCGATCGAGCTTTCCCAGGGCGTCCGGAGCTTCGCGCCGCATCAAATCGATTAGAAGGATGGGGAAGGCCGTCTCGTCCATCTGGATGCCGCTCCAGTACGGACGCCCATCAAGCCAGAGGTTCTGCGCCCAGTTGCCGTCGGCCTCCTGCGTGGCTTCGAGATACCTCAGCACCCGGACCGCGTCTGTGACCGCCCCAGCCGCAAGCAACGCGCCTGCGGTTTCAACCAGGTCGCGCGGCCAAACCAGGTGATATCCGCCAAGATCCTCATCGCCTTTGTTGAATCCCCAGGGAATGGATAGACTCGCGATGATCCCGCCGAGGAAATCCTTCGACTCGTGCGTACGCAATACCGAAGTCGAGGTACGATACAGGTCGTTCTGTCGCCGCGGCTCATCCAGCTTCAGCAGCTTTTCGTGCCAATTCTTCCACTGCGAGATATAGTGGGCGCGAACTTCGCCGAAGTCCTCGAACAAGCTGGATCGCGCCTGCTGCCCAGCTTCGGTCCACATCGAGCCGAAGCCCAACGCCAAAACGAATTCGCCTTTGCACGCCACGAGGTCGACCTCTCCCGTGCATGCGATGTTGCCGTTCTCGGCTCGCGTATATTCCCATTCCATCTGGAAATGCTGCGAGATGTCCTGCCAGCCGTCGGACGCGCCGACAAATCCGACGGACATCTTCCTCCACGGTGCCGAAGAAGCCAGCCCCAGCGTGGTGCCATCGTGCTCGGCGAAAAACATGGCGAATCCTTTGTAGTCGCCGGTCCAGCCCGTATTGCCGTATCCGCAGTTCGCCAGATGCGGAGAGAGCAGGGCAAACAATCGATAATCGGACAGCACACCCTTCAACGGTTCAAAACGAACCTTCTGCAGCACCACGTTGCGATAGGGATCGCTGAGTACCTCTTTGTGAATGCGATATCGGCCAGAAATGTCAGTGTTGGTCAACTCGTACACCGGGACGCCGGGTTCGCTGGGACGGTTTTCGAACGTGCAATGCCGCTTTTCTTCCGAAAAGAATTCGCGCCCGTCGGTCACGATGAATCCCATATCGCGTGTGCAGGCCTGATCCACGCGCGGAAAGTAGACTTCATTGAGAATGCCGTGGCTCAGCGTAAACCAGACTTTGCTGTGCTGATTGAGCGCCGTGCCGACGCCGGATTTAGCGCTTGAAGTCCAGCGCGGTGGAATGCCCGGCCATCCAGGCGCGTAGCGTGTATCAGCCATGAGTCTTAGTCCCTCGAACCACGCAAGTCTTTCTGACCGATTTGACACAAGATTTACAACGGGGGTGCCATTTTTCTCTTGCGTCTGTCATCGAATAGTAAGTAACCAAATAGCTTTTGGTTGCAACTAGACGGAGTTGAACGATAATAGACCGGCGCAGGGAACATGCGTAAAACAATAGATGCTCGAGGTCGGGTCTTGGCGGCAATCTTCGCCGCGTGCTGCGCCCTGTGCCCCACTCTGCTTGCAAAGGATATTCCCGGAGCGACCGCTGCTTCTCCCCTGGACCGCGGCTTTACCGGGCTCTATAACCTCGACTTTAGCGGAGCGCAGGAAGACTTCTCGACCTGGCAGAGGCTCCATCCTGACGATCCGATGGGCCCGGTCAGCGAAGCGGCAGGATTCCTTTTTTCTGAGTTCAACCGCCTGGGAGTTCTGGAAGCGCAGTTCTACGAGAACGATTCAGCATTCGTCGACCGTCCCAAATTAACTCCGGACCCGGCCTTGCGCGATCGCTTTCAGAATGCGATCACGCGCGCTGAGACACTGGCGCAGGCAAAGCTGGCTAAGGATCCCAAGGACCGCGACGCACTATTTGCCATGACGCTCTCCTCGGGATTGCAGGCGGACTATGCCGCGCTGATCGAGAAACGAAATCTGGCGTCGTTGCACTTCACCAAGCGGGCCTCCGCCTCCGCTCAGGAATTGCTTGCCGTCTGCCACGACTGCTACGATGCGCTGCTCGCCACCGGCTTCAGCAAGTACATCATCGGTAGCTTGGCCGCGCCTGTGCGCTGGATTCTGCGCATGGGAGGTCTTCCCGCCGACAAGCAAGGCGGAATTGCTGATCTCCAAACCACAGCCGAGCATGGCCACTACCTGGCTCCGTTCGCTCGCATCCTTCTGGCGATTGCGTACGTGCGCGAGAAGGATCGCCCGCGAGCCTTGGAACTGCTAGCTGGATTACAGCGTGAATTTCCCGGCAACACACTGTTTCCCCGCGAAATCGCACATCTGCGCGCCGTGCACTGAACTCGGTGTGCTGTGAACGGCGCTTCGTAAATCCACGTCTCGTGCCACGGTTCATTTTTGCCCCGCGGTCATTCACCAGAAATTCACTCGTTTGTAACCGTCCTTTAACACGCCGCCGATAGAACCAATTCATATATCCAAACAGGAGGAATGATCTAGCGATGCGCAAACTTGTGCTTCTGTTCGTGTGTGCGTTACTGGCCGTGCCAGTTTTGGGGCAAACCACGCTCAGCGGAGCCGGCGCCACCTTCCCATACCCTATGTACTCGAAGTGGTTCAGCGAGTACTCCAAGTCTCATTCCGGCGTTGAAATCAACTACCAGTCGATTGGCAGCGGCGGGGGTATTCGCCAGGTCACTGCCGGAACCGTGGACTTCGGCGCCAGCGATATGCCGATGACCGACAAGCAACTGCAGGAGTCAAAGACGAAAATCCTGAATCTTCCCACCGTGCTGGGCGCGGACGTGCCCGCTTACAACATTCCCGGTGTGACCGGGGAAGTGAAGTTCACTCCGGAAGTTCTGGCAGGAATCTTCCTGGGCAAGATCTCCAAATGGAATGACAAAGCGATCACGTCGGTCAATCCTGGTGTTAACTTTCCCGACAAGGATATTATCGTCGTTCACCGCTCCGATGGCAGCGGCACCACTTTCATCTGGACTGACTATCTCTCGAAGGTGAGCCCGGAGTGGAAGAGTCAGGTGGGATCCGACACATCAGTGAAGTGGCCAGTCGGTCTCGGTAACAAGGGCAACGAAGGGGTATCGGGTTTGATCCGCCAGATGTCCGGTTCGATCGGATACGTTGAACTGATATACGCCGTGCAGAACAACATTCCTTACGGCAGCGTCAGAAATTCCGCGGGGAACTTCGTCAAGGCGTCCCTTGAGAGCGTCAGCGCGGCGGCTGCGTCGGCCCCCAAGATGCCCCCGGATTTCCGGGTGTCGATCACCAACGCCCCCGGTAAGGATGCCTATCCGATCGCGAGCTTTACCTGGCTGCTGATTCCGCTGCCGTCAAAAGACCCGGCCAAGGGTAAAATCCTGAACGATTTCCTCAACTGGATGGTGACCGACGGCCAGAAGATGACCGGGGCCCTATCCTACGCGCCGCTGCCGGACAACGTGGTTGCCAAAGAGAAAGAAGCCATCAAGCAAGTCAGGTAATCACTACGCATCAGGACCCTTCATTTACGCAAAAGGAGAAGAAAAGAATGAAGTCCGCATGGACATTCTGTGCGATGTTATTGCTGGCGACGGGATTGTTTGCACAAACCTCCGCGCCAAAGACAGCGAAAAAGAAAGCGGCGCCTCCCGCCATCACCGCGGCCGACGTGCAGGCACTCAAAGACGCCATCGCATCGCAGCAGGCCGCGCTGGCCCAGCAGCAACAGCAGTTGCAGGAACTGCGTGACGAAATGCGTCGCAAGGACCAGGTTGTCCAGCAGGCGCAGACCGCCGCCACCGATGCCGCCGGAAAGGCCGACGCGGCTCAAGCCAGCCCGACCTGCAAGGCACGGTGGCAAACACCGTCGTCAACCTGCAGGAGACTCAGAAGACTATGTCCGAGTCGCCGGCAGCCATTCATTACAAAGGCGTGACGCTTACGCCGGGCGGTTTCGTCGCGGCAGAAACGGTGACCCGCCAACGGGCGAATGAGTCGGACATCAATACGCCGTTCAATAGCATTCCCTATCAGGGGAATGCATTGGCTCACATTAATGAAAGTAACTTCACCGCTCGTCAGAGCCGCCTCTCGTTGCTTGCTGAAAGCAACGTTGGCAGTGCCAAACTCACCGGGTACTGGGAAGGTGACTTTCTTGGGGCAGGCGTCACTTCCAATAATCGACAGAGCAACAGTTACGTTTTTCGCCAGCGGATTCTGTTCGCCCAAGCCGCACTGCAGAGTGGGTGGATTTTTACCGGCGGTCAGCAGTGGTCGTTGGCGACGGAGACCAGAAAGGGAATCACAAACCGAACAGAAGTCCTGCCGATGACCGTTGACTCGCAGTACCAAGTTGGTTTCAGCTGGGCACGGCAGTACGGATTCCGGGTGGTCAAGGATTTTGGCGGCAAGTTCGCTCTTGGCCTTTCGGTGGAAGGGCCGCAAGCAACGATCGGCGGACGGGGCTTTTCGAGCGTTTCAACAACTAACCAAGGAACCGCAACGGTTAGTACCATCGGCAACGCCTTCGTCGACGGTCCTGGTTCTGGCGGCGGCTTGCTGAACTTCGTCGACACCACCGGATATTCCTTGAACAAGTCACCCGACTTCATCGTCAAGGCAGTGGCAGATCCCAAGTGGGGCCTGCGCCGTGGTCGGCACGAATTCAACCGATACCAATCCTCCGGCAGTCCCGACGACAATTCCTTGCGGCCTCAACGGTTCTACGACTCCAAGTTCGGTGGGAGCCTACAACGACACACGAGGCGGCGGCGGCGTCGGAGCAAACATCCGCGTTCCCGTGGTGGCGAAGAAGTTGGATTTTGCCATTCAGGGAGCGGCAGGAGACGGCATCGGCCGTTACGGCAGCGCGCAACTCGCCGATATAACACTCCGCCCCGACGGTACACAAGCACCGATCCGCACAGCTCACGCGCTTGGGGAATTGGAGTTGCACCCCAATTCCAAACTGGATATCTACGCTTATTTCGGCGGGGAATACGCCTGGCGCACGGCCTATCAGGGCTACAACAGCATTTCGATTACCAAGACGCCGGCCATCCCCACCACTCCGGCAATTCCCGCAACCACCACAACCACGTTCAAACTAAACCAAATCGGTGGATACGGCTCACCGTTCGCCAACAACTCTGGTTGCAGCACGGAGAATCCGCCGTCGAATCAGCTCACGCCTGCCGGCGGGGGCACCTGCGCGGGAGATACTCGTCTGATCATGGAAGGAACCCTTGGATTCTGGGATAAGTTGGTCCAGGGACCCAAAGGCGGTCTCCGCTGGGGGATTCAGTACTCCTACTTTACGAGGAGCGCGTGGTCGGGGGGTGGCATTTCGCCCAAGGCCGTGGACAACATGATCTGGACCTCGTTTCGATATTATTTGCCGTAACCAGGCGGGAATCCACGCGAGCAAGATATCGGCACCCGGGGAATTCCGGGTGCCGATTTTCTTGGTTACATGGAAAAGTGCCAGGCTGGACTCCGATGCCACCGGCATCGGGGAATGCTTTATACTAAGGGTCCCGCAGCGTAAGACGGGAAGCTTGCCCTGCGGACCATCCGATCGGAATCAACCCGTAAGAATCCCATGGCTCGCATCTCGCTCGACAACCCTCAGTATTACCTCAACCGCGACACGTCATGGCTCGCGTTCAATCGTCGTGTGCTCGAGGAAGCCGAAGATGAAGGCAATCCGCTTCTCGAGAGGCTGAAATTTCTTTCCATCAGCGCCAGCAATCTCGACGAATTCTTCGAAGTCCGCGTGGCCGCGATGATGCAGCAGATCGAAGACGGCTACAACGAGTCCGGACCCGACGGACTCACGCTCACCGCCAAACGGGACATTCTCGCCAAGCTGACTCACGAGTTTGTCGAGGACCAGTACGACTGCTGGAACGCACGCCTGCGTCCTGCGCTCGCGGAGCAAGGAATCCGCGTGCTCAGCTTGCACGAGTTGGATTCTGAGGCGCTGCGCTTTGTGGACGAATATTGCGAGAGGGAACTCGACCCACTGCTGACCCCGGTCACGGTCGATCCCGCCCATCCGTTTCCCCGGGTAATCAATAAAGCGTTATGCGTGGCTTTCCTGCTGCGCCGCCGCCGTCGTTCGGCGCTGACTTATACGGGAGTGGTATCGGTTCCCCGTGTGTTGCCGCGATTGATACGCTTGCCCTCAACCGATACCGTCGACTTTATTTTCCTGGCGGATCTCGTCGCGCATCACGCCGTGCGCATGTATCACGGCTACGACATTGTTTCTTCCGCCCCATTCCGCGTGACCCGCAACAGCAACCTGTACCTGGCGGAAGAAGAGGCACGCAGCCTGCTCGAATCCGTTCGCACCGAACTTCACAACCGCCGCAAGGGTGACGCCGTTCGTATGGAAATCGAGGCCGACGCTGACCCCGAGATCATTGAGCGGCTGCGTACCGTGTTCGAACTCGATCCCTGGCAGGTTTTTCCCGTCAACGGGCCAGTAAACCTCGTCCGTCTCTTCAACGTGTATGAACAGGTGAACCGGGCCGATCTGAAATACCGCAGCTTCTCGCCGCGCGAACTCCGCTTGACCTCGAAGTCTAAAGATCTCTTCGAAGAGTTGCGTGGGCACGACATTCTTCTACATCATCCCTTCGACTCGTACGATGCCGTTGTTTCCTTCATCGAATCGGCGGCCGAGGACGAAAACGTTCTCTCGATCAAGCAGACGCTCTATCGCACCAGTGAGCATTCCCTGATTGTCCCCGCGCTGATTGAAGCGGCGTCACGGAAGGAAGTTACGGCAGTCATCGAGTTGAAAGCGCGTTTCGATGAAGCCTCGAATATCCGCTGGGCGCGCGATCTGGAGGACGCTGGTGTGCAGGTCTTCCATGGCCTGGTGGGATTGAAGACGCATTGCAAGCTCTCGCTGCTGGTTCGGCGCGATCCCGATGGAGTGACGCGCAGCTATTGTCATATCGGCACCGGAAACTACAACGCGACCACCGCGCGAATCTATACGGATCTGAGTTTGTTCACCGCCAACCCAGAAATCACCCGCTCGGTTCATGACGTCTTCAGCTTTCTGACCGCCTACGCGGAGAACCCCAGCTACGAACCGCTGCTGGTTGCTCCCCTCGATCTGGCGGAGAAAACCATCGCGCTGATCGACCGCGAAGCGGAGCATGCCCAGCGGGGAAATCCAGCCCGTATTATCGCCAAGATGAATGCGCTGCTTGACAAGAACATTGTGCAGGCGCTTTATCGGGCGTCGCAGGCGGGAGTCCAGATCGATCTGATCGTCCGCGGCATTTGTGCGTTGCGTCCGGGCGTGCGCGGTGTGAGCGAAAATATCCGCGTGCGCAGCATCGTCGGACGCTTCCTCGAGCACAGCCGGGTTTATTACTTCGCGAACGGCGGTGAAGAAGAAATCTACATCGGCAGCGCCGATTGGATGCCCCGCAATCTATACGAACGGGTGGAAGTGCTGGTGCCTCTGCGCGATGAGATGCTTCGCAACCGCGTCCGACACGAGATACTCGATGCCTACCTCGCCGACAACCGTAAGGCGCGAATCCTGCTCCCGGATGCCAACTACATCCGCGCCTGGCAGCCGCTTCGAGGCAAGCGAAATCGGCGCCAGCCTACCGGGGCCGCAGCGTTCAGCGCACAAGATTTCTTGATGACCGTCGCGGAGGGCAAAGCGCCTGCCGCGTTTCCCGCGCTCGATTCACCCAGTAAACGCAAGGCCCTGACAGGAAGAGTACGATAACAAACTATGATCCTCTACTTTTTGCGCCACGCGAGCGCCGGCGAGCATTTGGCCAATCCAAAAAAAGATGAGAAACGTGCTCTCGACAAGGAGGGCATTGAGCAGTGCGGCTACGTCGGCCGCGCTTTGGCGGCGCTCGACGTCCAGGTGGACGTAATCGTCTCCAGCCCGCTAAAACGTTGCACCCAGACTGCGGCACTGGTCGGAAACGAGTTGGGATACGAAGGCAAGCTGCAAACCGATCCAGGACTGCGCCCGGAGGCGAACCTCGCCGACTTCCGCAAGATCCTGGAAAAATATTCGCGGCAGGAAGCAGTGATGGTCGTGGGTCACAATCCAAATCTCAGCCAGTTCCTGGGATCGGTGGTTAGCGACTCGGGTTGCGAAGCCTCGGTGGAACTGAAAAAAGGCGCGGTTGCGAAGGTGGAGATGCGTCGTACTTCCGGGACGCTGCAATGGTGCCTGACGCCGAGAGTTTTGCGTTCTCTCTATGACGCCGCGGTGGAAAGCTCGCGTCCGAATACTTCACGGAAATAGTCCCGCTCTTTTTCGAGAGCCCAAAGTTCCAGGTCCATTCCCGTACGGCGCCGCGGTACCAGCGTCAGCTTCACGTCGGCAGCGCGCACCTGTACGCGCACTTTTTCCACGGCACGGCTGCGGCTCAGGTTGAGCGCGCGCGCCATGCGCATCAGCACGATCGCCTTTTGCACGTTCGGCCGCTCGACGCTGTCGATGACTTTCATCGGCACGTCTTCCACTACCGGCCTCGACTTACCCAGATAGCGCGCAATAGCGGCGATGATGCGCCGTTGCTGCGGCGTATAGCCAAGGATTTCCGAGTTCGAGATGATGTAGTACGTGTGCCGGTGGTGACCGCTTCGATTCAAATAATCGCCTACTTCGTACAACATCGCCGCCGCCGAAAGCCATTCCCCATATTCCGGGGGCAAGCGATGCACGGACCGGAGCGCGGAAAAGAGGGAAGTCGCGGCATCGCGCACGGCCATCGCGTGCTTCCGGTCGATGTGATAGTGATCGACCGCCTTGAGAATCGATTCCCACCGCTCCGACTCGATCTGCTTGCCCGAGCGAGTGCTGCGGTCATACTCGGCCGCCATCTGGGCCAGAACTCCATCCCGCAAGCCAAGTGGCGAATAGCGAAATCCTTTCAACCGCAGGCGATCGAGCAGTTCGTGGTATACGATCGCTCCGGCAACGATGATCTCGGCCCTTCTCGGACCTATGCCCGCGATCTTCCGGCGTTCGGCCACAGGAAGCCGCGATAGTCGCTGAGCGATACGGCTCATCTCCGCCCGCGAGACCATCATTCTCCGCCTGTTCCTCCCTCGCCGCAGGTGACTCGCCACCGCCGCCAGGGCCGCAGCTGTGCCTGAGGTCGCAATGACATTCCCCACACGCGCCGCTCCAATGCGCGCGACGATTCGATTGACTTCGCGAGTCACAAATCCGCGCAGACGTTTGAGTTCCCCCTTTCGCGCTGGATCATGCCGCAGGAATTCATTGGTCAGGCGAACCGCGCCTAGGGGAAGGCTGACGGCGTCACGAATGTGCCCACTATGCGAAATGGTCAGCTCACAGCTGCCGCCACCCAGATCCATCATGAGCGTCGGAACCCGGTCCACGCGCGAACCGGAAATGAGTCCTAAATGAATCAGGCGCGCTTCTTCCACACCGGAGACGATTTCCACTTTCCACCCGGTGGCCGACCGCACCCATTCGAGAAATGCCTGGGAATTGCGGGCATCGCGCAGCGCGCTGGTGGCGACGACCCGCACATTGTCGGTAACGATCTGTTGAGTAGTGCGATGGAACCGGCGCAGAACCTTCACCGTCTCGGCCATCGACTCTGGAGTCAGGAACCCCGAACTGAAGACTCCCTCGCCAAGACGCGTGACCTCGCGGTCCTCGTGTAAGGCGCGCAAGCGCCCTGCCTGCAGCCGCGCAATTTTTAGCCGGACCGAATTGGACCCGATGTCGACTGCGGCGAACGTGGGCATGGGAAGCCCCACAGTTTACATGCTGGAGGAACTGAGAGACAGGACTTTGAAGAAACCGGAGCAGAATACAGAGATCAGGCTGCCGCGCCGCTGCGCCGCTCCATCCCTGCATCTTTCCGGATGGTTTTTCGAATGTCGTGCAATTCTGCGCCACCCGGTTGAGTGACATGGGACGCGCTTTTCGACGCGGTAACGGCACTCACCGCATGCCGAAACTTTCCCCGAGTCACGTTGTGAAGCACGGCTACGAGCGAGGACTCGTTGACATCGCCCAGGCGCTCCGCTGCGGTTTGAGTCAAAGTGAGCCAGTCATGCCAACTGCCCAGTGAGTCCTGCAACCGCTTCAGTTCTGTCAGGAACTTGTTGGACTCCACCGATTTCGGTGCAAACTCGGCCGCATAGCGCGCGCGCTTCACGACCAGGCGATAGCGGTGAAGCGCCTCTTCGTCGATAGTTCCCTGTGGAATGGATATGCTCTTGAGCATCTGCCTGCTGACTGACAGTGGGTCGAGGCTCGAATCGAAAGTCATCGATTCCTCGGCTCGTCGCAGCTTCTTGCGCAAACCTCGAATATCCTGCTTCTTCATTAATTTGTAGAGCCTTTTCTCATGTCGTGCGCGAAGTTCAATGAGGGCCTGCACCAGCTGCGTCTTGCGGCGAGGTTCTTGTGGGACTTTTAAACTACGGAGAGCCTCGAGTTGCACATCGATGTCGCGCACCTTTCCCGCAGACTTGCGGATCCGGTTCAATATCTTCAGCAGCTTTTTGTGCTTGCGATTGTTGTCCGCGACCAGTTGTTCCAGAAGTGTCTGCAAGCGCCGCGCCGCCGTGCGGAAACCGTGCACCGCTTCGGCCCGGTGGCCCGAGGACAGCCGGACGAGTTCCCTCTCCGTCTTTCTGAAGATGGATTTGCCACGTTCCGCGGAAATCGCCATAGCTGAAGTGAGGGTGCCGAGAGTTGAGCCCATCCGGTGCGGATCAATGCGCCGGGCAATGAGAAAAAGCGTCGCCTATTTTAACACCTTTGTAACAACGCTCTGCTAGGGTAAGGTCGATGGCCAATGCCGCATTCCCACGGCCTGATATGCCCGGTCCGCAACCCGTTGCAACTACGAAAGTTAGTGCCAACGCGGTGCAGTCCCAGCCGCTGCTCCGGACTTCGGGTGGCGAAGGCGCTGATCGTGTCTTCAAGTCGGCGATTACTGCCTGCGGTCTGGCGGTCTTGGGTGTGCTCGTCCTGATTGTTTACGAACTGATCTCCAGTTCGAGGCTGACATGGCACGCGTTTGGCTTCAAGTTCTTCGCCGGGACCGATTGGAATCCAGTCAGCGAACAGTTCGGCGCTCTGCCATTTATCTACGGGACGCTGGTCTCATCCCTCTTGGCGTTAGTCATCGCGGTGCCGCTCTCCGTTGGCGTGGCAGTGTTCACTACCGAGATGTGTCCCAAGGCGCTGCGCGGCCCGCTTTCGTTCTTTGTGGAATTGCTGGCCGCGATACC
>QIAL01000462.1:3606-9870 GCA_003225535.1 Acidobacteriota bacterium | reverse complement strand
GGGGCTGGTGGGGATGCACGATCACATGTTCTATCCGGTCGGACGTGGCGTGTTTGGCGAGATGGCGTTCAGTTTCCCGCGACTCTATCTTGCCGGGGGAGTGACGACGATCCGTACCACGGGGTCGCTCGAGCCTTACACCGATCTCGAATTGAAGAAGTCGATCGATAACGGTCAGACGCCTGGTCCAAAGATGCATGTCACCGGTCCATATCTCGAGGGCAAAGGCTCGTGGGCGATCCAGTTGCATCAACTGACGGGACCGGACGATGCGGTCAAGACGGTGAACTACTGGCTCGATGAAGGCGTCGACAACTTCAAAGCGTATATGTTCATTACGCGCGCGGAGCTGAAGGCAGCGATTGAGACGGCACACAAGCGCGGAGCCAAGGTAACGGGCCACTTGTGTGCGGTCAATTTTCGAGAGGCCGCCGACCTCGGCATCGACGACCTGGAACATGGGTTATTTGTGGACACGGAATTTCTCCCCGGCAAAAAGCCGGACGAGTGCCCGGACAAGCCCGAGGATCCCATCATAATGGCGAAGCTCGACGTGAATTCCGGGCCGCTGCATGACACGATTCAATACCTGGTGCAGCATCATGTGGCCGTGACGTCCACGCTGCCGGTCTTCGAGATGGGAAGCTTCCCCGGGCGGCCAACGGTGCAGCAGCGGCAGCTCGACGCGCTGTCGCTCGATGCGAAGAGTGCGTGGCTGGCGAATCGGGTGCGCTACAGCGATGCGGCATTCTTGAAGCGGAATTTCGGCAGCGAGGAGTCACCGCTTCCGGCCGCATTCAAGAAAGAGTTGGAATTCGAATATGCATTCGCGAAAGCTGGAGGGCTGCTGCTCGCCGGACTGGATCCGACGGGAATGGGCGGCGTGATCGCTGGATTCGGCGATCAGCGCGAAGTCGAACTACTGGTGGAGGCGGGATTCACGCCGCTCGAAGCCATTCATATCGCCTCTTACAACGGGGCGCAATATCTCGGCGAGCTCGATCGTACTGGGACGATTGCCGCGGGGAAGCAGGCGGACCTGGTCGTGATCAAGGGAGATCCGTCGAAGAAGATTGAAGACATTGAGAATGTGGAGACTGTGTTTAAAGACGGTGTAGGTTACGATTCGGCGAAGCTGATTGAAGCGGCGCAGGGGAATGTGGGGACGCGCTAGCGCTCGCTCCGCTTCGCGGGACAGCGGAGGCGGCTGTCCCTAAGCGATTATGTATGGGTACATATCCATTCAGCGCGATTGATCATGTGCAGCTGGCTATGCCACCGGGTGCAGAGGAGCGGGCGCGGGTGTTTTATCGGAACTTGCTCGGGATGAGGGAAGTTCCTAAGCCTGCGGAGTTGGCCAAGCGCGGTGGGTGCTGGTTTGAATGCGGGCCGGTGCGGATTCATCTTGGGGTGGAAGCGGATTTTCGTGCGTCGCAGAAGGCGCATCCTGCGCTTCGGTGCTTCGACTATGACAGGCTGGTCAGCAGACTGAGAGCGGGTGGAGTTGAGGTTACCGATGATGCCAGCATTCCTGGCGTGCGGCGATGTCATATCGCGGATCCGTTTGGGAACCGGATTGAACTGATCAGCGAGTAGACCTGTCCTACCCCTCCTATAGAATCAGACACTCACATGCTCGTGCTTGCTTCGGCCTCGCCGCGACGTCAGGAACTACTGCGCAATGCCGGGATTTCGTTTGCCGTGCAGCCGGCGGATGTGGACGAGACGCCGCTCAAGGATGAGGCGCCACGCGAGTGCGCGGAACGGCTGGCGCGCGAGAAGGCGCTGACGGTATGGCGAAGCCGTCCGCAGGACGCGGTGCTGGGCGCGGATACGATTGTCGTCGTGGATGAAACGATCCTGGGAAAGCCAGTCGACGCGGAGGACGCGGCTCGCATGTTGCGGATGCTTTCTGGGCGCGAGCATCGAGTGATCACCGGCGTCTGCCTCATAAGACCAGTACCCAGTACTCAGTACCCGGTACCCAGTCGAACATCAAGCGCTCGCGATGAAAACAGGAGTGAGAACCTTCGTGTCGGTTCGGAGACTACTCTCGTCACGATGAGCGGGATTTCGGATAAGGAGATTCTGGACTACGTGGCGACCGGCGAGCCAATGGATAAAGCCGGAGCGTATGCCATTCAGGGCATCGCGTCGCGATGGATTCCTCGGATTGAAGGAGATTACAGCAACGTGGTGGGGCTGCCGATAGCGCTTGTGTATCGTATGATGCGGGATCCCAAGTAGATGACAGGGAAGTGGTACTACGACTTGTTGGTATCGTCCTTCTTGGCAGGCTCTTCTTTCATTGCAGACTTGAAGTTGCGAAGTCCCTCACCGATGCTCTTGCCCAACGAGGCGAACTTGCTCGGTCCAAACAGCAGGAGGGCGATGCCAACGATGAGAAGGATCTCCCAGATTCCGATTTTTCCTTCCATTGTGACTGCCTCCTGGGCGCGCCTTCTGAGGTCCTGTGGCGGCAAAGCCGCATCTAATTGAAATTCTAGGCCACTGAAGTGCCGGAGTCAAAACATGCGACGTTCTGGTTCGTCCAGAAAAGCGTGAACCGCAGAGGGCGCTGAGAAAATCCGCAGAGCTCGCAGAGAAAACACGACGTTGCAGTGGGCTAAACTTGCTGCGCTTACCCGGCGAGGGAGTGAGAGTCTATTGTCAAAGTGAAAGCCTTTGAGGTGAGTCGATGAGAATAATTCGAGCTCTGGCGGTTGCTCTTGGCTTATTGGCGGGTGCGGCGCCTCGTGTTTGCGGGCAGGAACAAGCGGCTGAGGCCCAACACCAGCGGAAGACCAGCGAACCATACAGCGGAGACCTGTCGATCTTCGAGACGCCGGGACGGGACGAGCGGCTTCAGATCAATCGCGTGATGGACATTCTCAACATCCGCTCTGGAAAGAGTGTGGCCGACATCGGGGCGGGGTCAGGATGGTTTACGGTGCGGGCTGCCAAGCGAGTGGGAGCAGCCGGCGCGGTGTACGCGGTGGATATTAATCCTGAGGCAGTGCGGTATATCTCAGAACGAGCGGGAAAAGAGAAGCTTGCGAACGTCAAAGCGATTCTGAGCAAGCCTGACGATCCGCTGCTGCCGCGAGATTCGGTGGATGCGGTGTTGTTGCTGAAGACTTACCACGAGGTGGCTCATCCGGTGGAGTTGCTGCGAAATCTTCGGGCGTCGCTGCGGGCGGGAGCGAAAGTCGGGATTATCGACCGCAATGGGAATGGTGAGGATCACGGCATTGGGAGTGATATGGTGATTCGCGAGGCGAAAGAGGCGGGCTACCGGTTGATGGAAAAGTATGACTTCGTCAAAGGCGACAAGATGGATTACTTTCTGGTGTTCACGGCAGGAGAGTGAGTTCCTCGACCACCGACCAGGTGGTGCGCGTCATGTCGGCGAAGAGCGGTAGATCGGCATCGGACGCGGCTCCTTGCGGACTCGCCCACGCAGCTTCCATCAATTCCCAACTATCAAAATAGAGTTCGACGATTGCATCCCATTCAGGATGGGGCCGGCTGGGATCCGCAATCACATGGTTTTGCTTGTACCTCTTCAGTCCGGGAAGTTTTCTGGCCAAGGGCGCGTGGATTTGTTCCAGATGCTGGCGAAATTGCGCGGGATTCAGGTCAGACCGGCGATAGAGAACCACCATGAACTTCAACATATCCGTTAAGCGGCCTCGATCAGACCGGCCAGCAGCAGTGCGCGGCGAGGCAGTTCGGAAATCACGATATGCTCGTGAATTGCGTGGGCTCCTTCGCCGACCGCACCGAGGCCGTCCAAAGTGGGGATACCGATGCCGGCAGTGAAGTTACCATCGGAGCCGCCGCCGACTGCGGCTTCTTCCAGCTTCCATTGGATTTGCTTCGCAATGGTTTGCGCCTTTTTGTAGAGCGCCGCTACACCGGCGTTGCGTTCCATGGGCAGTCGGTTGATGCCGCCTTCAATGTGGAGTTTGCAGTGTTTGTCGAATGCCTTAAGGGCGCGAAATTTGCGATCGAGACCCACTGCCTGTTTAGCGCTTTTAATGCGGACATCAATCTCGACGACGGCTTCGGCGGCGATGACATTGGTGCGCGTTCCCCCGCGAATCACACCGGGATTGACCGAGACTCCACTCTTCAAATCATTCCACTTCGAGATGACCGCGATCTGGCGGGCGAGTTCGAGGATGGCGCTGTGTCCTTTGCCGGGATCGAGTCCGGCATGAGCAGCGACGCCTTTGACTGTCAGGGTGTAGCCGCCGACGCCCTTGCGGGCGGTTTTGACGGCACCGCGAAGTCCAGCGGCAGGTTCGAGCACCAGGACTGCGGCGGATTTGCGGGCGAGGCCTTCGGTGATTTTGCGGGAAGAACTGCTGCCCACTTCTTCGTCCGAGACCAGGAAGACCGTGACGGGGCGAGGCAATTGTCCATGCCAGGCTTGCAGGGCTTCGATGGCGAAGAGCATCAGCGCGATGCCGGCTTTCATATCGAGCACTCCGGGGCCACGTAGCCGGCCGTCATCGACTCGGCAGGGCATGGTAGGAAGCGTTCCCAGGGGATAGACCGTGTCGAAGTGGCCGAGGAGAAGAACGGGCTTGGTGCTTTCGGCGCACGGGAAATCGATTTGCAAGTTGTCGCCAAAATCTTCGACGCGATGCAGTTGAGGGCGGCCACCGATGCCGGCGAATTTTTCGGCGAGAAACGCGCCCATGCGATCCGCGGCAGGTTTATTGTCGCTGGGAGATTCGATTTCGACAAATTCGCGGATGGTTTGAAGGAGTGTGTCCTGGCGGGATTCGAAGTGGTGAAGACGGTCCGACGATGGGTTAGAGTGTCGATCTGTTCGAGTGCGCTGGTTGTTCATGATTGGCATGGGGAATTGTCGAACAAAAACTGGCGGTCGAGCGTGTCGTCCCTATGGGACTCGCGCGGTCCTTCCCGTATTACCCGGCGCTTCCGCGCCGGGCTTTCACATATCGCCGCTTCGCGGCTGGATGGCAGCAGTCTGATTCCTCTGGTCTTCTCAGCGGCTCGTTCCCATTCTCCACTCTTTGCCGATCGAGAATGTTCAGGGGCACGGATAATCCAAAGCCATCACCCGGGCACAAGTCGTACAGTATAATCTTCAAGCTGTTTCACGCGAACTATGAATGAGAGCAGCTCTGCGCCCGAAGCTTCTTCCAACGGAGGAAAGACCGGGCTCGACATCCACGAGATTTTGAAGATTCTGCCGCACCGGTATCCGTTTCTGCTGATTGACCGCGTGCTCGACATCAAGCGCAAAGAGCGGATTGTGGCGATCAAGAACGTCACCATCAACGAACCTTTCTTTGCGGGACACTTTCCCGGACTGCCGATTATGCCAGGAGTGTTGATCGTCGAAGCGATCGCGCAGGCTGGCGGCGCGCTGCTGCTGACGGAAGTGGAAGACCGTCACGACAAGGTCATGGTGTTCACCGGGATCGAGCGCGCGAAGTTCCGGCGGCCGGTGAGCCCAGGCGATCAGTTGCGACTGGAAGTCGAAGTGAAGGGCTGGCGGGTGGTCCCGGGGATGACGGCGGCGAAGATGCAGGGTTACGCGTTCGTGGGCGAACGGCGCGTGGCAGAGGCTGCCGTATCATGTCAGTTGATTGACAGTTCGCGCGGGCGGGCTTCTAGCGATAGTGTCGACGAGGGTTGATTGTTGGCGCGCCAACTCGGTTTTGGCTTCAGCGAGAAGCTTTCACCACAGAGGCACAGAGGGACACAGAGGAAAACTCTTTGGGATTGATCCCGGGTGCCAATTCTCGATGACCTCCTCCAATATTCATCCCACTGCGATCATTCATACCAGCGCGCGGGTGCCTGGGTCTTGCAAGATCGGGCCTTATTGTGTGATTGGCGCCGACGTCGAACTCGGCGAGGGTTGTCATCTGGTGTCACACGTGGCGATTGAGGGTCCCACGAAAATCGGGGCTGATAACGGGTTCTTCCCTTTCTCTGCCATTGGGATGGCGCCGCAGGATGTGACCTACAACGGCGAGCCGACCCGGCTCGAGATTGGCGATCACAACGAGATTCGCGAATATGTCACCATCAACCGCGGCACGGTCAAGGGCGGGGGACTGACCAAAGTTGGAAGCCATCTGCTGATCATGGCTTACACGCATATCGGGCACGATTGCGTGATTGGCGATCATGTGATGCTGGTGAACGGGGCGACGCTGGGCGGGCATGTCATCATCGAGGAGTGGGCCGTGGTGGGAGCGCTGTGCCCGGTCCACCAAT
>QIAL01000462.1:1764-3534 GCA_003225535.1 Acidobacteriota bacterium | reverse complement strand
TGCGGATCGGCGCGCATTCCTATGTTGGCGGGGGCACCACGATCACGCAGGACGTACTCCCGTTCTCGATGACTTCTGCGGCGCGCGAAACGCATGCCTACCTCATGAACAAAGTAGGACTGCAGCGGCGGGGATTCTCCAAAGAACGGATTGCGAAAATTCATCACGCTTACAAAGTTCTGCTGGCTTCGAAGATGAATACCTCGCAGGCGCTCGAAAAATTGAAATCAGAGGCGGACCGCAGCGAAGACGTAGATATGCTGATCCGGTTCATTGAAGCTTCTGAGCGCGGGATCATTAAGTAGTCACCGTAACGTCTCGGGAGTCTTACTTCCGCTCTTGAATCCATTCCGTAATCTTCGTTTCCAACACATCCAGGGGAAGCGGGCCTTGGTCTAGCACTGCGTCATGGAAGGCGCGCAGATCGAATTTCGGACCGAGTTCTTTTTGTGCGCGGGCCCGCAACTCGAGGATTTTCATCTGGCCCATTTTGTAGGAAAGGGCCTGTCCCGGCCACGCGATATAGCGATCGACTTCGGTCTCAATGTTCTGGTCGTCCATGGCGGTGTGCTCGTGGAAGAAATCGATCATCTGCTGGCGGGTCCAGTGCTTGGAGTGCACGCCGGTATCGACCACCCAGCGGACGGCGCGCCACATTTCGTTCTGCAGGCGTCCGTATTCGCTGTAGGGATCCTGATAGAATCCGGCCTCTTTTCCGAGGCGCTCGGCGTAAAATGCCCAGCCTTCGGTGTAGGCGTTCACATCGAGGGTGAAGCGCCGGAACGGAGGCAGATCCGTGAGTTCTTGCGCGATAGAAAATTGCAGGTGATGGCCGGGTACACCCTCGTGATAGGCGATGGCTTCGACGTTGAGCAGCAGGCGCTTCTCGGGCGCATATTCGTTCACGTTAATGCGTCCGGGACGCGAGCCGTCGCCGGCGCCCACCGAGTAGTCGGCCGGTACGCTGTCGGCGCTGCGGAACTCTTCCATGGGAACGACATCGAGCTTGTTTTTTGGCAGGCGTCCGAAGAGTTCAGGGAGCTTTGTGTACATCTGGTCACGATATTTCGTGTACAGATCGAGAAGTTGCTGGCCGGACTTGGCGTGGAGCGCGGGATCCTGGCGGATGTGAGCGTTGAACGATTTCAGATCGTTGAAGCCCTGCGACGTGGCGATCTTCAGCATTTCCTGTTCGATCTGGGCGACGCTTTTAAGGCCCATTTCGTGGATCTGGTCGGCACTGAAGTCGGTTGTGGTCTGGTGGCGCACGGCGAAGCGGTAGCGCGCCTCCCCGTCGGGGAGAGCCCAGACTCCGGGATCAACGCGGCCGTGAGGAGCATAGTCCTCGCGGACGAACTTGGCGAATCGGGCATACGCGGGTGCGACTGTGTTCTTGACCGCCTCTTCAATGGCTGCCTGGAGGCGCGCGCGGTCGGGCTGAGAAATTGAATCCGGAAACTTCCGCAATGGCTCGGTGAAGGAACTCTTGTCGAGCGGCGTGTCGGCCACCTGTTGCGCCTGCGCCGCGACTTTTTCGAGCAGATATTTCGGCGGCATCCGGTTGTCGTGCAAGCCATCGCGCATGTGTCCGACGGTCTGGTCGAGCACGCGAGGGATCTGGTGGAGCCGCGCAAGATAGTTTTCGTAATCCTTCACATTATGAAAAGGGACATCGGAGGAGAGAGATGCGTATTGAAGGTGGATGCCGCCGAATTGCGTGGCCGGCATTTCCCAATCCTTGAAACGCGCGCTTTCCAGCGAATCGCGCAT
>QIAL01000462.1:0-1642 GCA_003225535.1 Acidobacteriota bacterium | reverse complement strand
CGCAGTGAGTATTCCCAATCTTCGTTGAGGAAGCGCTTGAGCTCGGCGCGGCGGGTGTCGAGAGATGCGCCGGCGCTTTGTCCCGTGGCCTGGCGAACGACGGTTGCGACCAGGATCGCGAGAAGGATGGGCAGTAGAGATCGCAAGACGATGCCTCCGTGGGTTGTCGGAAGCATTATTGCACCCGGCGAAATTCAACAACAGGCCACTCCCGGAGAATTTCGAAATGCTGCACAATGACGACATGCCTCTGCCCCTATGTGCTCTCTGCATCTGTCTCGTAGCTGGCTTTGCAACGATTCCTTTTGCCTCGGGCCAGAACAGCTCGCCGAAGCAAAACGCGGCGCGTCCAACTCCTCCAACACGCGATCCCAATACTCCCGGCTATGTCACCGCGAAGGAGCTGGCGGACGGCGCAGTCCCGCCTGCGAATGTGGATGGCAATTTCATCCTCGGTCCTACTCACGATGCCGCTGCCGAGTCTGCCGACGGGGTTCCAAAGGGAATGGTGATTGAGTTCACGATGAACTCGTCCGACAGCAAGATCTATCCGGGCATTGCGCGGGAAGCGAATACGTTTGGAATTCCGGATCCGGCCGACCCGGCAAAGCTCATCGTGACTTCGAGCCATCCGGCTCCGTACACGCGGAAGGTGGCGGTTTATGTTCCCAGGCAGTATGTGCCCAGCAATGTCGCGCCTTTTATCGTCGGGGCGGATGGGCCTGATCCACTGCTCTTTCCGGCTCTGGACGCATCGATTGCCAAGCATAAGGTTCCGGTGATGATTGCGATTTCGATCGGCAATGGAAGCGGAGACGCGCAGGGGAGTGAGCGCGGGCTGGAGTACGACACGATGTCGGGCGTCTATGCCGAATTTGTAGAAAAGGAAGTGTTGCCTCTGGTCGAATCGCAAGCGCACGTGAAGCTCACGAAAGATCCCGACGGCAGGGCAACGATGGGCGGCAGCTCAGGCGGTTCTTGCGCGTTGATCATGGCCTGGTATCACCCTGAGCTTTATCACCGTGTGCTTACTTACTCGGGAACATTCATCAACCAGCAGTGGACTTACAATCCGCAGACGCCGCACGGAGCCTGGGAATTTCATGAGCATATCATTCCAGAAAGCCCGTTGAAGCCGATACGAATCTGGATGGAAGTTGGGGACCGGGATCTGTTCAATCCGAACGTGATGCGCGACAACATGCACGACTGGGTCCTCGCCAACGAGCAGATGGCGAAGGTGCTCGCGGCCAAGGGATATCACTACCAATTCGTATTTGCGCGCAACGCCGGGCACGTGGACCGGGCAGTGAAACAGCAGACGCTGCCTGAGGCGCTGGAGTCTGTCTGGCAGGGGTATTCGGCGCCGGCGGTCAAGAAGTGAACTACTGGTCGCGGGATCGATCGTGCGAGGGCGCGCGGACAAGATGCACGACATCGCACATTCCTTTCGCCGATCGGTGCTGTTGGGAAGTCGAAACCAGATCTTGGTGACCCTTCAAGGGATCAAGAAATGGCGGGCGGGGCTCGATGAGTATAAAGGCGATTTTGCAACAGTGGCGTAGAATGCTCGCTGGCTGATAAGAAGAGGCTCGTGCCTATGAGCTGTTCGCACTGGTCTAGAACTTGCTGCTTTTTGAGT
>QIAL01000937.1 GCA_003225535.1 Acidobacteriota bacterium | reverse complement strand
GGTAGCAGCGCAAGACTCGAGGCCAAGTGGTTCGCTACTCCTTTCTTGTAAGGCTCTTTCATCCTCTACTTCATGCCGGTTTATCCCGGCGCACTAACATCCCCGTTACACTCAAAATGCCTCGGGCTGGTGGTTTTGAGACATCAACTACGTGAACTCCAAGATTCGCCGGGTGAAGGTTCGGCATGAAAAAGTCCCGTACTGGCGGCGTGTTCCCTTACGACAGAACCGCGCCAACGAGTGCTTTCGGCGCATGAGTACGTGGGAGGGAATGGTTCGGAGTACCTCATAGCAAGCTATTCTGCTAGAAGCAGCGAGATGCCCTTCAGTGAACCTCAGTCTTGGAGTGTTTCACCGTCCACCACAGTTTCATTGGCGCGTCATTCTCGCTTCGATAAAATCTCGCAACGAATGAAGATGGCGATGTGGCCGTCACGACCTGTTTGATTTTTACTTTCTTTTTGTCCTCCTCGTATTCATGGCGGAAAACCCAATCGGAGCCTTCCCAATTTCCCAAACCGTTGTACACGGAGCAACCGCTCGGGTCCCGATCCTCGCAGAACATTGCGGTAGTCTTCGATGAGCGCAAGCTTGCCGGGACCAAAGCGGATCACACTCTTTCCGAGATCTTTGACTGGTTTTGACGCCGCTTCGTCCGGTTCCATACTCGCACCGATTGCCCACGTCCCGACAATCATACTGCCCAATTTTTCGATCGGTGACTCCTCGGACGCGGTTGCCGGTTCACCCTTGCCCTTATGAGGGCTGGGTTTTTGCTGCGCATCAACATTAGTCGTTGCGGCACTCAGGATGAGGAAAAGGACGAAGCTACTGGTGGAGGCGAGTACCCACCGTGATTGGCAAAAATAAGTCATGTTTGAACCCTCTGTCGTCTAAGCGCATTTTTCCTTCAACCCCTGAGCATGACATTCGGATAGTACTCCTAACGTGGAACGCAAGGACAGGCCATGTCCCATGCCGACTTCAACCTAGACTTCCGGTTGGCGAAACATCCCGATATCGCATTGACCGGACTTTGACTGAGCGATTCCAAGTTTTTCAGCAGCGGTTGTCTTTTGCGTTACGGCTGGGCGTGCGCGGTGG
>QIAL01000936.1 GCA_003225535.1 Acidobacteriota bacterium | reverse complement strand
GGCCCACTTCTTTGGCCAGCATATCGTGGGCGGAGAGATAGACGGCGTCATAGAGGAGCGTGCCGGGAGCATTCTGTGTGGGGACGGGACCGCCGCCCATGCCGGGGATTCCGCCGCTGGTGTAGTCGACGTTGACCTTGGCTTTGTTCAGGGCGGCCTGGAGACGGTGCGTGTCGCGAGTGAAGTCCTGCAAAAGATCGACGGTGATGT
>QIAL01000935.1 GCA_003225535.1 Acidobacteriota bacterium | reverse complement strand
TCTGCGGGAGAAGCGTGGCATGCTGGTGGCTCCTAGGAAGAGGAGTTTAGCAGAGAATGCGTGAAGGGGATCTGCGTTGCTGGTGAGGACAAGGGAACTAGCGCAGGGGCTGAAGCCCGGAGTCTGTTGGGGGGCCTAACGCGCCCCTGAAGGGCCGCTCTTCCACTTGTGAATTACGAGTGGATCAATGAGGGTCGATGCAGCTCTATGTACTCGACAACGTGCGAGGGCGAGGCGCCCTCGCTACAACCGGCGAGAATGCCGGCGCT
>QIAL01000929.1 GCA_003225535.1 Acidobacteriota bacterium | reverse complement strand
ACGGTTGGACAGTAACATACCGATTGTCGGCCTGGTAGATGAGGTTGCTGGTCCAGCGGCTGTCCGACTGGAACGCCGGATTCTGACCGGCTGACGTTTCCGCAGCGGTGAGGAAATTGGTCGCGCCGATCCGCTTGTCGCCTGCGACGCGCTGCGGATTGCCATTCTGACGTGAATAGCTGATCACCCCACGGTAGAGAGAGCCAGCGTCCGTGAAAAACTCCTCGCCGATTTTCGGTGCTCCACCAGCGGCCGGCTGGAAAGTCACTACGAACCTCTGAAACGGCGGACCTTGGGTTATGTCTGCGCCCGCCGGAGGTGTTTGATCGTCGGCGTATGTGTTGGCGCCAATGAGGAACGTCGTGTCACCCAACACGCTGATGTACGGTTCCCAGTTGAGGAGACTCGTGACCTGAGTACTCGGGTTAACAGGTCCATTCGTGTAGTAGCCAGCCGAATTGTACCACAGCAGCATGTCCGGCACGATGTGCGTCAGGCCGACAGAAGACACACCATTCGGAATCAGACCGACCGGATTGGAAAAGTTGCTGGTGTGAGTTCTGCCCTTATGCGTTCCAGGCGGATCGGCCGAGTAATTGGCGGTGACGGTTACCAGCCCCGGTCCCAGATCGAAGGCGGAAAGATCAAAACTGAACTTGCCGACCGCCGGATCGCTGTCCTGCGGGCCATTGTCAACGAACGAACCGAGATATTTGCGTCCCTGCGGGAAGCCGTTGGTCACCCCGTCGGGAGTAATCAGCTCGCTCAAACCGAACAGCTTCCCGTTCTCCCAACCCTCCGGGTCAAGCTGGTAAACGTCTATGATGATGTTGGTGTAAGGCGCAACGCCGACGGCACATGTTCCAGTCAGTCGGGGGAAAGTGCTGTTGGTGGACAGAATTGGAATGATGTCCGCGTTGGTGCTCATGAAAGGGGCTGCATAATTCGTGAAGCTGTCCAGGCGGCTGCCGGAGCCGTCAGCCTGGACTGAGGGCAAGCAGACGAGGTTCCGCGGCGGCGGCAGGGTCGGGGAATACCGTCGCAAAAGGATTGTTGTTGAAAACCACGTTGCCTTCCACAGCATCACTCAAGCCGTCAAAGTCCGAGCCGAATTGTGCCGTTGCCTGGCTGTTGAATCCGTCCACAACGGCGGCGGTGTTAGTGAATCGCGTCACGCCGTCAACGGCGACGCCGAACGTATTGCCAGCAATCACAATGTTGGTTTGGGGCGTGCTGTACAGATTAATCATTACCGCACCGCCTTTCGCGAATCCGCCAAAGACGTTGCCTTCGTCCGCGTCGTTGATGCCATCGCCGTCGGTTCCAATGACGGTATTGGAAACGTCCCGTCCGATTTCGACAAATCCATCGCCCAATTGGGCTCCGCCATTGAGTACGGAAAAGTCCGCGCTGGTCATGCCATCCGGCAGAACGCCCCAGAAATTTCCGGAAATGCGGTAGTTAAGACCTTCGGAATCGAATCCATAGCCGTTGATGATGACGTTGAATTCGGCGCGGGGATTGGAGGAGCCTGCCGCGACTCCGATGATGCCTGGCTGAGGGTATACCGGATTGCTGCTCGAAGCGTCTCGATGTCGATAAGCTGCAATGGCGATGGCAGGAGCCGCAACGGTCGTACCGTCAGCCAGGTATTTGATTTGGCCGTCCGCCGGGTCCACTGCAATCCAGCACCCGCTGACGTGCCAATTTGCACAGGAACGGGGATAATCCCGAGCAAACGAGAGGCCTTTTATACAAGGCGGTCCCCCACAACCAGAATCGGATGGATTGCAAAGGCTCGTGTCGTTCTTATTGGGGTCCACAGCCGGCGCAGTCAGTATCGCCAAGCCCTTAATGTTGAGATTCGTCCCTCCAAAGAAACCGAGAACTGCCCATTCGCAATGGCCGAAGCCGTAATTCTCTCCCGGAGGTCCAAGAGACTCGATGTTTCCCATGTCGGTCCCGTTTCCGTTCCGCGAATCGAGGCAGATTTTGATCTTCGCGTTGTTCGCCGCGTGGATCGGATTGGTGTTGGGCGTAGCCGTTGGTTGGGTGTAGCCGTCGATCTTCACGTTGTTGTTCGTGATGATCCGATAGCCATTTGGAGGAGTCTGAAGATAATGCACTTGTCCGGCGGCGCCGGGAATATTGAAGGCGATCGTGTCCCCGTCGCTCAGACTGTTGATGGCAGTGACCAGGTTGGTTTTGCCGGCGCTGAAATCAGTATTGTCTTCGGTGTTGACGGTGATGATTGCGGCGCGAGCGGTTGTGAGGCAGGCGATAACCGCTGTCAGCGCGAAAAGAGGGACGAATTTTTTCATAGGGGTTCCGGGAATGAAGAATTGCTTCAGCTATCGGTTCAGATAGGAGGGAGAACTACCAGTTTCAGCTTTGCAGGGCAAGACTTTATTCCTCAAACAACGCGAGCAGAACCAACTGCGACGCAGGCCGGCGTGAATCGGGAACGCCCGGCTTCGAACACTTATTTGCGGAGGCGATAGAACTTGTTGCCGGGACCGATCGTGTTCGTGACCGAGTTATTGACCACGCCACCGACCGTCGTCCAACTCGACGCGGGCAGAGCACCCGTGCTTTCCAGGGTGAATCCCGTCGCAGAGGTCGGCCAGGAGAGGATCAGCTCGCTCCCGGATCGAGTAGCCGTCAGCGCAGGTACGCCGACGACGGACGTGTTGAACAGCCGCATCGCGACGACTCGGTCCGGAGTCGCCGGGTTGTTCTTGCTCTCCCAGACGATGG
>QIAL01000461.1 GCA_003225535.1 Acidobacteriota bacterium | reverse complement strand
GTTCTGGCACTGGCTGCTTGTAACCATGATTACGTACGCATATTGCCCCGCAGGATCCACCACCATCGACGAAGGCAACCCATTCAACACGCACGTCTGGTTTCCCGTGTCGTTGGTCGAATTGGCAACCGACGCTACGTGTCCATTATTAAGATTGAAACTGAACGTCTGAATGACCGACGACCCCTGGCTGCCCACCAGCACCAGTCCATTCGACGAGGAATTGTAATTGCTTCCACAAGCCACCAGCAGTCCGGCTGAAATCAGTCCTGCTAACCCGAGCAGCCAAAATCGTTTCGACATTCTCTCGTTCGTCTCCATTTTGAGGTGAGCTTTGCGCGAGCACACGCACCCGGTGTCCGCCGTCCGGGCGTTTGTAGTCTGAAATGCAGGAATTCTCAATCTACTTGTGTATCAGGAATGCGCAGGAAGAGCAATCTCCCCGCCCGGTTGGTTGGAACCCTAAGAGGCCGCAAGAGTTGCCCGTTCACTTCCAGATTGATGCCGCGGAGCGCACCAAGCTCTTAAGGAGTCCTTACGCTTCTAATCCTAAGCGCGCTTTTTGCCGCGAATGATCTATGCAATTACTGCCCGTGGATCAGCCCCTATGCCTGCTCCACGGCTGCCACTGCTTCACGCTGACTCTGGTCCACCGCTCCAGCCGAGATCATCGGCAACCGAATCTCAACCACGAGCCCGCCTCCGTCTCGATTGGACGCGGCAACTTTTCCGCCATGGAAGCGAACTGCCCTTTCCGTAATGGCCAATCCCAGCCCCACTCCTCCGGTCTGACGCCCACGCGCGTCGTCGAGCCGGTAGAAGGGCTCGAACAGTTTCGCCAAAGCCTCCCGAGGAACTCCGGGTCCCGAGTCGCTCACCCGCAATACAGCTTCATGTGCTGCTGCCTTCGCTTCGCTCGTCAGCTCCACACCAATCGATGTTCCCTCTTGCGTATATCGGATTGCATTCCGCACCACATTCTCCACCGCGCTGTGTAGCAGCGACGCATTACCCCGCACCTTCCAGTCGCCCTCAGGAATCGATACTCGCACGTGGCAGCGCCGTGCCTGCGCCTCGAATTCCGCATCCTCGGTCACGCTGGTGACAATCTCGTCCAGCGCCACCGGAGTCTGGGGCACGATCTGCTCTCCGTCTTCCAGCCGTGCCAAAGTAAGAATCCGCCCGATCAGTTCATTCAACCGGCTCGCTTCCAGTTCGATCCGGTCCAGCATGTCGGCGCTTTCCACGCTTGCCCGCTGGCGGGCCAATCCCAGCGCTACATTCAGCCTCGCCAGCGGCGAGCGCAGTTCGTGCGAGATGTCGTTCAGCAGCCTTGATTGCGCCTTCAACAGCGTTTCAATCCGCTCCGCCATTGCGTCGAAGTCACGCATTAACCCCGCTACCTCATCGCGCCGCATGCTTGCCGGTGCGCCGGTTCGGGCCGTCAGATCCCCAGCCGCCAACTGCCGCGCTGCCGTTCGCAAACGTACGATCGGTTTGGTCAGGAACCATGCGAGCAGATAGCACACCAATCCCGACGTGACCACCCCAATAATCAGCCCTGTGAACGGTACTCCCCTCGGGCCAATGAAAACCCGCGGCCCTGGTGGAAGCCCCAGCACAACGGTGTAGCGATGCTTGCCGTCCGACGACGCTCTTGAGTCTCGCTGCACCGGCGGTGCGGGAAACAGAAACCCGTCATGTGGACTGCGCGGGCCTCCAGACGCAACCCGCATCGCCCAGTCCGGCGCCGGACGATTCGAAAGTTCGTTCCCCTTCTCGTCAAAAAGATAGGCCCGCACGTGCTGCGTGTGGTCGAGAGTCTCCAGGTAATTGCCGAGCCCGTCCTTCCCAGCCTCTTCGTACGTACTCACCGCATCGTTCAGAACGGTCGTCCGCAAAGCTTCCCAAGTGGAATTACGAGGCCGAAACACAATCGTCACCAGGATCGCCAGCACCACGAATAGCGCCTGCGCGACCCAGAACGATAGAAAGATTCGTAAGAAAAGACTCTTCATCGATAAACTCGCAAGCCTGACCTCAGGCGTCGGACCTCAGACCTCAATCTCTAAGAGCACCGATTCTAAGGTCTGAGGTCTGAGGTCTGAAGTCCACCTTGCCTAGACCTTCGCCTTCTCCCGCGGCCGCGCAAAAATATATCCCACCCCGCGTACAGTTTTTATGTGCTCGTCGTTCTCCGTGTCACCCAGTTTCTTGCGGACCTTGCTGACGTGCATGTCGATGCTCCGGTCAAACGGTGAGAACTTGCGGCTCAGCACGGCATTCACTAGCCTTTCGCGCGGCACCACGCGACCTGCCTCGCGCAATAATACTTCCAGAAGATTGAACTCCACCGATGTCAGATCAATCGGTTTTCCTTCCATACGAACCGTGCGAGTCGCTGGATCCAGCTCTACATCACCGACAGTCACCGTTTCAGGAGCGGCGGGCGCCCCGCCATCGCCTCGCGTCCTCCGCAGCACAGCTCGAATGCGTGCCACCAGCTCCCGCGGATTAAACGGCTTCGGCAGATAGTCGTCGGCCCCGATCTCCAGCCCGACAATCCGGTCAACATCTTCTCCACGCGCCGTCAGCAGCAGCACGGGCAATCGGGACGTTGCCCGGATCCTGCGCAGCACTTCAAATCCATTGATCCCCGGCAGCATCACGTCAAGCACCGCCAGCAAGTACTCTCCCGCCGTAGCTTTTTTCAGTCCACTTTCGCCGTCGTGCACGCACTCGGTGGCGAATCCCTCGGCGCGCAGATATTCCCCGACAAGGTGGCAGAGTTCGACGTCATCATCGATAACAAGAATGCGATCCATTGCAATTAATTGTGCACCCGCAATCCCTGGACAGTGGTAAAGAATTGTCAACCGCACCCGGCTTTGCTCGACGTAACGCCAGCAACTTGCTGGCTGTTGCGTGGGCCTCCTGGGCCATGCCTTTAATCGTCGAACCGACCCGGTTCCAACCAGGTACGCTATTACAAAACTTTACTCCGGTTGACCGACTTTTTACCGCTTTTCTCGGCCCAGCCGTGTTTCTATCAGAGTACGCAATGTCCCGGATACCCGGACGAAGAGGAGTTACTCATGAAATCAATTCGTTTCCGCTTCTTGGCCGCCTTCCTGGCGGTTCTGCTTGGCTCAGTCGTGGCAAAGTCACAGACGACCGAGGACGCTGCTCCGTCGCACCCGATGCACGGACACGGTATGGGAATGGGCATGGAAGGCCATCTACACTTTATGGCCGCGAAGCTCAATCTCACCGATGACCAGAAGACCCAGATGAAGGCCCTCCTGGAGAAAGAGCACCCGACCATGAAGCCCCTTCACCAGCAGGAGCACCAGATCGACATGCAGCTTCGCGAGTTCGTCGAGGGCAACTTCGATCAGGCGAAGGTTGCAGCGCTTGCCGCGCAGAAAGCCCAGATTCAGGCTGCCATCACCGTACAGCAGACTCGCATTCACAACGAACTGTACCAACTGCTGACTGCGGACCAGAAAACCCAGCTCAAGCAGATGGAGGCCAATCACGAAGCGCGCATGCAGAAACACATGAATCAGGAAGCGCCTGCTCCTCCCGAGCAGTAACCCATCGCTAACTTCCCCGTCAGAGACCGAGAATTCGTCACGAGGTCGCGAGGTTGCCCCATGCAGCAGCCTCGCGACGCGGAGGATCCTGCATCATGATGAGCGATTCCTTCTTCGCCGATGCCGGTTTGCTGTTTTTCGCAATCTGGAGCATTGCAGTCTGTATCGTTAGCGTCACTGCATTCGGCAGCGACCTGTCTGCATCGAAAGCCCCCTCAGGCTCCCGCAGCACTAACCCGCAAGCTCACCAGAATAGTTCCGGCAAGCTTTAGCCTCTGCTGGTCCGCCGTCACCCTGGTCATCGAGTGCGTCGAAGCCCGCAACATCGCCGCCCCTTGGCCGGGCCTGGTCTCTGGAGGCCCCAATGCCAATCCCACCGACCGCGCCCGGACGCCCGATGCCCAAGCACCCGTCGATGCGCACGGACAAAGACGACCTGGCCGCCCACTCCATGAATGAAATCTGCATCAATTGGAACTGCCCCGCTAGTCTTCCTGTTGGCAGCCTTGAACATGTAAATCCGGCATCCTGCCCTGGCTTGAAATGTGAGGGCAACCGACTTCGGCCATCCACCAGCGCCGCCGAGCTGGTCTGACCTCAGCGCTCAGCTACTGAATCAGTGTTCCGTCAGGCAGAAACATCGGGTACCCATCCCAAGGCTGGGCCATCCGCATCTGCTCCGCTGCGGCGTTGCGATTGTAGGGAAACAGGAAACCGCCGAACCTTAGATGGAGCATCGGATCATCCGGATGTTGTGCGATCGCCCACTGATATTGCGCCACCGTGTCGTTGGGATTCTCGTTCGGAGGCTCGGCGCCCCAGGCGAAGTGGAAGAGTTGTTCCGAGTGATTCAACTGATTCGTGAAAGGCGCCTTCTGCAACCGGCCGAACATCTCGTTGGCAAGCCGCCAGCGATCATATCCAGTGAGCGCCAGCAATCGTTCACACTCAGCTTCTGACAGCGGTTCAGACGCCTCGGTTCCCTGTGGAAGCGCAGGTGCAATCTGTGCGAAGATCGCCCGCGCCAGCAGGTAGTTTCCTTCCGGCGTCATGTGCACATGTTCATAGATCAGATCGGTGCCAACAATCCCGTCTGGTGCCGCGTCCGAAAGAGTTTTCTCCGCATCCACTAGCGCTACTCTGGATGAAGCCGCGACCGAGCGGTTGATCTCGTTGACGATACTGTCAGCGCGAAAACGGAGAGTATCGAGATCCCGCGCCCGCAAGAAATGCTCCCGCGCGACTTTGTAATCTCCCAGCCTCCACGTGACGCGTGCTAGGCGGAACTCAAGTTCGGCGTATCCGTCATCGATGACGGCCGCCTCCTGATACTGCTTCAGCGCCTCAGCCGGTGAATTCGCCGCATCGAGGTCAATTCCCTGCTGCACCAGCGCCGACCATTTCTTCAGATCATCCGGGCTCAGATTCTTGCGACGCAGCGAAGCAAACGGAGCACAGTCCTTCAAATTCGTAGCGACGGTCGAGACGATAACCTTCGCGCCTGCGGCCTGAGCCACCCTGATCGTATCCCGCAGATTCTCCTCGTAATTTGAGTAAGCCTGTTGCATCAGCGGCGAGTCAGCCGGCACCTGCTGATCGAGAAACATCTCCATGCCGTGCCACTCCCGCTTCTTCGTTCCAAGGCTGGTCAACAACTGGCCAATGCGAGTCGAGCGGAAGAAAATGCTGCTCCGGACCACGGGCATACTCATGCCCCCCGATGTCAGCATCGTGCCCGGACCATACGGCCCCACCACCTCGTTGTTCCCCGAATAAATGATGAACAGGTCCGGCTTCTGATCGGCCAAGCCCTCGGCGATGCGCAACACCACGTGCGAATTGATCGCGACGCTGCCGGTATTGACTACCTCGAATTTCATCGAGGGAAATCGCTCCCGCAGCATGACTTCCAGATATCGGCTGAACCCGTACGCGCTGTCGGGATCTCCCATCGCCGCCGACTCTCCCAGCACGAAAATCCGGTATGTGCCCTGAGGCTTTGTCGCTGGAATGGAGTACAGTCGCGGAGTCTGCACCATTCCCGCCGGAAAATATGGAGTGGCAAAAAACAGGTTGTAACACGAGGCAGGACTTCCCTTCACCGTGCAAGGCACCAAAAGACTGGTACTGAAGCCGACACCAGCCCCCCTCAGGCCAGCTTCGACCATCACGAGAATCACCACGGGGACGACAATGGCAGCAGCAATCTGCAGAATCCACCGCCGACGCTTTGCAATTACATCGTGCGAGTCTTGCAACTCTGCTGCCACCCCGGCGCTCTCAACCTGTGCAG
>QIAL01000928.1 GCA_003225535.1 Acidobacteriota bacterium | reverse complement strand
GGGCAAGCTGGAACCGGCGCGCGGTGCCCCACGCGGTGTCCAGCGATCCGGGTGCCGCCTCGCAGTGCTCACAGGTTGCCGCGGCGGCCGGCTCACCGGCCGCGCCGGCGATGGTGAACTCGGTGCCGCAGCCGGGCGGCAGCGGCCCCGGCTCGGGGAGCAGCGGGTCAATTTCCTGCCAGCGCCGCATCACCAGCGTGCCGATGCTGATCCCGGCATTTCCCGCCACCGCCGACATGGGCATCCTCCACGCCATTTCGCAATTCCCCGGAGCAGCGTACCCACCGGGGCATCCAGCCAAAGGCGCGCCAGCCGGCGCCGGCGCGGTCGGCCGCCGGTGATACTGAGCCGGGGCTCTCCTGCACAGGTTGCGGTCTGGGACGGTCGGTCGCGGGCTTGGGTCAGCCGCCGGTGATACTGGCGAGGCTCCGGGCTAACCGGATCCGGCGCCCCGGCCCGGTGCCACTGGCGAGCCCGCTGGCGAGAACGTGCTCGACCAGGCTGATCAGCACCCGTTTCACCGACTCGGGCCGCCGGGCGTCGCAGAGGACGGCCGGCACCTGCGGGTCGAGATCGAGTGCGATGCGCACGTCCTCGGTGTTGTGCGCCGCGGCTCCGTCGAAGCAGTTGATCGCGACCACGAACGGCACCCGGCGTTTTTCGAAGTAGTCCACGGACGGGAAGCAGTCGGCGAGCCTGCGGGTGTCGGCCAGGACCACGGCGCCGAGCGCCCCGTAGGACAGTTCGTCCCACATGAACCAGAAGCGATCCTGGCCCGGCGTCCCGAACAGGTAGAGCAGCAGGTGGCTGCCGAAGGTGATCCGGCCGAAGTCCATCGCCACGGTGGTGGCCCGCTTGTCCTCCACCCCGGCCAGGTCATCGAAGCCGGTGCTGGCCGTGGTCAGCACCTCCTCGGTGCACAGCGGCCGGACCTCGCTGATCGCGCCGACCAGGGTCGTCTTTCCGGCGCCGAACCCGCCCGCAATGATGATCTTGAAGATGGCCAGCGGCACCCCGGTGGTGCTCTCAGAGGGCGCGGAGGCCATGCAGCACCTCCTCGAGCAGGTCGGCGCTTGGCCGGTCACCATGCTGCTGCCGCATCACCGTGATCCTGCCCTGAGCCACGAGGTCGGCGAGCAGCACCCGGACCACGCCGAGCGGCAGCCCGGTATCCGATGCCACGTCGCGACGCCGGTCCGGTCGTCACCGCCCCGGGGGGCGGCGACCACGATCGCGATCAGGTCGAGCATCACGCCGGTGACCGGCTCGGTACGGCCGCCGGTCAGCGCGTAGGGGCGGACGACCGGGCCGGATTCCCGGTCCACCCACTTGTCGTCGCCCACACCCATGGCCCGGTCAGCCCGCCGGGCTGTGGATGGTCCGGAACCTGGGCCGTGCCGCCAGGTGCGGGCCGGCCCGTTTCACCAGCATCGCCATCTCGTAGGCGACCAGCCCGGCGTCGGCGTCCGGGGGGCAGAGCACCGCGAGGCAACTGCCGTGCCCGGCGGAGGTGACGAACAGCAGCGCCTGTTCCAGTTCGATGACGCACTGCCGTACGGCACCCACCCCGTAGTGCTCGCCCGCGCCCCTGGCCAGGCTCTGCAGGCCGGCGGCCAGGGCGGCCATGTGCTCCGCGTCCTCCCGGCTCAGGTCCTTGGAGGCGGCGATGACCAGCCCGTCCCTGGACAGGATCACCGCCTGCCGGAACTGCTCGACACGGGCGGCAAGGTCGTCGAGGAGCCAGCCGAGGTCCCGCTCCGGGCTGGCGGTGCTCTGCTCACTCATGGGGCCTCCTCGCGGTAGTGCGTCTTCGGCTGGTCCCGGTCCGCGGCCGGGTTGCGGGCCGGCAGCGGACCGGCCGGCGGCTCCTCGCCCGCACCGGCACCGGCTGGCGAGCCGTGCGCCGGGGGATCCTCCGGCTCGGCCTCCCGGCTGCGCTGCCACGCGCTTTGCACCGAAGCCGCCAGGTCGCGGGCCCGTTCCGGGGTGCGGGCGACCGGCGGGCCCGGCGCGGTGCCGCCCGGCTGGCCGGCCCCCGGTACCGGATCCCGCAGGTGCGGCGACAGGCTTGCCTGGCGGGTGCGCCGCGGCAGGCCGGCATGCGTGCCGCCGGCGGCCACGGCCGCGGCGCCTTCCGCGGTGCCCGGCGCCGCCGCGGCGGGCTCGGCCCGCTCCGGCGCGGCGGGCAGGGGGGCCGGGGCCGTCACGGGCCCGGCGCCCGGCTGCGGTAGCTCCGCCGCGCGCCGCCCGGTGAGCGCCAGCGCGGCCGCGCCGGCCAGGTCCAGCCGGGCCGGCCTGGGCACCGCGAGGCGGCCGCCCGGCCGCGGTTCGCCGTCGGGCCGCAGGCCGGCCTGCGAGAACACGCCGGGCGCCACGATGCTGTTCGGCAGCAGTGCGATGGCCGATGTCCCGCCATAGGGCGAGGGGCGCAGCGAGACCCGCACGCCGTGCTTGGCGGCGAGCTTGGCCCCGACGAACAGGCCCAGCCGGTCGGCGTCGGCGAGGTCGAAGTCGGGCGGGCTGGCAAGCTGCTGGTTGATTTCGCGCAACTGGTCGGGCTCGATGCCGAGGCCGCGGTCGTCGATCTCGACCGCGAACCCGTTGGCCACCCGGCCGGCCCTGATCTCCACCTGGGTCCCCGACGGGGAGTACAAGGTCGCGTTCTCGATCAGCTCGGCCAGCAGGTGGATCATGTCGGAGACGGCCGGGCCCAGCACCGCGTCCTCGGCGGCGGTGAGCACCGAGACCCGCTTGTAGTCCTCCACCTCGGCGATCGCCGCCCGGATGACATCGATCACCGCCACCGGCTCGCGCCAGGAGCGGCCGGGCGCCGCGCCGGACAAAATGGCGAGGCTTTCCGCGTGCCGCCGCATCCGGGTGGTGAGGTGGTCGAGCGAGAACAGGTCGGCCAGGGCGGCGGGATCGGCGGCCTTCTGCTCCAGCGTGTCGATCAGCCGCAGTTGCCGCTG
>QIAL01000927.1 GCA_003225535.1 Acidobacteriota bacterium | reverse complement strand
CGGAGCGAGCGTGTTGGTGCCCTTCCGGAAGGACCCCCGCAGCAATGTCCTTTTAACACCAGGCCCCCGGAAGGTTTGGAATAGCATCGCCGTTCGCGAGTTGCTGCGGGTGGGGACACACCCGCTGGCCGACATTTAGGTATAAAATTCAGGTTCCACGTCAAACACGTGGCAAGCGTGGCAGGAAGCGCTGTGTCTAATGAGCGAACGGGCGGTCGGTCAGACAATAATTTCCCCGCGAAGTTTGAGTGGCTTCACTTCGCGTTTGGCCTGCTGGACATCTTCCCGGGTGGGTTCGTGAGCATCGCGACCGTGAATCATGGCCAGTTCTGCTGCACGTCGCACAAGATTCCGCCGGATATCGCGCGGTTCGTTCGTGTCCTCGCCGTCTCTGGAACGTCTCGGCTCCATACGTAGCGTACCCTAGCGCTGTGCGAGTCGTGTGCAAGCGGAAGTTTGCGGGAAATGAGCAATTTACGTCTGTGCACAACCTGCAGATTATCCACAAGTTATTCACAACCGCTCCGAAGAAAACCGCTACTAATGGACGCCAAATGAACACGAATAAAGCTTGATTCCTCGGTGGCTTTCCCAGCATGGCGCACCTCTCCCTTCAGAGGCTCTGATCAATGGAGTGTTTGAGCGTCGGAACGCCGGTTTCGATTCGCGTTTGTTCGCGTGGATTCGCGGTTACGCAGAATCGCCAGAACTATTTCAATTGTTTGAGCAACTTCTCCAGGGTCCGCGTTTTTGATTGTTCGGCTGCGCCCGTCAACGATTGCTGAATCATGACCCGAAGCAGCAGCGCCGTGGCCCAGTTTTCGAGCTCCTCGCTTGTTTTAAGATTGCGAACAACTTCCTCTTTCACTCCGAGGTCGAGCTGCGTGCTGTTCTGCGGCTGTTGCAGATCGACGAAGTTGACCTTGCCGAGGCTCACCACGAGTTTGTCGATTCCGGCAAATTCCAATGCATTGGTATGGGGATGGCCGACCTTTTCGTTTTTTTTCTCCAGCCGCTGCTTAAGGTCCTCCAGATTCGTGAGGCCTTTGGTGCCTTGGACGACGTTGGCTTCGGCCAGCACGAAGCGCACCTCCTTGAAATGGAGTTTGCCGCGGCTGGCATCCTGCGAATCGAGTGCGAAATAGACTTCCGGAATATCCACCAAAACGGAACCGCCGAAAGCAGGCGCATTATAAATGCGGAATCCGGTAATTCGCAGGCGCGAGTTGGCCAGGTCCAAATCAACGGCGCTGATTTGCGTTGGCAGGCCGGTGTTGCGCCTGATGTTCCAGGAGGTGACGGTCTTGAGAAGCGGATTCTTGAAAATGATCGCCGCGACGATCAGCAGGACCAGCAACGCAAGGATCCCGAGGAGCCAGCGCAGGAATTTTCGCGCCTTGCGCCCCATCAGGTGAGGTCAATGTCTTCGGGCCGGACCTCCAGGCATTCATCCTGATCTTCCCAGACGATGGCGCAATATTCCTCCAGCAGTTTGGGAACGATCTGGGTCGCGGCCTGGGCCAGAAGGCGCTCGGCTTTTTGCGCCGCCTCCTCGAATTTGCCATCGTAATTGCCCGCTTGTTTGCGTTCGGCATCGGTCCAATGCGCAACTTTATGGATCGGTCCATAGAGTTCGGCCCAGGTTTGGATTGGCGCCTGTAACGATTCAGGCAGATCTTCGAATGCAACCGCGGTCTCTCGCTTCGAGGTAATCCGCGGGCGGAGTGGCCATGCGCTTGAACCAGATCTGGCGGTCGTGGCCGAGTTGAGCTGCGAGGCGATAGGCGCCAATGAGCGGGTGGGACAGCCGCCAGCTTCGGCCCGAAAATTGGCCGAGCGTTTGGCACATCCAGCGCGCCAGAGTCAGATCGTCGAAACTGGTGAAGACCGAGCTGTATTCTTTCCAGAGCCGGTCGCTCGGCGATTCAGAATAGGTGCCCACGTGCATAGAATGCTCCCTGCGAGCCCAAACATCAAAGTCGAAGTATCAGCCGCTAATCCGCCCGGTGCTCTTGCTCTTGATGTCCTCTGTCAAGTATTCCTCTGCTGCCTGGCGAAAGGCCAATGTCGAACGGGCTCTTCCTTCCATCCGGCCTTTAACCTTTAACCTTGTTTTTTCCTCGCGTTCGCCCTTTGCTCTTTGAGCCGCGGCAGCGTTCGAAGTTGTCGCGCAAACTCATTAGGCAAACCAAACAGAAGGAGTACTCATGCAAAATCACATTTCCCTGCTTAAACTCTTCACCGTCGCCGCTCTGGTGACCTTCGCCGCGACATCCTTGCGTGCCGACGACAACAAAGGCCTGCCCTCCCACAGCCGGCTGCAAGCTGCCCTTAAGAACGTCGTGACCGGCGGAAACAATGGCGGGTTCGGCCTCAATATGTGGGCAACCATTGTCAATCGCGATGGCGTCGTTACCGCCGTTGCCTTCTCGGGCAACCAACGCGGCGATCAGTGGCCCGGCAGCCGCGTCATCTCCGCCCAAAAAGCCAACACCGCCAACGCATTCAGTCTCAAAGGACTGGCGCTTTCCACCGCAAACCTTTACTCGGCCGTGCAGCCGGGCGGCTCACTGTTTGGCCTGCAGGAAAGCAATCCTGTCGATACCTCCGTCGCCTACGGGGGAGCTTCCGAAGATTACGGCAAATCCACTGATCCTATGGTTGGTAAAAAGATCGGTGGCATCAATGTCTTCGGTGGCGGACTCGCGCTCTACGATACCGCAGGCAACATTGTTGGCGGAATCGGCGTCAGCGGTGATAGCTCCTGCGCCGACCACATCATTGCCTGGAAAGTTCGACACGCACTCAACCTCGACAACGTTCCTGG
>QIAL01000460.1:6467-8051 GCA_003225535.1 Acidobacteriota bacterium | reverse complement strand
CTGGGCCCGCAGCAGATCTTGCTCGGCCTGCTCTCGCTTGGCGATGCTTCGGCGTGTCGACTCGCCGAGAGAAATAATCACTGCCGAGAAGACTAAGAAACCGATGAGTCCGGAAATCTCCGGTACGGCCTTTCCATTGAGTTGATGAATCGGGGGAAGAAACCAGTACCAGACTCCAGCAGCCCCAATGATGGCCGTTACGATGGAAGGCCCCAGGCCGCAATACCAGGCCGAGAAAACTACAGCCAACCATGCGGTGTGATACGGATTGCGTTCACCCAGGAATGGGCTGAGGAAATCCCTCAGCAGCAGTGAACCCGCACCGGCAAAGATTCCGAGAATGTAGCGGACCACGAGGGACGCAGTCGGGGAAAGAGTGGATAGTAGCGCGGATTTGGCAGGTTTTGCTTTCACCGTAAAATCCTTTGCGCAATCTACACCGGCGTCTAGTTCAAAAACGTGTTCCGCGGAATGGCTGGAGGAAGTACCCCGTATCCCCTATCACTAGGATATACGCTCGTGGAACGAAAGTGAATCCGCTTGGTATTAAAACCGTCAGTCGCCCTGCCTTGTTCAGCGGGCGCGAAGGAGCAGGACGGGGACGCTGATGCGGTGCTGGACGCGGGTTGCCGTGGTGCCCAGGAAGAGGTCGCCCAGAAAGCGATGCCCGTGGGTGCTCATCGCGACCAGGTCGCAACCTTTGTTCTCGACCCATTTGATGATCTGGTCCGCTGGTTCCCCATAGGCGAGTTCGGCCTCAGTGGGAATGTCAGCGGCCTGCAACTCGGATTGCACTTTGCGGAGATAGGCGGTGTCGTCGACAATTTCCTGACTGACCGCGTCAGGACCATAGGTTCTGGCGGCCCATCCGTCGGCGACATGGAGCAGCACCAGGCGGCTGTGGGCGAGCTTAGCCAGATTTTTTACGTGTTCAATGATGGCCCGGTCGGTCGGAGTGCCATCGAGAGTGACGAGGATTTTGTCGTACATGGTTTCCTATTCGGCAGTAATCCAGAGGGTGCCCAGTCCTTGTCGCGCATTTTGCGACAGGGCGGGGATTTTGACTTTCCTGAGTCTTAGCGGAAGAACGGTGTACAACGGCACGTTCCCCCTCTTCATCGACCACCACTGATCAGCTGCCAGGCGGTTTTCAGCGAGTCGGGCAGCCCATAGATGTCCATGAAACTGATCAGGATAGCACTGGCCCATCCGGCCGCCAGCAGGAAGAATCCGTTCTTCCATCTACCCATCCGCTTTTGGGAACTGGTGAAGTGAAGCAGCGGGAACATGGCGAAGGGAAGCTGGAGAGCGAGTACGACCTGGCTCAAAGTGAGCAAATCGGTGACGCTGTTGTCGCCACGCAGACCAATGATCAGGACCGCAGGGAGAATCGCCAAGGTCCGCGTGATGAGCCGGCGCACCCAGGGTTTGATCCGCCAGTGCATGAAACCTTCCATGACAACCTGGCCGGCCAGGGTGCCGGTGATGGTGCTGCTCTGCCCGGCGGCCAATAGGGCAACGGCGAAAAGTGTGCTGGCGGCGGTTGCTCCGAGCAGAGGGGCGAGCGTCAGGTAGGCGACGCGG
>QIAL01000460.1:0-6458 GCA_003225535.1 Acidobacteriota bacterium | reverse complement strand
GTCGCAGCGAGAACCAGGATGGCCGCATTGACGAAGAAGGCCACCGTCAACGCAACGGTGGAGTCGAGGGTATTAAACTGCAGGGCGCGCCGGATAGACGAGTCGTCTTTCTGCAGGCGGCGGCTTTGGACGAGCGCGGAGTGAAGATAGAGGTTGTGGGGCATCACGGTCGCGCCAATGATCCCGATTGCGACGTAGAGCATGCCGGCCTGGCGGAGACGGGGATTCAGAAAGGCATGGCCGAGTTCGAGGAAGCGGGGTTGTGTTTGCGGCAGAACGAAGATCTCGATGAAGTAGCAGGCGCCAATCGTCGCAACCAGTAACAACACCACTGCCTCGATGGTGCGCATGCCGAAACGCTGCAGGGCCAGAAGAAGAAGTACGTCGAGGCCGGTAATGATGACTGCCCAGAGCAGAGGGATGTGGAACAGGAGATTAAGCGCGACGGCGCTGCCGAGGACTTCGGCCAGATCACAGGCGCCGATGGCGATTTCGCTCATCAGCCAGTTGGGCCAGCGCGTCCAGCGCGGGGCCCAGTCGCGGCAGCATTGGGCGAGATCTTTTCCGGTAACGACGCCGAGGCGCGCAGAGATCACCTGCATGAAGATGGCCATGAGGCTGGCGAGACCGACGACCCAGAGCAATCCGTATTTGAATTGCGCCCCGCCTTGCAGATCGGTTCCCCAGTTACCCGGATCCATGTATCCGACGCTGACCAGGATGGCTGGGCCGACGAAGGCTTTCCACTGCTGCCAGAAGCCGGCCTGATGATGGGGAACCTCGATGGAACCGTGGACATTTTCCAGAGAACGATGTCCGGTGGCCGTGACAGCGTCGGCTGCCACGGTGTCTAACGGCGAAGACTCGGCGGCTCCAGTGAATCGGTCGTCGCTGCTCATGAATTTACGGGCATTGTCCCAGATAGCAGATGTTAACGAGTATACACCAAGAATAGTTAACTACAGTTAACTATCATTGTCCGAGAGAACCCGAAACGTGTAGCCCCGGACGCCTCGTCCGGGGTTGCGCGCAAAGCGCGCAATGCAGGGTGCTGATAGCGTGGCGGGTCACGAGGTGATCGACGACGCCTGCACGCCTCGCTTCGCTCGGCGGGGCGGACGAAGGCGTCCGCCCCTACACAAGCGTGTTCAACGGTGCGCTGGACTTCTCTTCCTAGATGTGAATCCAGTTCAGGAGAATCAGCGCGAGCGTGGCGCTGCCGACGATGATCCAGAGCGTCAGGCCTTGGAGCAGCGGGCGGATGCCTACTTTTTTCAACGTTTGTTGGTTGAGGCCAGTGCCGATCAGGAAGAGGGTGACGGTCAGTCCGATGCGGCCTATGTGGCTAAGCGCGGAGAATGCCGGATTCATCACCGGGAGCATCGTGTTCAACAGGGCCGCGATGCAGAACAGCAGAATGAACCACGGCCACTGGACTTTGGCTTTGCTCTTGAGGGCAACAGCGGTTGCGATCGAGAGAGGGACGATCCACAGAGCGCGCGCGAGTTTGACCGTTGTACCAATGGCGAGCGCGGCAGCACCGTAGCGCGCGGTGGCGCCCACAACGGAACTGGTGTCATGAATCGCGAGCGCGGACCAGAGGCCGAATTGCGTTTGGCTCATGTGCAGCGCGAAGCCGATCGCGGGGAAGAGGAAGAGCGCAATTGAGTTGAGGATGAAGACTGCTCCCAACGAGACGGCCATCTCTTCCTCGTTGGCATCGGCAATGGGGCCGACGGCGGCGATGGCGCTGCCTCCGCAGATCGCAGTGCCAGCGGCGATCAGGAACGACGATTTCTTGCCCACGCGGATCAGATAGCCGAGCGCGAGGCCGAGCAGCATGACTGCCGTGATGCTGACTGCCGTGTAGAGAAATCCGGAGCGGCCGGCGTGGACCACCTCATGCAGGTTCATGCCGAAGCCGAGTCCCACGACGGATGCCTGCAGAAGGAATTTTGCAAGGCTTTTGCTCTGCACGTTGAACGGGTGCGTCAGGACCAGCCCGTACAACAAGCCTCCCAACAGGGCGAACGGTGGGGAGATCAGGCCGCTGGCGGCGAGAATCAGGCCGACGAAGAACAGTCCCTTATTCACTTGCTGAGTGTGACTCGGGAAGCGGCAGCCAGTCCAAGCAGTAGTTTCAATTGGTAATAAGTTTCGCTTATCGGGTGGAAGGGCGCAGCCGACGCGGCTTTCCTGAGTTTGATTGCAGTTTGCCGCGGGTGAGCGCGAACAGGCGAAAAGCTTCCGTCAGGCCTTGCTGTGTGGGGCCCGTGCGCGTGACGAGCGAGAAGTGGCGGGCCATGGTCAGTCCGCGGACTTGCGCAACTCTGAGCGCGCCTAGTTCCAACTCCTTCGAGATCGCCCAGCGCGAGACGAAACCGACGCCGAGCCCCGCTTCGACGGCGGACTTGATGGCTTCGGTGGAGTCGAGATCCATCACACTCTTGAACGACTTCAGCTTCAGTCTGGACTTCTCGAGCGCTGCTTCGACGACGTGGCGGGAGCCAGAGCCCTGTTCGCGCATCAATAGGCTCGAGGCCAGAAGCTGCTGTGCCGAGAAGTGGGCCGGATCGGAATTCGGCGGCACGATCAGCACGAGTTCGTCGCGCATGAAAGGCTCAGTGTGAACTCCGCGCTCGCGGGCTGGGCCTTCGATGAGTCCGATAGCCACGTTGCCGTCGAGGACCAATTGAACTACCTGTTCGGTGTTTCCGCTACGCAGCCCGAGTTGCACGCGCGGATGTTCGTCGAGGAAAGCACCGATCAGCCGCGGCAAGACATATTGCGCGATGGTCGTGGAGACGCCCAGGGAGAGTTCTCCGGAGAATTGTCCGCCTTCCGCGCCGAGTTCATGTTCCGCTTGCGCCGCGAGCGCTGAAATCTTTCTGGCATACCGCAGGAGGACCGATCCCTGGGCAGTGAGCGCGACTCGATTGGCCGAGCGATCGAACAGGCGCACTCCAAGATCGTTTTCGAGCGCTTTGATCTGGAGCGTAACGGCAGGCTGTGTGAGGAATAGATGTTCGGAGGCTTTGCGGAAATTCAGGTGTTCAGCGACCGAGCGGAAGACTTTGAGGCGAAAATTCTCCAGTTGCGCCACGGGGAAAGATTATCGATCAGGATCGAGTCTGTCACGCAGCATCGGCAATTAGCTTAAGGAAAGATTCTGATCTCGGAAAATATGTTCGCAAATAAATCCGTTTTGTCATTCCGACCGAAGGGGAAATATGCGCTATGCCGACAGCGTTGGTGGCGCATGCGACAGCAGATTCCTCGCGGTGAAACGCCGTTCGAAATGACAAGCATTACAGATGGCTGCGCTGCAGGTTTGGGTACAGTCTGGGTATAGCTCTGTGTTTCAGTGTGTCGGGTCGGCGATATGCGAACTCAGTTTTTGGTCCGGGCGGTCGTCGAGAGCCACACTCGGTTGGACGCCGCGGGGCCCAGAGAAACGGTGCCGGCGGGGGTGGAGAGTGTAAGCGTCTGATCGTAGTTGCGCGCCAGGACCCGCAGCTTGGCGCCGGGCCGGATGCCGCGGTGCTCAAGGAATTCGAGCAAGCCGCGATCGCGTTCATAGATTCCGCTGACCGTGTAATTCGTATCGACCTCCGCCTCGGATAGCAGGACTAATCCGCGGCGACGGCGGCTGGCGGAGCTTTCCACCTCGCTGAGATTCCCGTGCGGGCAAGCGCCGGAAGAGCCTAATTTCGCCAGAAGCTTGGCTTCGAAATCGGGCGAGACGGCGTGCTCGAGGCGCTCGGCCTCGTCGTGAACCTTCCACCATTCCATGCCGAACATTTCTGAGAGCATCCGCTCGATGAGGTGATGGCGGAGCGTGAGCTTGCGGGCGATTTTGCGTCCGGCGGCGGTGAGGCTGACCTCACCTTTCGCGCCGACGCGGACTAGGCCGTCTTTCTTGAGGCGGCGGAGGGCCATGGTCACCGCGGGCGGCGAGACTTTGAGGAGATGAGCGAGGCGTGCGGAGATGACAGCTTCGCCTTCGGTCTCGGCTTCGAGGATGGACTTGAGATAGTCCTCCTTGGAGACGGTGATCATTCACGGGATTATACGATGGAGAGTTAATTGTGGTTAATATGTGGAGTGAACCCGGCAAAACCTGCGGCGCTTGCGCGCCGCGGACGGCCGAGGGCGGCCGTCCCCACATAAACCTTCACAACACGAATCCCGTCATACACAACCAAAAAAGCAAAAAGGACAGTCCGGAGCCCCCGAGACTGTCCCCCAAACCCTCCCGGTTAGAAGGGCATCTTGATGACTTTACTGTACTGGCGAGATGTTGCAAACGGATTGCGAAATGATGAATATCTGGTGAATTCGGTGCTGGGGGCGCTGCTATATTAGTCGTTTGCGTCCGAGACTTTGACATCTGTTTTCTCCGTGTCGAGAGGAATTGATGCCGTCCACAACCTTGCGCAAAACTGAACAATCACGGCGCCTGCAACAGCGGGCAGAAAGCATGATCCCGGGGGGAGTGAATTCGCCGGTGCGGGCGTTTCGATCGGTGGGCGGAGATCCGCCGTTTATCGTCCGAGGCAAGGGCTCGCACATCTGGGACGCGGACGAGAACGAGTACATCGACTATATCGGGTCATGGGGACCGCTGATCCTCGGGCACGCGGAGGCAAACGTTCTCGATGCGATCGTGGGCGCGGCCTGCAACGGGACCAGCTTCGGAGCCTCGACGCCATCGGAGGCGGATCTGGCGGAGTTGGTGCTGGGCGCGTTTCCGAACATGCAGAAGCTGCGCTTCGTGAGTTCGGGGACCGAAGCGACGATGTCGGCGATCCGGCTGGCGCGTGCTTACACAAAACGCAAGTACATTGTGAAGTTTGAAGGCTGCTATCACGGGCATGCGGATGCACTGCTGGTAAAGGCGGGATCGGGCGTGGCGACGCTCGGGATCCCGGGATCGGCGGGCGTTCCAGAAGAATTCACGATGTTCACGCTGGCGCTGCCGTTCAACAATCTGCCTTCGGTTGAGTACGCTTTTCAAAAATTCAAACATCAGATCGCGTGCGTAATCGTTGAGCCGGTCGTTGGCAACATGGGATGCGTGCCTGCGGCGGATGATTACCTGGTGGGGCTGCGGTTGATCACGCAGCGCGAACACTCTGTGCTCATCTTTGACGAGGTGATGACCGGGTTTCGCGTGGCGTTCGGCGGGGCGCAGGAGTTGTACAACATCAAGCCCGATCTGACGACGATGGGGAAAATCATCGGCGGCGGATTGCCCGTGGGGGCCTACGGCGGGTCGAAGGAGATCATGGATCTCGTGGCGCCGCTGGGGCCGATGTATCAGGCGGGGACGCTGTCGGGGAATCCGCTGGCGATGGCTGCGGGATGCGCGATGCTCAAGCAGTTGCGCGATCGCAAGGACGACATTTATCCGAAGATCGACAAGCTCAGCGGAGAGTTAGTCGATGGCGTGATGGCGGCCGCGAGAGACGCCGGAGTGTCGCTGTGCGCGAACCGTGTGGGATCGATGTTTACGTGGTTCTTCCAGAAAGGGCCGGTGACGGATTGGGATTCGGCGTCGAAGTCGAACACGGAAGCGTTTGGGAAATTCTTCCACGCGGTGTTGGATGCGGGAGTGTATTTGCCTCCGTCGCAGTATGAAGCTGCGTTTCTGGGAGCCACGCATTCAGAGGAAGATGTGCAGCGCACGATTGCGGCAGCGAAACAGGCGTTTGCGGGGATGCGAGGGTGAACACCAGCCTAAAGTCGTTGGGACGTCACGTCTTTACGCCACCAACACAGAGACTCGTGTTGGGAGAAGTCATCGAGCGCGGAGACAGCGAGTAAGTTCGGGCTGTAGGTAGCGGGATATAATCTCGCGAATACAGTCAACGCTGACCACAAGGTGGAAGCCCCATGCTGAGAATCCTCTCCGCTCTCTGGTTCATCCTGATAACCACAACTGCATTTCGCGCCTCAGCCCAAGTGTATCCGTATCGGGACGGAACTCCCGGGGTCACCGGATACCGATCGGAAGTCATGGCCGAAGTCATGATTCAGGAGAGCGAATTCGTTCGCCTTGCCGAGGCCATCCCGGCTGATAAATACACATGGCGTCCTTCCGCGGATGTTCGCACCATTGCCGAAGTTTTCTTGCACGCCAGCGCTGCCAACTACAATCTTTACAGGCTCGTCGGCACTCCGATGCCGGCGGGGGTCGATACGAAAACCCTGGAGCAGTCCACCACCGACAAAGCAAAAATTATCGCCACGCTCAAGGCTTCCTACGCGCACGCCAAGGGGGCTATCCGCGCTATGCCCGAGTCGGACCTGGAGAAGACTCTGGACTGGAACGGAGGAAAGATTACCGAACGCGGAGTCCTGCTCTACATCGTTCAGCACATTGCGCAGCATCTGGGTCAGCAAATCGCCTACGCTCGCTCCATCGGCGTCGCGCCGCCATGGACAACAGATCCGCC
>QIAL01000459.1 GCA_003225535.1 Acidobacteriota bacterium | reverse complement strand
AGTCCGCCGAAACAGCCTGCTTGCTCGATCAAAGTCTCGCCGGAGGAACGAAGTCCGGCTATCGATTTGTAGGCGGAAATCCCTCTGGCGGCTGGAACACAACCTACGTTGTGGGCGCCGCGCCAGAGGTCTTTGATCGCACGGGGAAGCGAATGTTCTGCTCGACTGATAAGAATGTGCTCCGGACAGACTTGAACCCTAGCGGGAGCACCATCCCCCCGGAAGCCGAGCAGTGCGCAGGATTCGGCGCTTTAAGGTAGCGTCGCACCAGAAGAGACGATCTTCAAACCGCCCCACAGACTCAAACCCGCCAATGAGCGTAAAGGGGGATGTCACGCCAAGCGAGAATGCCTCACTTGGACAGGCGTCGTAACGTGGCTCGAAGAGCCAATCCGATCACCACCCATTCAATGGAACTGGTCAGAACGAGCCAGACGTTGAAAGCGCAGATGAGCGCAGGGGAAGGGCCTATACCCCTGTATTGGACCCATCTTGCAGCGAAGGCTCCCGGATAATTGCTGAGTCTTGCAAGATGTAACGAGCCGAACCGAAGCGCAAGAATCATCCACAGAGCACCAGCAACGGCGAAAATTCCAGCCCATCTCACGGAAGCCTCCCTATCAGTTTTAGACACCAGAAGGGCGATCTTAAGGGGAAGGTGAGCGATGTTTCGCCAATCTGTGCCGTCGGCCAGACCCGACAGTCATCGCATGAAGTCCGCCATACCAGCCGTGTGCTTGCTGTCGTCGCAGTGGCATCTGTGATAGTCGAGTCCCTCCAGCAGTATGCTTAGCCCATACAGCGCAAGGTACGCAACGACAGACAACATGAAGATGGGTATAGAACTGGCCACGAGGAAGCCGAGCGTTCGCACAAAATCACAGTTCAACCGGACGGCAATAACTATCGACGCCAATGCTAGGCTAACAACAAATACGAGCCAGAGCGCGGTTATCCATCGCGGCACTCGATGCTCTCTCCGTTTGATTTCTTCGCCAAGAGCATTCATCATTCAGCCTCAACCATCATGGTGGCCCATGGCCAAGGCCGAATCAAAGTGACTTTGGTGTTCGATGATTGACGAAGACAGGCGATGGCGCTCAAAACCCGAGTCCCTGCCCTTATTGCCCACCCGGTTATCCATGCACCAATATTGATGCAATCTTAATCACCCCGTAACAATCAGTTGCTAGAACAAAAGCATGGATCCGCAGGCCTACAACACGCTGATCCTTTCTGACCTGCACCTCGGCTCTCACACGAGTCACGCGCGGGAAGCAACCCAGTTGCTCAAAAAGACTACCTTCCAGCGGCTGATCCTGCTGGGCGACATCTTTGCCGACCTGAACTTTGCCCGCCTCACCAAGGATCACTGGAAGTTCCTCGGCTACATTCGCAAGCTGTCGAATCCGAAGCGCGGCATTGAGGTGGTTTGGGTGGAAGGCAATCACGATCACGGCCTCGCCAACATCATGTCGCACCTGGTCGGTCTGCGCGTGTACCAACACTACGAGTGGGTGTACCGCGGCCTGCGCCACATCGCGATTCACGGCCACCAGTTCGACGGATTCCAAGTCAATAGCCTGCGGCTGAGCCGCTGGGGTACATCACTGTATCTGCAGTTGCAGAAGCTCGATTTCAAGAGCAAGCCGATCGCGCGCATGATCGACCGCCTGAATACGCGCTGGCTGCGCATGTCACCCAAGGTTTCGTCGGGAGCAATCGCTTTTGCCAGGCACCACAAAGCCGAGCGAATTTTCTGCGGACACACACACGAAGCAACACACATCGAGAGAGATGGCATCTGCTACTACAACGCTGGAGGATGGGTCGATTCCCGGCTCACTTATTTGACGATCGACGAAACGGGGGTTCAAATCCATGATTTCGACAAGCATGAATACACCGAACGAGCTGACCATCGTGATTCCGGCGAAAAACGAGGCGAAGCTGATTCCGCATTTGCTGACCTCACTGACGAATCAGGACTACTCGAAGATGTCGAGTACGAGAGTGTTGGTCGCTGACGCAAATTCCACGGATGGCACTCCTGAAATCGTCATGAGCTTTCGCGATCGCCTCAACATCGGCGTCATTCGGGGCGGCATGCCCTCGTTCGGGCGGAACCAGGGAGCGGCACAAGCCGACACGCCCTACGTTCTGTTCCTCGATGCGGATATTGAATTGGCCGACCCGTCACTCATTCGTTGTTGCATGGAAAAGGCGCAACGGGAGCAACTGCACTGCCTGACCACTAATATCGTGTGCAAAGACGGAAGCTGGATCGATAAGCTCTTTTACGCCGGCAACGATCTCTTTCAATATCTGTCATACCTGCACCGCCCTTTCGCGACCGGGATGTTCATGCTTTTCGACCGGAAAAAGTTCTGGCAGCTGGGCGGATTCAACGAAAAGATTCTCTTCGCCGAGGACTACCGCCTCAGCCAGCAAGTCGACCGCAAGCGTTTCGCCATCGTCCGCGGCGGCGTCTATACCACCAATCGCCGCTTCCAGCGTATGGGCCATTTGAAAGTAGGATGGCTCTTCTTGAAGACCGCCATGAATTACGGGAATGAGAAGTACTTTCTGCGCGACCACAAGTATTGGGGCAACAAGGCAGACAGCCTGCCGCGCGGCTAGGTTCTGCGGGTAGGTTTTGTTGTGGCCACGGAGGATAGGGTTCAGCCAACCAGCTGACCCCTGTTCGCTTTTCAGGATATTTCAGAATCGCAGCACAATTCCCGTCGACAGTCTCACATTGTTCTGTGCGGCATTGAACAGATGGCTGTGTACGTAGTCTCCCTGGAACCGCCATGCCACCAGCTTGATCAACTTGAAGTCGAGTCCGCCTCCCACCGCGGTCGCAAACGATGTGTCCGACCGTACCGTGTGCGCGTTGACGTGCGACGCTCCGATCATCACTTCCGCGAAGGGTCGGATCTTTCCTACTGACACTGAAACGCGCGGTCCAAACAGGTAATTGTGCTGCGAGACGTCGGCATTGAAGATCACGCAATCCAAGATCGGTGCGGTGCACACCGTGAAGTTTTCCGAACCATAGTGGCCGCTGAAGTCTCCCACGATGCCAATGAACGGCAGAATTTTTCCTTCGACCGACCCATCCCATCCATTCAGGCTGCTCCGGCTGCCGGTCAGGTTGGTGTTGTAGTAGGAGTATCCGAAAAACAAATTGCCAGAAGTTGGAAACTGCGCTGACGCAAGTTCTGTAAGAAACAGGCTGAGGGTGAAAACCGCAAGCTTTCTCATACGCTTTCCTTGTAGTTAAGGCTGTGGTCTAAAAGCGGAATACGACTCCGGTCGACAGCCGCAGATTGTCTTGAGTTGTACTGTAGAAGCGAGTCTGCAGGTAGTCGGCTTCAAGGCGTACTGCGATAAGTTTGATCAGCCGATAATCCAATCCGCCGCCAATTGCCGTCGCAAAGGAAGTGTTCGCGGTACTCGGGAAGTCTCCCCCATTATGGACATGCGCCAGCCCGATCATCGCCTCTGCAAACGGAGTGAAATTTCCCACGGGAATCGACAAACGGGGCCCAAACAGCACCTCCCACTCATGTCCAGTGACATTGACCTTCACCGGGCCGCTGGGCGGTAATTCAGTGAAGCTCTGGGACCCGTAGTGACTGGCGAAATCGGTCACGATTCCCAGGTGCGGGAATATCTTGCCTTCGAGAGATGCCTCCCAACCGTTCAGATTGGGACGACTCAGGCTTGAGTTAAGCCCGGCCCAATTCGTGTTTTCAAACGAATACCCGACGAAGACGTTTCCTGACTGGGCCGTCGCGAAACTCGCCAGCAAAAATACGCCAAGACCTATATAGGCAATCTTGGGCATGAAACTTTCCTCCTCCCGCTTACGTAACCCTATAAAAGAGCACCAAGTTTTGATGCGGAAAGGAGAATAGCGGATCACTCAATTGGTACATCCAGAGGAAACGGCTGTGCTAAAAGCGCCAGACAATGCCGGTAGAAGCGCGGTAGTCGTTTTGATAAGCGCTGGCGTAATGCGAATGCATGTAGTCGCCTTGCAGGCGCCATGAGAAGTTCTTGAACCAGAGCTTGTAGTCTGCGCCGCCCCCGACGTCGATGAGCAGTGGCCGGTAAGTCAGTCCGCTCGAATTCAGATGCCGGATGCCGGCCATCGCATGAATGAACGGCCGCCACTTTCCCATGTTGGTCGAGAGCCGCGGGCCCCCGGCGATGTCGTATTCGGTTTCGCCGCGCCGGTAAAGGCCGGCCCCTTCCGCCACCAGGCCGATGTGAGGAAAGCGGACGAATGGAAGCGCCTCAAACGATGCGTTCCATCCTTTGTAGCTCTGCTGGTTCGTAACGTTCGTCAGTTGCGCGTAGGAAACTCCGCCGTAGACGTTTCCACTGGGAAGGAGTCCGTTGAACTGTGCCGACATTGGAACGGAGCACAAAAATAAGGCCGCGAAGGCCAGCACAGCGGCAGCGGTTTTTGGCACGAAACATTTCCTCCCCGGCCAGCGGGCCGGCAAAAATGTATTTTAGTCAACGAAATCTGTTAGATGCAGTGTACCGGATGCGCAAGATGTATCGCCTGACAAAATTTGTCGTACAGAGGGCATGGTTTCTGGCCGCGGGATGCTCCGCAGGAGTCGCCGCGAGGCTCTGGAATCGGAGAAAATTTACCGGATTTTCATGGTGCCAAAACCATTTGAGCCACGTCTATTGGCTAACATGGAAAATATGAACATCAACTGCGAATCATGGAAATATTCAGTGGGGCCGGCGCTATTTTCGCTGGACAAGGAGTCGAAGTTGAAACTCAGTGTGGAAGCAAGAAATCATGGGGACGTTGTCATTGTGCACTGCCAGGGCCGCATCGTGTATCGCGATGAGGCCGCCGCGCTCTCGCGCGTGGTCGGCGAAGTCCTGGGCAACAGGAGCAAACTGGTGCTTGATCTGGCCGGTGTAAGTTCGATCGACAGTGCGGGCATTGGAGAACTGGCGCTGCTGCAAACCTTGGCGCAGGACCGGAACGCCGAACTGAAATGTGCGGGCCCGAGCACGGTAGTCCGAACGCTGTTAGAGCTGACCAATCTGGATTCCGTCCTCGACGTGCATCCTACAGTAGACTCCGCGCTGGAATCGTTCCACGAGATGAACGTCTGACTTTGCTTGTGTAGGGGCGGACGCCTTCGTCCGCCCCGCGAGCAAAGCGAGCGTGTAACGGCAGAAGGCTCCGCAGTTCGCGTCAGGCAGAACGCTCCCTCCGGCCTCCTGGTTTCAGCCATGCACTCTGAATTGCGCTTCGCGCAACCCCGGACGAGGCGTCCGGGGCTACACAATCTAGTTCTCCCTCTGAAACCGGTAGTGGCCTTTGCGCTCCAGCGCCATAGCTTCAGCCACTTTTAGAAAAGCCCGGCCGGCATGGGACAGATTCGCGCCCTTCCGATAAATCAGCCTCAGCTTCCGCTTGAGCTGTAACTCGCGCACTGGAATCCTCACCAACTCTCCGCGCGCGATCTCGGCCTCGACGCTGATCTCCGGCACCAGCGCTACTCCGTTTCCCATCGCGACAAACTGTTTGATCGCTTGCAGCGTCGGAAGTTCGAGATCCATGTGCAACGGAGTCTTGTGGCTCTTGAACAACTGGATGACTTTTTCACGATAGGGCGATGACACGATATGTGCGACAAATGACTCAGCTCCGAGCTGCCTGATGCTCACCTGCCGGGCGGACGCCAGCGGGTGCCTGGGTGGAACCACGAAGGCCAACTCGTCAAGATAAACCACCACAGAGTGCAGATTCGATTCCTGGGGCTCGTACGAAAGCACGCCGAATTCGACCCCGTGCCGCACAACGTCATCAGGAATGTGGCTGCCCAGCGCGCGCTCCACCGTGATCTTAATCATCGGATGCAGCCGCCGGAATTCCGCCATCACCGGCAGCAGGTAAAGCACGGTAAACTCGTTGGCCGCAATCACGAGTTTTCCTTTTTGCAGCTCGCGCAATTCGGTAAGGGATTCCGCCGCCTCGCCGCGGAGATTGATCAGTTTTTCCGCATATTCATAAAGAACCTTGCCCGCATCAGTCAGCACGCCCTCGCGCGAGGACCGGTCGAAGAGCGCCTCGCCGAGTTCGTCCTCGAGTTTGCGGATCGTTTGGCTCACCGCCGACTGCGTCCGAAACAATTTGTCCGCGGCACGGGAGAATCGGTGTTCGCGCGCAACCGCAAGAAAGACTTCCAGCTGAGAGAGTTCCACGGCGCCTCCATAATGGAGTCTTGCAAACTATTAGATATGCTTATAGTACAACCATTGCTAATGGATGCTCAATAAATATAAGTTTTGCTTCTACCCTCGATATCCGTACCATAGAGAGATCGGGCAGAAGGGCAGGCCTCAGCAGGCCTGCCTGTCGTATGGGCGAACTGCCCACTGCCAGCCGGCACGTCCGGCGTTTCAGGAAATGACTATGGACAAAGCGCGAGTTACCGTATTCGACACGACACTTCGAGATGGCGAGCAATCCCCCGGCTGCAGCATGAACCAGCAGGAAAAGCTTCGGCTGGCGCATCAGCTCGACCGCCTCGGCGTAGACGTTATTGAGGCCG
>QIAL01000930.1 GCA_003225535.1 Acidobacteriota bacterium | reverse complement strand
CACCTATCGCTACGCCGGCCGCGACTTTCGGCTCACCGATGTTTACGGACGGGTGGTGAAGGAAATACTGGCGTGACGCAATAGTCCTGGACTACAGTTCTTCCACATTGATACGCGCTTATATGGGAACGCGAGGGTCACCCGTCGGGCCCTGTTCGGTCGGATAATCCGTATCTCAGTTCATCGTCCGATGCAGCGGGCTTGGTTTGACGATGTCCGTGGCTGGTAAATTTGTAACCAAATCTTTCCAACGCTGCCTTCAATCGCGACCAGCGCAGCATTTGCAGCGTGGAATACTGATGGCTGCCATCCGCATTTCGACTGACGACTATGGCGTATGGAAATAGCCGCTTAACCCATCGCAGCTCCACGATACTTGATCTAAGGTGTACCGCCTCATACCAGAGAACGTGAACAATAATGGACTCCGACGAAATCACACAATCTGCAAACGGCCAAGCCGCGTTGGCTTTATATTTGCGCGTTGAAATGCTCAAGATACCGCTAAATTCGAAAGTATCGGCCGCCCCCATGTGTTGCAGGTTGTCTTGTTGATGCCGCATATTCGCCGTGTATCTGGCTCGCCCGACCGGTCGAGGCAAGTCCAAAACGCAATCTCCTTCGCCCGGTCGCGATGGCGTTCGGTTAGGGGTTGTCTCGACCTGTCACATTTCTCCGCGAGCCTTCACCGGCGCTTGGGACATCGCGAACTGTGGGCGGTTCAGAGCAACGCCGAATCATCCTTTGCTTCCAGTCTGGCGAGCCGCTTCTTAATCACTTCCACGTTTTTGGTCAGTTCGAAAATGGTTTTGTAAATTTCGTCCTGCGCTTCCTGGTCCGCGAGCGGTGGCACGGCGGGATGGAGGCGCATCAGTTCGCGCGAAACGGCGTTGCACACGTCACGGATTTGTTTGATGGCCGCGGCTTTGTCCATAGGCAGAACGGGTCGGATTCTACGTGAATGCCACGCCTCGGCAATTGCATTCAATTCGTCACTCTGTAGCCGCAAGTTTCAGCTTGCGGCTGCGCCAGCCGGGTTCCCGAGTTAATACGGGTGCGTATAAAAGCTTGAGTGCCGTAAAGTGTTTCTGTCAAATAACCGTCCATGAATCCGTCGGGTTCCTCTTCGACACTTACGAGCTGCTCATGACGCCGCTGGTGGCCGCTCCCGCCATCGCCGAATTGTTGAAGGTTCCGCTGAATAACCCCATCGTAACGGACTGGGTGGGACGGCTTCTTTGGATTTCGGCGTTGTGCGGAGGCGTGTTTGGCTTGCTGGGCGGCTGGCTGGTGGACAAGCTCGGGCGCAAGACCGTGATGGCCTTGAGTATATTTCTTTATTCGTTTTCCCCTTTTTTCGCCGCGTATTCGACATCCCTTCCGATGTTCGTCTTTTTTCGCAGCACGACTTTCATCGGGGTCTGTGTGGAATTTGTCGCGGCAATCACCTGGCTGGCGGAGATCTTTGAAGATCGCAGACAGAAAGAGCGGTGGCTGGGCATCACGCAGGCGTTTGCGTCGCTGGGCGGGGTGCTGGTCACCAGCATGAGCATCCTGATGAGCGCCAAGGCGAAGAGCTTGCCGCACATCGGACTGCCGGCCGGCCTTGGTTCCACTGATCCCGGCACCTGGCGGTATTTGTTGATGACCGGATTGCTGCCGGCGATTCCCATCGCGCTGCTGCTGCCGTTTGTGCCGG
>QIAL01000458.1:6919-13360 GCA_003225535.1 Acidobacteriota bacterium | reverse complement strand
TGCACTTCATGATTATTCTCCACTCGAACTGGCTCCGGTTTTTGACTTTTCCACACGAAAACTTTACTTAAGAGGCAATACCAGTCCGGAATTTCGGCTACAATAGCGGCAAATGCTCAGCTTGCGCCGATCCCGGACCTGTAACTAACTTGCAACTTCTCTTATCGGCCAACCTGCGTTAAAGTATTGCACTTGCCTTTTTCGGCGCTTCGCCAAAGGAAGTGACGCCATGACCACTTCTCCAGTCCGGGTTGAACGCCGCGTCGGACAACGGTTCCCATATTCGCTGGCCCTTTCTCTGCGCCAACCACTCGGATCGGTGGAAGGCGTCGGATTTACCCAGGATCTCAGTTCCCGCGGAGTCTTCTTCTTTACCGATGCGGCTCTGACCGAGGGGGCCGAAATCGAACTCACTCTGCGAATGCCCTCTGAGATCACATTGGGCGAGAGCATGCCGGTACGCTGCCGTGGGCGCATACTGCGGGTGGTGCGATCCTCTATTGCTAACAATCTCCGCCCAGGCAGCGCGGAAACCAAGATCGGCGTCGCCGTTCGACTGGAATGTTACGAATATCTGCCAGATCCGTCGGCGGATCTGACGCGAGTCGCCTCACTGCACTCCCATCACGAGGACGAGCAGTTTCCGTCCCATTCTTCCGTTCGCTCGTAAACGGATCAAACCGCTTCTCGTCTTCCCAGCAAGTCTCGTACCTGACCCCTGGAGATGATGGCACGATTGTTCCAAAACTATGGTGCAGAAGTTCTCTTTTCAACCGGACGCGGCGGGCTTACAATACTCTGCAACGATCACAGAGACCTTAAATGCTTCCAGCCTTGTGCTCTCCCTCCCAGCCATCTCTCGAGATTTCTGTGGCAGTGGTATGTCAGCGCAGATCGCGGACAGTCACGCGCTTCTTCCGTTACCTAGGTCACTTGGCGGAGGCAAGGTTCTCTTTCTAACATGCAGACACCGAGAGAATTAAGCGAGCACCGCGCTATGCATGGCATCGCAGTCGCCCTCCTGACCGAGGACCAGGACCAACTATCTGCACTCCAGAGCCGTCTGGAGGCGACGCGGCTGGGACGCGCTGTATTCAGTCACGTCGGATTCCCGACCGGAACGACCGATGCGATTCTCCGCGAAATCCAGGACTCACGCGCCGAAGTCGTCATCGTCGATATTTCTCCGCGCGACGCTCAGCGAGCTATTCGTGCTATCGAATTGATCAAGGCCACGACGCTTCAGATCGGCATCTTCGCTAACGGTGAAATGACGCAACCGGCCAGCATCGTTGCCAGCATGCGCGCTGGCGCCGGGGAGTATATCGATCAGTCCGCCGGATCCGACGCTCTGCTGGAAGCCCTGACGCGGTATAGCTCATCGCGCTCACGTTCTTTCGGAGCCGCAGGCAGAGCGCGGGTTTTCACATTCCTCAGCGCCAAAGGAGGCGCCGGCTGCACGACCGCCGCGGTCAACACTGCACTTGCCCTGCAGCAGTCTCACGGCGACGTTGTTCTTCTGGATTTTGCTCCCATCGGACACGCCGCCCTGCACTTGAATCTCAAGCCGCAATTTGGCGTGCTCGACGCGCTGCAGAACCTGCATCGCATGGATGTTTCCCTACTCGACGGCTTGATGACCACGACGAAAGAAGGACTGCACCTTCTGGCCGGACCGCAGCAGCCTTATCCGACCGAGCCCACACCTGGCGAACTGGCACGGCTTTTTGATCTGGTCGTGAACCACTATCGCTTTGTCGTGGTCGATGCTTCCAGCCGCCTCGATCAGACCACAAGGCTGCTCTCCGATCTCTCGAACGCAGTGCTGGTCGTCGCGCAAACCGATGTTGTCTCCCTCTGGAGCGCTGGGCGCATTCATACATTCCTGGAGGAAGGAACCGGGCGGGACCGCCTGCGGATCGTTCTGAACCGGTATAAGAAGATTCCCGGATTTACCGATGAGGATGTCCAGCACGTCACGAGCAGCAGGGTCCTATGGAAGGTTCCCAATGCCTACCATGCGATCTCACCGTCCATCGATAACGGAACTCCGATCGTGCTGCAGGAAGGACCGGAGATCAGCCGCTCATACCGTGCACTGGCGGCGACCCTGGCGGCAGCCTCCTCTGACTCAGACGGCAGCGCCGATCTCGTGTATGGCGGCGAACCCGCCTCTAAGAAGTCCCGCGGCAGTCTTAACCTGTCCCCGGCCCGCGCGGGACACTAACTCAGCACCGAGTTGCGAGTACTGAGTACTGAGCAAACCTCGACGCCTTCCTTCTCAAACTGAGCTTTAAGAACTTCTCCAACAGATTGCCGGTGAGAAATTGTCTCGGTACTCGCGGCTCACTTCCTCACGACTGGAGCGGGCGACGCTTCTTGCGGGAACATCTTCAAGACCACCGGTCGTGGGCGAGACGTAACTTTCTTGTTCGCATCACTGATGTTCTCGGTCAGCGTCCCTTTCAGGACGAAGTACGCCTCGTCGCCCGGATTCTTACCTTCGCCACGATCCACGGACCCTTGAAAGTCGAATGCGACACCGTGGACGACTTCGGTGGTAAAGCTCAATTTGCTTCCTTCAAGTTTTCCGGTTTTGAAGAACTGATCGAGGAAAGCTCCTTTGTCACTCTCGCCGTCCCCGAATCGAGAGATGAACCCGGTCACGCTGCCACCGTCTTCCACCGTCAATTGCACAAATTCGCCGTCTTTAAGGAAGCTGTACATTCCGGAGTACGTTTGCCCTTCCTTCGCACCGGCCGAGGACGGCTGGGCCTTTTCTGCTTGTTTCTCACTCGGAGCCTTTGCATCTTGTGCGCGCAGATCCGCCGATGCACACCACATTCCGCACACGATCAATCCGCAGATCAGAAAAGATGGCAATGTTTTCATCATGAATTCCGCCCCGCCCACATCGTACTACCCAGAGGATCACGCGACCAAGTCTATGAGGAAAGATTGAATGACGCCGAGCGCAGCGATCCGCAGCGAATCGTCTGATTCTGAGTCTGGGTTCCCAAAAAAAAAGCCTCAGTCGCTTCGGACTTGAGGCCATGATTCGCACCCACCCTTTATTTCTTTGTGGCCTTTACATCCATGAACGGCATCCAGTTCTTGCTGTCCATCGAGACTTCATATTTCATCGTGTAACTGGTCGGCGACACGGTCTTGATCGTCATCTTTCCCTGGATCTCCATTCCTCCATAATTCGATGAACTGGTCCAGGTCCAGGTATCGCCGCTAAGCGTTCCCTTGGACGACTCGTGTCTTCCCTGGCTGTTAAAGGAATCGTAGGTATAGACATTCGCCTGCGCGTCGTACCCCATGACTGCGAATTCTTTGGAGTCGCCGCCGATCTCAGCGGGCATTTTCGCTTCCGAGTGCGACTGGAGGAAGTAGTTGCCGGGCATCCACTCGCTCGTGCCGCTCGCCGTAAACTTGCCGCCCGCACCCCATGGGCCTTGTGCGATCGTGCCTTCAGTCGTCCATGTTCCGACGAAGTAATCGAGCTTCTTCAGCTCCGGCCCCGGAGGACCGCCCATCTGGGCCCACGCGGATACGGCAATCACAATCAGAAACGGCATTAAGACGATTCTTCGGTTCACGTTTTCTCCTTCGAGGCTGGGGATGTTAGAAGTTCCACGAAAAGTTAGCGCGCCAAGAATGCCCTCGCCAGTGGGATTCGTCAACCCGGACCCATGACATTTGTCAGCTGATTCTCACTTGTTCTTGGTCGCCTTGCCATCCATGGCGGTGGTCCACTTGGTCCCGTCCTGGGAGACGTCGTACGAGAAGTTATACGACGTGGCGGAAGTGACCTTCATAGTGAAGCGCCCCTTCATCTTCGCGCCGTGCGTAGTGTCGTCGCTCAACCAGGTCAAAGTATCGTTGTCCCAGGAACCTTTCGCCTCTTCAAACTCACCCCAGCTATTGAACGCGCGGTAGCTGTAGGCTTTGTCGTTCTCTGAATAGCCCATAAACGACTGGCCGGATCCGTTCCCCATCACCGCGCTCGTGAACTTCACCTGGCAGGCGAGAAAGAATCCGCCTTCCATCCACTCGCAGGTCTCGTTTTCGGTGACTTTCCCCCCCGGTCCAATAGTACCCGGTTTCAGATCACCGTCCAGCGTCCATGATCCTGCAAAGATGTCGAGTTTCTTATGCTCAGGCCCAGGTTTGGGCATCGGCATCTGGGCAAAAGCAGACGCCGCCAGCATCAGCGCCGCCACACAACACAACTGTCGAGTCTTCATTTGCGCGTCTCCCATCTGTTTTTTCTGGATTGTTGAAGCCACCGGGCACCGCGGCGAGATAGTAGATGGAATGGCGAAAGCAAGTCAACTGCAAGGTTTTGAGTCCTTCAATCAACATCATCCTTCAACAATCAAAAAATCCTACCAGTCTCCCCAGTGAGCCGCGGTCATCTGCTGGAACTTCATCTTCCAAACGTCACCCTGCTTCACCCAAACCGTGGTGAAGTGCTGATAGCGCGGCGGCGGTCCTTGATCTACCGCCGGGGGCACTCTCAACACGACGTTGTAGGTCACAATGGCAACACCCTCTCCCGCACGCACTACCTTCATTTCATAGGGCATCAGGTCCGTGCCACCCTGGGCGAACTGGTCGAGCATATCCTGCCGCTCGTAGAGTTGGCCATCGAAGGAGACGAAGGAAAAGTCATCGGTCAAGGTGCGCTTGAAGAAGGCCGCATCCCCCTTCTTAGCGGCGTCGAAGAATCCCTTTTCCGCCGTCATCAGAGTCTGCTCGAATTCCGTGGGTACTTTATCGGCCTTGGCCTGTCCCGCCTTCGCGAAGACAGTGGCGCTGCAAAGAACTAGAAGTAGTGCTGCACTCCCGTGTTTCATAGATCCCCCTGCTCGACTATATTCTGCCAGTCTTGAAAGACATGTTGCGCCAGGATCATCTTCGCCAGTTCGTCATTGATTTCGGTACGGAGTTTACCCAAGAGCGCTCCTGAACCACGCCGCTAAGTCGCCGCGTGCGACCGTAACCTGCTCACCGGTGGCGAGATTCTTCAAAGCGAAGGCATCCGCCTTCACTTCGTTCTCACCGACGATGAGGATGTATTTCGCGCCGACTTTCGTCGCGGCCTCGAAAGATTTCTTCAACCGGAAAGCGTCGTCTCCCAATTCAACGACCAAATCGTGGCGCCGCAGCTCGCGTGCCAGCCGCGCCGCATCGCCGTTCATCCCGGCCATGGGAGCAACGTAAACCTCGGGCTTGCGCAGCACGCTCTCGGCCGGGGCTTTTTCTTGGAGCGACATGACAAGGCGATCCTCGCCAATCGCGAATCCAATGCCTGGAGCAGCGGGACCTCCCAGGGCTTCCGACAATCCGTCGTAGCGCCCGCCGCCGAGAATCGCATTTTGCGCGCCCAACGCGCCATGCGTAAATTCGAACGCGGTTCGCGTGTAGTAGTCCAATCCGCGCACCAGCCTCTCGTTGAGCGAGAATGGAACGCCCACTTTGGTCAGGATAGCCTGCACCGCTTCGAAGTGTTTGCGGGAGTCTTCGCCGAGAAACTGGGTGATGCGCGGCAGAGTTTCGATGATCGGCTGATCCTCCGGCACCTTGCAGTCGAACACGCGCAGGGGATTCGTCACCGCCCGTCGCTGACAGTCCTCGCACATCCGTCCGACTACCGGTTGCAACGCCTTGCGCAACGCCTCGTTGAACTGGACGCGATCGGCGGGCGTACCCACCGAGTTCAGTTGGAGACTCCAGTCTGTAATCCCGAGGCGGTCGAGGAGGGTGGCGAGCATCTCCAGAACTTCAGCGTCCCGCGCAGGAGATTCGCTGCCCGCGGACGGCGGCCCGATGATCTCAGCATCGATCTGGTAGAACTGCCGGTAGCGGCCCTTTTGCGGGCGCTCACGCCGGAACATCGGGCCGATGCAATAAAGTTTATTCAGTCCGCGGTCGCCGAGTTTGTGTTCGATGTAGGCTCGGACGATACCAGCAGTGGCCTCGGGACGAAGTGTCAGTGATTGTCCTTTATCGCTCTCGGCTCGCCCTCGATCCTGCCACGTGTACATCTCTTTCGCGACGATGTCGGTCTCTTCCCCCACACCGCGCGCAAACAATTCCGTCGTCTCGAAAATCGGCGTGCGAATTTCCTGGAAGTTGTAGGCGCGGAAAACATCGCGCACCGCCGCTTCCACGAAGTTCCAGAGCGCCGTATCCGGCGGCAACAAATCCCGCGTCCCTCGAACAGCTTTGATCATTCCTTATGAATCCTCCGGTCCCGTAGGGACCGCTGACAATAGCCCGCCGCTTCAGCGGCGGGTGGACTGCGAAATGAGCCCGTGCCGGAGGCATGGCTGAAACTTACCCAGCACGGTTCAGGCGTCCCTACGGGACGCTTTTCTTTGTCTCGCGCACCCGGCGTTAAAACGCCGGGCTACTATCAAACGTCCCTCT
>QIAL01000458.1:1084-6616 GCA_003225535.1 Acidobacteriota bacterium | reverse complement strand
ATCACGCACCCGTGCAGCGTCACCGAGTGCCCGACCGTCACATACTCGCCGAGATACACGCCCCAACGTTGCTTCATACCGTGTAGCACGCTGTTGTCCTGCACGTTGGAGTACGCGCCGACCCTGATCTCGTGAACATCGCCGCGCACCACAGCGTTCATCCACACGGAGGCGTGCTCGCCCAGCACGACGTCGCCGATAATCTGCGCGGACTCATCGACATAGCAACTGGCCGGAACCGTGGGCTTCACGCCCTTGTAGGACCGAATCACGTTCTCGCCTGAAAATTATCCATAGAGATAAAGACCATCAACATAGCAGATTTCCGAGCAGGCGTGCTCATTCCGCGCTCACGACTGCGCCAACGAACGCGCAGAAACGCTGCTATTGCGGCCCACGCACAGCTCTTTACAAACTGGAGATTGTCCGCGGACATTCCTACGCCCTTTTTACAAGGTCAAGACGCAGAGGTGACACCCGGCGTTCATGCGGTCCGTACTCTCGATCCTGTAAGCGGATTGCAGAACGGACGCAAGCTGACGGAAACATTGAAAGCAGCACCACGAACCACTAGTTCTGGAGCCGATCCGGGTAATTCGCGAAAGGAGGAAACACAATGCAAATCAAAACACTGACCTTTCGGGCGGTGATACTCGGGTTGCTCACGATCGCGGGCGCTTCTTCGGTCTTCGCTCAGCAGACAGGCTACTCGCAAACCAATCTGGTCGCTAACTCGGCAGGTGTGGCCAACCACACCGATCCCCAGCTTTCGAATCCGTGGGGAATCTCATTCATCCCTGGACAGCCCTTCTGGATCGCGAATAACAACGGTGGCACTTCCACCCTGTATGACGCTCAGGATCCTTGCCCGCAAGGCTGCCCTACGGGGACAGTTGCCAACTCCCAGGCCGGAGTTTTCGGCAACGGAGCGTTCCTGTTTGATACCGAGGACGGCATCATCGCTAACTGGACGGGGCAGGGCAATGCATTCACCGTAGTCGACAACTCTGCGGCCGGCGCTGTCTACAAAGGCCTTGCGCTCCTGAACAACAATGAAGGTGCCTTCCTTCTTGCTGCCAACTTTAACAGCGGCAAAATCGATGTGTTCGATCGCAACTTCGCTCCGACACATCTCACTGGCAATTTCACCGATCCCCAACTTCCGGCGGGTTATGGGCCTCACGGAATCAAGGTCATCGCCAATGTCATTCTCGTTGCTTACGCTATGCAAGATACCGCCAAGCACGATCCAGTGACCGGGGCAGGGTTGGGAATCATCGACGCATTCGATACAGAAGGCAACTTCACCCGCACCTTTGCCACGGGAGGCACGTTGAATGCTCCCTGGGGAATGGTGATGGCTCCAGCGACCTTTGGTGACTTCTCGAATGACGTGCTCATTGGCAACTTCGGTGACGGCATCATTAACGCTTACACTACCGCTGGCCAGTTCGTTGGCCAGATAAAAAATTCTGCAGGGCAAGTCATTGCGACCCCGGGCCTGTGGGACTTGGTGTTTGGCGCAGGTGGCACAGGCGATCCCAGCACGCTCTACTTCACCGCAGGCGGGTCCGACCAGACGAACGGCTTGTTCGCCACGTTGGTACCAGCGACCGCCGTCGGAGGCCCAGATTTCTCTCTGAACCTCTCGGCTCAAACCATCACAGTGACTGGCGGAGGCTCGACCACGCTCACGATTGGATCCGCCGGCGTAGGTGGCTTCAATGGCCAGATCGCTCTGTCGTGCACACCGGCCGCCGGACTCACCTGCAGTTTCGTTCCGAACACCATTTCGCCCGGATCAAACGCCGCAAGTTCTACGCTGACCGTTTCTGCGGCAGCGACAGCTCCGGGCGGAGGCTACGGCCACCCAGGGATGCTGTTGCTATCGAGCCTGGGCCTGTTTGGAACGCTGTTCACCGTGCGCCGCAGCAAAGCTACATCGACAGCAGGGAAGAAGCTGATGTTGGTCGCCCTTCTCGCTCTGCTTGCCACAGGCATGACGTTCAGCGTCGCCTGCGGCAACAACTCTAACCACACACCGACCGGCAATCACGCGTCCCTCACGATTACGGGGACTTCAGGTGGCTTGAGCCATTCCGTTCCGGTTTCGGTCACCGTTCGTTAACTTATGACGGCCGGGATGCACAACGTGTATCCCGGCCGCTTTCTCTTTCCGGCCAAGGCGGTCAAAGAACTCGATTTCCCACTCCGGGAATCATCGCCAAATAAACCCCTAGGATCACAGAACAACTCTCTCGCCGATGTTATACAGGACTGGGTTTCTCAATTTTGGCGGGGGAGCTTCCCGGCCGTGCCTCGCGAGAGGCGCCCTCCGGTTCTCCTCCGTTGACTGTCTGGCGCGCGTCCGGTTAACGAGCTGCTGGACCAATCCTCCGAGCATATCTCCGCACTCAGGGGCGATCTCATGCTCGCAGTCCGCGCTTCTCTCCTAGTTGCTCTTTCCACTCTCGCGATTGTGCTGGGCACTCCAATACAACTCGCCGGACAAGACTCCGCCACCGGATCGATTCGCGGCACCGTGGTCGACCCCGCGGGCGCGCGCGTGACGCAGGCTTCGATCGTCGTAGTGAATGCCGGAACCGGCACACAATACACGGCGACCAGCGATTCGGAAGGCCGCTTCGCCCAGGAGTTGCTGCCGCCCGGAGATTATTCCGCTCGTGTAGAAGCAGAAGGCATGTCGCCCCAGGTTAGCCCCTCATTGCATGTCGATGTCGGCGGCGTTACAGAACTCGCATTTCGACTCAAGATTGCAGGCGCCGAGGAAAGCCTCACCGTGTCGAGCGCACCCGCGATGGTTGAAACCAAGCCAAGCGCCGTCTCCACCCTGCTCGACGAGCGCTCCATGAACGACTTCCCCTTGAATGGCCGGCGTTTTTCAGACCTTGCCCTCTTCTCGCCCGGAGTCACACAGGATCCCCGCGGCCTGACTTCCGCTACGAGTGGCGATCTTTCGTTCGGCGGTATTCGCGGGGTGCACAACACCTTTCTCGTGGATGGCAGTGATTACAACAACGCCTTCTTCGCGCAGGCGCGCGGCCGCTACCGGGCGCCGTATCAGTTTTCCACCGAGGTCGTGCAGGAGTTTCGCGTGTCCTCGAATGCCTATGGCGCAGAGCAAGGACGATCCGGCGGAGCCGTGGTCAATGTGGTGACGAAATCGGGCTCAAACCACCTGCATGGTACGGTGTTCTACTATCTCCGCGACAGCTCGTTTGGCGCCTCCCTTCCCTATCTCTCCTTCAAACCGCACAATCGCCAGCAGCAGGTCGGAGGCACCATCGGCGGCCCTCTGAAGCGCAACAAGATCTTTTTCTTTACGGGATTCGATCAGCACATCTTTCACGTGCCGAATGTCGTCGAATTTCTGAATGGCAGCTCGCGCGTCGTTCCACAACCCAAGACTGGACCTTATAGCCCCGGCGATTACGAAGCTACCGACCAAGCCCTGGTCTTTGCCGCTGCTGCCCAGCTTACGTCCCTGGCAGGAGAATATCCTGCGGCACAAATCGGAAATTCTTCCTACGCCAAGCTCGATATCAACCTTAACCCGCGCAACCAACTCGCGCTGCGTGTGAACACCACCCGCTATTGGGGATCGAATAATGTGTTCCTCGATCCGGCCAGTCCTGTCACCTACGATTCCATCAGCAATAACGGCGAGGAACACGTCGCCACTGAAAGCGTGAACCTGTCGCTGACCTCCAGCATCACGCCGCGGCTGATCAGCCATTTCCGTGCGCAGTTCTCCCGCGATCAGCAGCAGTCCTACAGCAACTCCAGTGATGTGCTGGTGAAGATTCCCACGATCCTCGACGGAGTGGGGCGCTCCAATATCCTGCCGCGCCAAACGCGCGAGCACCGGCTGCACCTGGCCGAGACGCTGAGCTTTGAGGGTTCCCGCAATACATGGAAATTTGGCGGAGACGCCCTGTTAACGTCGATCTATGACTTCTTCCCCAGCCAGCAGAGTGGTGAATACCTTTTCTATCCCATCAAGGTCGACCCGTTCACATTCGAACCCAGGCAGGGCGGACTGCAGCTTGGCCCCCTTCGCGCCTACGCGCATCAGGTCCCGCACTACTATCTCCAAAATTTCGGCAGCGCCACCTCGCATCCGGACACCAATGAGTACGCCGCCTTTGCGCAAGACACCATTCGCGTGACGAACCGGCTCGCTCTGAACCTCGGCGTACGCTGGGATCTGCAGACGTTCAAGACCGCGGGGCTGATCTCCAGTCCGCTGTTCCCGCCTTCCGGCAAGCTCCCATTTCAGCCATACAATTTTGCTCCGCGCGCCGGATTTGCCTACTCTCTGGGAGACAAGCGCCCGTTTGTGATCCGCGGCGGATACGGGATCTTTTTTGTTCGCATCCCGCAGATCTACAACGCAATCGTCCAGAACGAGAACGGCGTCACGGATTCGCACGTCTTCCTGAGGAACAATGACTATTACGATCACCAGGTCTTTCCCGTGTATCCCAATCCGCTGGTGCGTTGTCCAATGGATGGCGCGAACTGCAACTTGCCCGCCGGATTCACGCAAGGGGTAACTCACACGGTCTCAGCCTTCGCGCCGAATTTCGTCACTCCTCGGGTACAGCAGGCCAGCTTGACGATTGAAAAGGAAGTCGCCAATCGTACGACGGTCTCGCTTTCCCTGTTGAATGTCCGCGGAGAGCATCTTATCCGCGCCCTCGACGTGAACCTTCCGCAACCGATCGCGCTCAGCTATCCGATCTTCGACTCCACAGGTTCAACTTTCGACGGCAGCTACTATACCGTCGATTCTTTCTCGACGTGGCAGTTCACCCGCACACTCACGTGTCCGTGGCCGCCCTGCATTAACCCGCTCGGACGTCCGATCGCTCAACTCGGCGCCATTAACGAGTTTCAGAGCGCCGCATCCAGCAACTACAAGGGCGCGACTCTCTCCACGAACCGCCGCATCGCGAGGGGCACCTATTTCCGACTTTCCTACACCTACGCCCGCGCCATGGACGACGGGCAAGACGCTCTGGTCGCCGGTCAACCTGCCACTGTGCAGAATTCATATGTGCCCAGCGCCGAGCGCGGTCCCAGTGTTACCGACCAGCGCCATCGTTTCGTGGTTGCGTTTTCAGCCGAACCTCGTTTCTTCCACCGCGGGCACGAACTCCTGGGCTACTTCTTCAACGACTGGAAAATTTCCACTGTAGTGAACTACGGCTCTGGCCGCCCGGTGAATGCAACCGTCACCGGCGATCCGAACCAGGACGGCAATGATCTCAACGATCGTCTACCCGGCTATAGCCGCAATGCCTTTACCGGCCCCGACTATGCCACGACGGACCTTCGGCTCACGCGCATAATTCGTTTTCACGAGCGCTACAAACTCAACCTGATGGCCGAGTCGTTCAATCTTTTGAACCGCGATAATCGGCGAGTCGCCATCACTTCCAATGGAATGATCGCCAGCGCGAGCACGTTCGTGCAAGATTCGGTCACCGCCAACATCGCGACGTATCC
>QIAL01000458.1:0-1042 GCA_003225535.1 Acidobacteriota bacterium | reverse complement strand
GGACAGCCGCCTTCGGCTGTCCCGCGAAGGCGAAGCCGAGCGGCAGCGCGATGCTGCCGGGACGCAGTTCAATACTCTTCGCATGCCTCGTAACAATCTCCACGCGAAAGTCAACTTAGGTCAGCGGCGAAATCGTTGTCCGAGGTTTCGCAGACATATAATGCTGCGAGTTCCTCTATATGCAACTGCCCCAATCCACGCAGTCTGCTTCGCCCAGAGCGAAATGCGCAGTTCTTCTTCTCATAATCTGTTGTCTGCTGTCCACGATCCGCATTCTTCGCGAGGCACCGAATCCAGCGCACCTGAGTCAGGATGACATTTCGAAACGATCGGATCAGCGTTTCGCGGCTGCGAAATCGCGCCTGCCGGCAAGTGGAGTCATTGGGTACATCGGGGAGAGTGGCAACTCCTCAACCCCGGATTATTATCTGACCCAATACGCCCTCGCGCCGTTGGTCGTAGATCGTTCAAGCCATCACGCGATTGTGATCGGCAACTTCCCTCTTTCGCGGCCCTCTGACCTCCCTCCGAACCTTCGCCTAGTTGAAGACTGCGGCAGCGGAGTCCTGCTTTTCGCGGGCGAGGATGCGAAATAGATGAATATTGTCCTGGCGCTGGGACTCAGCTTCTTATCGGGATATCTGATCGTCTCCGCGGCATGGCCTCGCGATAAAGCCAACCAGCCAGAACGGTGGATGAAGCTTTTCATATCGGCTGGATTTGGAATTGGGATCTTCTCGATTGCCTATTTCGTCGATCGATGGCTTGGCATCGTTCACATACTCGCTACTGACCTATGCCTGGTAACTCTGCTGCTCGCTGTGTATCTCCTCGCTCGCCGCAAACCTTCGAAATCAATCGCAGCCCCTGTCCCGGACCTCAAACCTCCCCACTGGCTTCGCCGTCTTTTGATGGCCTCATTCGGAATCTCTATTCTCGCCGCGCTTTACGCTACCGTGCTTCGCGCACTCGCCCATCCGCACGGCGATGGCTGGGACGCATTCGCCATCTGGAATCTGCACGCCCGCTTCTTATTTCTGGG
>QIAL01000457.1 GCA_003225535.1 Acidobacteriota bacterium | reverse complement strand
CCGCGTTGCGGGTCGTAAATCGGGATGCGGGAGTGCTGGCCTTCGACAACCTTGGCCAAGGCTTCATCGAGCATCAGGTCGGAGGGCAGGGAAAAGATGTCAGGGCGAGCGACCATGACTTCGCGGACGGTGATGCTGTCGAGTTCAATGGCGCTGTGAATCATCTCTTCCTGGAATTCAGGAATTTGTCCGAACTGGCGGCTGGCGGTGACGATGAGTTTGAGTTCGTCGGGGGAGTGGACCGCACCTCCACGGCGGGCCGGCTGTGCGCCGAAGAGTCGTAAGACGAGTCCTCCGGAGCGGCGCATAAAAAAGAGGAGCGGACGGGTCAGTGTAAGAAAGGCTTCCATCGGCGCGGCGACCGCGAGGGCGATTTGCTCGGACCGCTGCAGGGCGAGCGTCTTGGGGACGAGTTCGCCCAGGATCACGTGCATGTAGGTGATCAAGGTGAACGCAATGGCGATCGCTATGGTGTGCGCGTAGACGGCGACGTGGGGCAGGCGTTGAACGATGGGCAGGCCGCGGACGAGGTCGGCGACCATGGGCTCGCCGATCCATCCGAGGGTGAGGCTGACCATGGTGATACCGAGTTGGACGCCATTGACGACTTCGTCGAGATGCTGGTGGAGACGCTGGACAATGCGAGCGCCGATACGTCCGGCGTCAATGAGCTGCTGAATGCGGGTATCCCGCACGCTGACGAGCGCAAATTCAGCGGCGGCGAAGAACGCATTGGCTGCTACCAGGAGGAGGATCAGGAAGACCCGAAGCAGCACATAGGCGACCATTGAGGGGTAATTTTAGCAGGGGACGGGGGCGCGGGGTTAGGGCAGTAATCAGTACCCAGTTCCCAGTTCTCAGTTCTCGGTTCTCAGTTCTCAGTTCTCAGTTCTCGGTCTCGGGTCTTAGGTCTATTGGGTTTTAGTGATCCGCCTTGTTACTCCGAAATTGCTCTAAGGAACGTGTTTGGCATCACAAAAATCAGGGATGCATTGCGCTATCCTTTTTAAGGAAAGCAGGTCTAATTTGCAGAAAGCGGGCGGTTTGGCAACGTAACGCTTCCTTTTCTCATCGCAGGCAGCAATTCTTCGGAACTAATTCAGCGGGGGTCGCGTAATAGATGTTAAGGGCGGCAAGATGGCTCCCAATCTCCAACTGGTGGTATATCGAGGAGGATCTGTGAACGGTAACGGCACTAATGGCAAAAAGAAGCGCCGCAAATTGATGATTTGGGGCGGAGTTGGACTGGGAATCGTCTTGTTGATCGCGATCGGAGTATTCGCGGCGACCCGCGGCGGGACCAAGATCGATCCTTCAAAGCTCGCCAAGGTGGAAAAGGGAGACCTCGCCAAGAGCGTGGTGGCGACCGGCAAAGTTACGCCGATCACGAAGGTCGAAGTGAAGTCGAAGGCCAGCGGCATCGTGAAGAAATTGTTGGTCGACTACGGCGATCGCGTGAAGAAGGGTCAACTGCTGGCTCAACTCGACAAGATCGAGATCGAAGCGCAGGTGGAGCAATCCAAGGCGGCCCTGGAAGCGGCGCAGGCGAACTTGAAGAGTTCGCAAGCCGATTCCGAGCGCGCCAAGGTCGATGCCGAAGGGCCGGATGTTCCGCTTTTGAAGCGGGCGTATGACCGTGCCGAGAATATGGCGAAGGATGGCGTGGTTTCCACGTCCGCCCTGGAAGATGCGCAAAAGAATTACGAGATGTCGCTCAACAAGCAGAACGTCTCGAAGGCGCAAGTCACTGTGTTGAAGGCAAAGATCGCGCAATCCCAGGCCAATGTTGCGCAGGACGAGGCGAATCTGAAGCAGTTGGAAGAGCAGCTCAGCTATACCGACATCATTTCGCCGATCGATGGCATTGTGCTCTCGCGCGATGTGCAGATGGGCGATGCGGTCAGTTCCATCCTGGTGTTGGGATCGTCTGCGACGCTGGTCATGACTCTCGGCGATACGAGTGAAGTCTATGTGAAGGGCAAAGTGGACGAGAGCGATATTGGCAAGGTCTATCTTGGACAGCGTGCGCGCATCAAAGTTGAGTCCTTCAAAGACAAGACATTTGACGGCAAGGTAACGAAGATTTCTCCGATGGGCGTGGAGAAAGACAACGTCACCACGTTTGAAGTCCGGGTATCGATCCAGAATCCGGGCGGCGAACTCAAGGCCGAGATGACCGCGAACGCGGAGATCATCCTGGACGAGCACAAGAACGTTCTGCAAATCCCGGAAGGCGCGATTCTCTACGACAAGGACAAGAAGGCGTCGGTTGAGATTCCTGATCCGAAGGGTAAGGAAGGCAAGAACAAGGTGGCGGTCAACATTGGGATCTCCAACGGCGCGAAGACAGAAGTTCTGAGCGGGCTGAAGGAAGGGGATCAAGTCGTACTGCAGTAAAACGTGGCGTCAGACTTCAGACCTCGGACCTCGGACTCCGGCCAACCAGCCTGTAATTCCGAGGTCTGAGTTGTATAGGAACGATTTTAAATCTTCCGTCTGATGCCAGAGGTCCGGTTCCATGACTCTCTCCGAGATTTTCCGACAAGCCGTAGCGACATTCCGGGCTCACAAATTGCGGACGTTCCTCACCATGTTTGGGCTGGTGTGGGGAATCGCGTCGGTGATTCTGCTGGTAGGGCTGGGGCGCGGCTTTGTCGTGGATCAGAAGAGGCACATGGAGACGCTGGGCAAGGACCTGGTGATCGTGTGGGGCGGGCGGACGAGCACGCAGGTTGGAGGACGGGCGGCCGGGCGCGAGATTCGGCTGAATGTGGATGATGCCGAGTTGATCCGCGACGAATGCTACCTGGTCAAGAATGTCAGCCCCGAACTACGCAGGACGATCCCCGAAGTGAGCCAATTCAATCTGGCCAATCGCGGGGTTGTAGGGATGTGGCCGTCATATCAGGATTTCCGGTCACTTAAGGTTTCTGAGGGCCGCCTGATCACCGACGACGACGAGCGCGAAGGGCGGCGCGTGCTTGTGCTGGGATCGAAGGCTTACCGGCAGTTGTTCCCAGGGCAGCCGGCGATTGGCGCGACCGTTCTGGTCAAGAGCGTTCCCTACTCGGTCGTGGGAGTGCTGGCAGAGAAGAAGCAGAATTCGAACTACAGCGGGCCGGACAACGACTATCTCTTCGCGCCATATTCGGCCGTGTCGCGCGACTTCCCTCCCCCGGAAAAGCCTGGGGCGGGCATTACCCGCGGATATCTGGATGACATCGTGTTTGAGGTGGGCGACCCGGAGAATCATGAGGAGGCGGTGCTGCAGGTGCGGCGCGCGATCGGGCGCGTGCGGCACTTCGATCCTACGGATAAAGACGCTCTCTTTATATGGGACACGATGGATGGCGCCAAGCAACTGGCGAAGATTTTTGGAGTGGTCACCCTGTTCTTCGGGTGCGTAGCGGTGGTGACGTTGTGCCTGGGAGGCATCGGCGTGATGAACATCATGCTGGTTTCCGTTTCCGAGCGTACGCGGGAAATTGGAACGCGTAAGGCAATGGGTGCGACCAAGCGCGACATCTTGCGGCAGTTCTTTGCCGAGTCGGCAATGCTGACGATCGTCAGTGGAATTCTCGGGCTCAGTGTTGGAATCGGCATCTGCGTTGCGATGGTCGTCATCCCCCTGCCAGACTTTGTGCCACATCCGATTGTTTCGCCGATTTCGATTGTGATTTCGATTTTGACGCTTTCGTTGATCACCGTGACGGCGGGCATGTATCCAGCCCAGCGCGCCGCGGATATGCAACCTGTGGAGTCACTACGTTATGAATAGAAAAAATCAAGTTCTCCCCTCGGCTTTTGAGTCCAGCGGATCAAAATTCGGACTATTGGTGACGATCGCGCTGGTCGTGCTGTTCAGCTCCGCGGTGGCGTTTGGTTCGACGCCGCAGGGAACATTCGACAGAACGCTCTCAGTCAGCGGGCCGGTCGATCTGGAAGTGCTGACGCACTCGGGCGATGTAAAGGTGCGGGCCGGTTCGTCGGGATCGGTGCAGATTCACGGCAAGATTTATGTCGGTGACCACTGGTTTGGAGGGCGGCGCGAGGAAGATGTGCATGCCATCGAACAGAATCCGCCGATACGGCAGGACGGCAACAGCATTCACATTGACTACGTGAATTACCGGAACATTGCCGTCGATTACGAGATCACCGTGCCTGCGGAAACTGCTGTCCGCACGAAGAGTGGCTCAGGCGATCAGACGATCGAGGGCACGCGCGGTAATGCCGAGGCGCAGACCGGGTCAGGCGACGTGAGACTCACGAATCTGAACGGCGAGATCCGAGTGCAAACAGGATCGGGCGACGTGCGGGCGCGGCAGGTTTCGGGTCCCGTGCGAGGCGGCACCGGAAGCGGCGACGTCGAGATTGAAGAAACCGGACCGGGCGATATCGACATGCATACAGGCTCGGGAAACATCACCGCGAGAGGCGTACAGGGCAGCTTCCACGGAGAAACCGGCAGCGGTGAAATCACCGCTGAGGGCAAGCAGAGCGGTACCTGGGATGCCCGCACCGGATCGGGCAACGTGCGTCTGCGATTGCCATCGAATGCCGCGTTTGATGCGGACATTTCGACCAGTTCCGGCTCCGTCGACGTAGGTGCCCCGGTGGAGATGACGGTACAGGGACGCATCGGAGATTCGCACAAGTCGATTCACGGTAAAGTGCGCGGCGGCGGGCCACTGCTCCGCGTACATACCGGGTCGGGCGACATCCACATCGAGTAGCGAGTGAAGAGGGAGGCACGGGAATGAGCGCGGTACCACCACTGACGACGGGAAGTCGAAAAACGCCGAGAGTCCTCGAATTGCCGGCGCCTACCCCGCTCCGCGCTCCGCACGCCAGGAAACGTGCCTCCTTCGTCTCAACCATGTTTCTGAAAGAACTCGTGCTGCAGGGGTGGCAGGCGCTGATGCGCGACCGGACGCGCTCGGCGCTGACTATGCTGGGCATCGGGTGGGGCCTAGTATCGGTGGTGCTGTTGCTGGCTTACGGGCAGGGGCTCGGCGGCTGCGTTCTGAGCGCATTCCTGAACATGGGAAACAATGTCATCGTGATGTGGCCGGGGCAAACGAGCATGCAGGCTGGGGGACAGCGCGCCGGCAAGGCCGTGAAGTATGAGCTCGAAGATGTGGAAGCGATTCGCGATGAAGTTCCGATCATTCGGGCCGTAAGCGGAGAGATCGATCGCGACTTCGGATTCAAGATCGGTACGCGCGTGGTTTCGATCATGACGCGCGGCGTGGATATGCCGTACGGGCAGATGCGCAAGCTCGATCTCGATGACGGACGGTACTTTAACGAGACGGATTTTGCCGATCACCGGCGCGTGGTGATCCTGGGATACAACGCAGCTAAGAAAGTTTTCCAGGGAGCGACGGGCGCAGGACAGCACGTCGAAATTGGCGGCCTGGATTTCGAAGTGATCGGAACCATGCGCAACAAGATTCAGGACTCGATGTATCAGGGGCCCGACAACGAGAATGCGTTCATTCCATTTGCACTGATGCGCGACCTGAAGAATCTGCGGGATCCGGACGAAATCATTATTCAGCCGATGGCGCCGGAGCAAAACAAGAAGGCGCTCATGGCGGCGCGTGAGGTGATCGCACGGCGGCATCACTTCGATCCAAAGGACGACAAGGCCACTCCGGAGTGGGACACGATTGAAGACCGCGGCATGATTAACGCCTTCTCGTACGGGTTGCAGGCGGTGCTGGGGCTGATCGGCGTCTGCACGCTGGCGGTGGGCGGCATCGGCGTAATGAACATCATGCTGGTTTCAGTGACAGAGCGGACCAGGGAGATCGGGCTACGCAAGGCGATTGGGGCGCGGCCACGGCACATTCTGATTCAGTTCTTGTTGGAAGCTCTGGTGCTGACGTTTGTGGGCGGCGCGATCGGGATGCTGGTGGCGCAGTTTCTGACCTGGGTGATCCCGCCGATGCCGTTGTACGACGAGTTCTACAAAACGACCGACCATGAGGGCGCGATCTTTCTGCACGCATCGATGGGCGTGATGATTATCTCGTTCACGATTCTTTCGATGGTTGGGATCGTGTCCGGGTTCTTCCCTGCTCTGAAGGCGGCGCGAATGCATCCGATTGAGGCGCTAAGATACGAGTAGAAATACCTGGATGCTACCGTCCTCGCTCTGTTCGTTATCGGACGATCCACTCCGCTTTTGGTCAGGCGCACCGCACTTCCCATCCCCACATACCTGCGGAATTGCTTGATAACAGTCGGGATGTTTTTTGTCTTCCTTTGGCTACGAAAGTGCCAGACCTCCCTTAAACTCGTGCGCTGGAGGTGTCCGTGCTGGCTTTGTTCCACGATTTGCGATATGCGTTGCGGCAGCTGCACAAGACACCGGGAATGGCTGTGCTGGCTGTCCTGACCCTGGCTCTGGGGATTGGCGCAAATACCGCGATCTTCACAGTGATCGAAAGCGTTCTGCTGCGGCCTCTGCCTTATGCGCATTCCGACAGGCTCGTCTACATCGGCCCGATGGGGGACAAACCCGGATTTGCGACTACTTCGTGGTTGAACTATCGCGACATTCACAGCCAGTCGAAGCTGCTGCTGGATGCGGCAGGCTACTCAGAAGATGTCAGCGTGCTGGAGACGAAGGACACCTCGCAGAGTATGGCCT
>QIAL01000921.1 GCA_003225535.1 Acidobacteriota bacterium | reverse complement strand
GTGTTCGCACCGATCCCTAAGGCAAGCGTCAGAATTGCAGCCGCGGTGAAGCCAGGGCTCTTGCGCAGCATTCGCATGCTGTGGCGCACATCCTGCCAGAGTTGCTCGAGTAACTGCGTTCCGCGAGCGTCCCGGCTTTCTTCCTTTACGCGCTCGATTCCGCCAAACTCAATCCGAGCCCGCCGCATCGCTTCTTGACGCGGCACTCCGCCACCCACCAAATCTTCGGCGTACGCTTCCAGGTGAAATCGCAGCTCCGCATCCATTTCGCTCTCCAGACGAGAGCGCCGCAGAATTGCGGCCGACCATGATCGAATTCGGCTCCAGAACGTCATACTTCCTCTGCCGTCGTACCCAAAATTCCTTCGATCAAGTCCGCCATGCGATTCCACTTTTCTGATTCCGTCTGCAACCTCCGTTTCCCTGCCGCCGTGAGACGGTAATACTTGGCCTTGCGCTTGTTTTCTGACTCGCCCCATGCGCTGGCGATCCATCCCTGGTGCTCCAGCCGGTACAGCGCTGGGTACAGGGAGCCTTGTTGAATCTCCAGGCGATCTTTCGAGATCTGCTGGATGCGGAGAAGAAGCCTTGCAGCAGATCCATTTGCTTGTCCATGGAAGTGGTCTCTCCTAGCCCGCCTAGGAATATAAGCCGGACTCTCCTAGGCTGTCAAGGAGAAGTATGCCCGGGGTCGGGAATTGCCGACGGCCGGGTGGATGAGTCGCGTCCGAGATGGCCTCTGTAAGCGCGCGTGGCGGTCATGTCCGACTATGACAACTCCGCAAGCTGCTTGAGCGGCACCACGGCCGCCTTCCCGTAGTGCTCGCCCTCCAAGATTCGGACCTGACACCGCGACTGCATTGGCTGGACCTCCAGGATTCTCACCTGCGTTCCGCTGGGAACCATCAACAGCTTTTGCGAAGCAATCAAGAGCGACAATCCCACATCGTCATTCGCCGCATCGAGCTTCTCTCGTTCCGCTGCGGTTTCGTCATCGACGGACACTAACGTAAACGACAGCGTGCCATCGCTGCAGAGCTTCGCGACCTGGCCCACCCTCGAAGCCGCAGCGGGATGCTTCGCGGGCGTCGAAACTCTCTTGGCTTGTTCAACGGTGCCGATGAACCGGTAGCCGCGTTTGGGAAGTGTCTCGACGAAGCGCGGCCTCTTGTTATCGTCACCCAGCGCCCGGCGCAGCTTCCTGATAGCGGTGTTGAGGCTGTGATCAAAATCCACAAAAGTGTCGCCGGGCCAAAGTCTTTTCTCGAACTCCTCGCGGGTGACCACTTCCCCTGGACGCTCCAGCAGCATTGCAAGAGCCTGAAAGGGCAGAACTTGCAGTTTTATTCTGCGGCCCGCTTTGTAGAGTTCACCGGCTCGAAGATCCGCCTCAAAAACGTCAAAGCGTGTGACAAGAGGCGAACAGCCGGGCGTTGACATACGAACCTCTGTTGATCGCACGAATATAACACGGCGCCGATTACACGGGTGCGGCGCGTCATTAAGCCCCCTGTTTCCCTGGAGTTCGCAGTCCATGGAAAGACTCCTTTCAGTTCATCTCTAGTGCATTGTGCTCCCGTGAGAAGTGCGCGAAAGTGCTTGGCATTCCAGGACGCTTCAGGGGCGTCAGGAGCAAAAAAAACGGGCCGGCTCCCACCGCCCTGACAAAAAAAGAAAGACGAGGTCCCCATGAAAAAGCGAACATTTGTGACAGCAACTCTATCTGTGCTTTCCCTCATTGTGGCGGCTCAAGCTGTGCAGGCAGATGAACCCATGTTGGTGAACATTCCATTTGCGTTCGTAGCTGGCAATGAGACCCTGCCGGCCGGCGAGTATCGCGTCCAGAAGTTGGACGGGAATTCCACTGTGGTCTTGATTCGCTGCTCGGATGCAAAGGCATCAGCCATGGTGCTGTCGAATGCAGCCCAGGCAAAGGAGACGCAAACCCAATCGAAGCTGGTTTTCAAACGCTATGACAACCGCTATTTCCTTTCGCAGGTCTGGAAGGCCGGATCGATCCGCGGAAGAGAACTCTTGAAATCGCAGGCCGAAAAAGAGATCGCGCAGTCTGCGAGCGTCAAGACGACTGGTGAAGTTACGCTGGTAGCCCGCCTGCTCCCCGCCAGGCCGTGACAACCTCCCAACCGCCAATGGCAGGCCAGCGGACCGGAAGCCGGAGCCCTAAGCTCCGGCTTCCCTTTTCTTTTTGAAATCTCTCGTTCCAACGATCCCCGGGATGGTTCAGCGAAGCGAGCAGCTGCGCTTCCCGTGCGAACCGCGCCATGCTTTGCCGGTTCGCAGTGA
>QIAL01000926.1 GCA_003225535.1 Acidobacteriota bacterium | reverse complement strand
AATCACAAACCGCGAGATCCGCGTTGACTCCGGTGAAAATATTATTCACTGATTGGTTAGTAAGGGCATCCGTTCCGGTGTCGAAATGATTGGGACGCCATTCATCCACGGCAAAGCCGGCATTTATCGACTGCGCCTGATCGAAAACTGAACCAAGCGACACGAATGGCGACCATTCTTCGAGCGAAAATCGTACCCTATAATCCTGTCCCACCACACCGGGCGGCCTCGGGATCGAATATTGATCGATGGCCCAGTTCAGCGGCCCTGAAGTCGCGGTCGAATCGTCCGGCCCCGCCATATCGGGCATGAACGATACCGTTTGATGATTCCACGATCCGCTATTGTGGCCTCTTTGATACGCGAACACGACGCCGGATAAGACCAGCAGCCATTTTTGATCGTGGATAGTTTTCGGTGGACGCTCGCCCACGGCGGGCGCGGCCGGCGTGATGAGCCAATTCTGTCCGGCGAAGTCTGTAAGGAATTTCATAGAGTTGAACTTTCGATAACGAAGAAGAGCGCCGTGGTTATCAACGCGCAGATTCGGTGCGGTTGCATTCGGCGGATTTGGATTAAAGACAGTGTCGCGAGCGCGCGTCCACACCCAGGGATCGAATTGCGCAAACGGAATCCAGCCGGCGCATTCGACGTTTTTGCTTCCGTCGCGGCCGTGACCTCCACTTACGTCGCCGCTGAGCAAGTTATCGCTCCAAACGATGCGAAGGAATGTATTCGCGATGCGAGCGCACATGGAAGGATCGATCGGAACTCGTTCGGTTCTGCCCGCGTTCGCCAGCAGCTCGTTAAGGCGGACCTGATTCTCGAGGATGACCGCCAGGCAGCCAAGCTCAAACTGCGCATGAGACATATCTTCGGCACGAGCTTTGTAGAGTTGCTGATCCCATTCGTAATACGGAGTGAGATCGCCGAGCACTTTCGGGCGAAAATTCGAATTCCGGAATGCGACATTTTTTGCGATCAGCAGAGGAAGTTCGCCGGTCGCCGTTTGCATACGATCGGGTGTCGCGGTTGGGGAGGCGCGATAGAGGTTGCTGTTCGCGGCCAGAGCCAACTCCGCGAGCGCCTTCATCATTGCAAAGTTCTCGTAGAAGGCACTGCACGTCAGAGTGCTGTAGCCCGGCGGGGTGTTGTAGTAGGCGAAGGGATCATTGTCGGCAAGGTGCAGCTCGGAGTGAAAATCCTGGTAGGTTTCGAATGCCCCGTCTATGAGGGCGATCGCTGGCGCAGTGAATTGCGAATAGCGGGCCGGATTATCGGCCACTCGCCGCGCGAACGCCGCCATCGGATAAAGAAACAGGCCGGAAATTGAGACATCGGTGTTCCACCGGCAATCACGATTGAATGTTGGCGACCCCCACGACTTCATGACACGACCGCGCGTCAAATCCGGTGGACGGTTCTTCTTGTCGTCGCGATTCGCAAGTATCGCGCTTGCGATCGCGCCGAGGCGGGAAAGATAGGGGAGGGCTTGATCCGGATCAATCGATGCCACCAGGTCGTAAACCTGAACCAATGCCGAGGTCAGTGCGCCGTAACCCCAGGCGGGCGCACCGTACGGTGGATTCGCCGAGGACGACTCGGGGCACGGGGGAAATGGGCTTGGGTCAAAAGCCGTATCTACGGCGCTTGCTTCGTCCGTGTCGTTGTCGTGGAAATAGCCTGAGCCGGTGAAGAAAATATTGGGGCCAGACCATCTCGCACTACCGCATCACCGAGAAGCTTGGCGGCGGCGGTTCGGCCGGAAATCGCCATCGAAACCGATGCGATCGAGCACCTCTACAAAGAAATTCGTACCAGAAGGCCGGAGATGCTACATCCCAACTCGATGGTGCTGCGAGAAGAAACCGTGGGGAGCCCTTGAGTTTGCGATACGGGATAAGACCGAAGTATGCGTAGTCTTTCGCCAATGGTGAGAAATTGTAGGTTACTGCGGCGCAAGACGCGTCGGCGTCTAGGGTCGCTTGTACTCGAAAGTCGCGGCGTCTCCAAGCAATTTGGCGAAACCTCCCTCCTCAAGCCAGTGCAGGGCAGCAGATTTGGGTCGTAAGGTTGCATCCCAAAATGCGGTGGAGGCGATACTGACAATCTTCTGGTACGCGCGTCGTGCTCGCTACTCGTTGCATCTCTCCGGCCGGAGAATACTCGATGATCTCCGTCGTTGGGGAAGATGAGGAGAAGCGCGAGAGCATGGTGAGTGTGATCGTAAGCCACCCGTCGGTCCAGCACGAACCGCAAACCCAAGAGCAGTCCGAATTCTGTGACCCGGCACCCACACTGTTTCCTTGGAGTCTTGCGATATCAAAGGGCGACAATCCAATCCAATCCATTGGAGAGCAGGATCGCGGCTTTTGTTGGCAGATCTGCATCCCGTCGGAATAGGACTCGTACGGATGCAATTGACCTTCGTTCCGGCTGTCGAGGTGGCCACACTTCTGCAAATCCACATGGACTGGCTACTCTTCGAGTTTACCGATAGGCGGCCTCCCTCTTCGCTGGCGCTTTTTAGAGATCACTGGGCCCTGATCCGTTTGTGATCCGTTAGCACTGCTCACCACTGTCTTCCATCGCTTTTATGGTGCCCGCCGCGTTCTCTATGTTGTTGAAACTACGTTATAAGCCGGATTCGAATCCCACTCTCTCCGCCATATTATTGAAAATAAAGCAGTTGCGTTGGATTCGGGACCCACTCTCACGGATGTGTTTCCTCTTTGGAGTGAGTGACATGCAGTTT
>QIAL01000925.1 GCA_003225535.1 Acidobacteriota bacterium | reverse complement strand
GAAACGCACAGAGCTGCCATTGCCGGCAATTCCGCCGCTCTCCAGTCGCTTGCGTACATTGTCGTGCGCAATGACGGGTGCTTGCTTCTGAAAGTACGCATTGCTTCCGGTGTGATCGTCGTGGTAATGCGTGTTGATGATAAACCGCACCGGCTGGTAGGTGATGCCTTTGAGCGCGGCCTGAATCTTCTCCGCCAAAGGAGCGTACTGGTCGTCGATCACCACGATTCCGTCATCACCTACCAATGCGCCGATGTTGCCCGCGTCTGCGCCTTCCAGCATGTAGACGTTGCCAGCCACTTTGGTGACCTTCATTTGAACTTTGCTGAAGTCCACATCCTGTGTCGTGGCCAGACTACAGGAGAACAGCAAGCAGGCAAAAAGGATCGCTAGTTTGCGCATGACGTGTCCCTTCGTCCGCCTCGTTCGCGGCGGACTACTGGCCTTTCCAAATTGGTTGGCTGGACGAAAGTGTACTTGATCCACACTAGGATAGGCACGGTTGAAGGACATGCAGTTACTTCCAGTCAAGAGAGGCATGGCACTCATTCCGCAAGTCGCGTTCCAGCAGCGCCATTTCTTGCGGGCCTACTATTCCTTCGCATTCCTTCTTGGAGTTCTGGTGAGCTTGCAGGCAAAGGTGTTTCCAGCATCGGTCACCAGTCCGTCGATCTGGTCGCCGCCTTCGGAGACCACAAAGGTGATATTAATGGATGGGCCCGGCTGCCCATTGATGGTTTGCGAGTAAGTGACGGTGCCAGTGCAGTCCGGGTTGATCTGCTCGGTGCCAGTCAGGGTCTGCGTAACGGTTACGCCACCAACGCTGACCGTTCCGCTGCCGTTGAAGTTGCCGTTCTTGTCCGCAGTCGCAGTGGCCAAAGTTTTCGCAGGCAGTTGCGGAGCGTTCGGCCCAGGTGTGAGAAAGCCATCACAGCGCACCAGGTATCGTCCGGCAGTCGTGCGGGTTGAGCATTGTTGAGCCTGGATGGAGTTTGCGGCCAGCACTAGCATAAGGAACGCCCATAGTGTGTGGTTGATTGTGATTTTCATAGATGAGTCTCCTTTGAAGTCAGGGCTTCGCCGCTACGACAGATCTACTCCCCCCCGACGCGCTGTTTCTTCATGTAGCCGGCAATCACTACACCTTGGTCGGTGCTCACAAACTCCACCTCTCGGCCGGCGTCAACAATCACGAGGTCGCGGTGAACGATGCCGTTTGCGCCGGCGTCCACCGTGAGATTGCCGGTGCAGTTGGCGTTCACCGTATAGGTGCCGGTGAAAGTAACGGGAGAGACGAAGCCTCCGAAATCCGCGGTGGAAGTGCCCGAGACGTTTCCGTGACCGTCGAAAAGGAAATACACGGCTTCTGCGAAGGGCACAAAAGTCTTGATCTTGATGTCATTCGGATGACTGGAAATGTTGATCAGGCCGGTGGTGCCGGCTCCGTACCCGCCCTCTTCCGGTAAGAGCTGCCAAGCCGGCAATCACGAGTAGCAGTGCAGTGGCGTGCTTCAAGTTGGTTGTCATCTTCCTCTCCTGTCTCCAAGAATCCTACAAACACACTTTTGCCTTCCCACCCGCCATGAGCCTTGGGCCGTGGACTAGTTGTTTTTCGGGGAACAAAGCTGCCCGGAGTAGCGCAGCACGATCTGGCCGCTATTCAGGTCAACTTCCCCGATGTTGTTGAAATCTCCAGTCACTTGGGCGAACTTGCCGGTGCCGCCCGCGAGGTGGACTGGGTATGTGATGATTGCGTACAGGCCGGGTGCCACTGCTGTCGTGGTGGCAGTCGCCTGATCAAAAGCGAGCGTGTCTCCTGATTCGGTGACCCAGTGATGCTGGATGTGGAATACCAAGTTATTCCCCACAACCTCGGTACTAACGACGGTGCCGCTAACCGACCCCTTCAAGTCGCCGGTCACCGGCCCCATGGTGGTACTGGCATCGATTGCGCCCAGGTTTGTCATCAACATTCCGCCAACCGATTGGCAAGTCTGCTTTTCGCTGTTTTTCTGCGCGGCTGCGCCTGCGACCAGGAACGACACCATCGCCAGAATTGAGACTGCTTTCCATGCTTTTGTGAACTGCATGATTTCCCCCGTGTAAGTCAATTCACGTGCCGACTAAATCCTCAATCAGGTCTGCGTTTATGTAACTTTGCGGGGCCGGGGTCAATGTGGCCGGTCTGAGTTTTGGCTGAGTTTATTGTGAGGGCAGCAACTTAAAGACAATCAAAGACTTGGTGATGTCGGCTATAATTCCAGCACTAGTTTGTTCGGGCTCGCCGTAGGAGACCCGCGTGGCAACGCAGCTTGGTTCGTCCCCAGTTGTACGCTTCGCTGACTTCGACTTTGACATGCGTACAGGAGAACTGCGACGCAATAGAACTTCCTTAAAGCTCCAGCCTCAACCCGCCAAAGTTCTAGCCTTGCTGGTAAGCCGGCCAGGGGAGATCGTCACCCGGCAAGACCTGGCCCAGCAGGTCTGGGGCTCCGAGACATTTGTAGATTTCGAACAGGGGCTCAACTTCGCTATCCGTCAAATCCGCTCTGCCCTGGAAGACGATGCGGAACATCCCCGGTTTCTGGAGACCCTTCCCAAGCGGGGCTACCGCTTTACGGCTTTGGTGAGCGGCGCGGCGCCTTCGCAAATCGAAATACCAGCACCGTCGCTCGCGCCCTTGCCACCCCGGCGGCGGCTGCTTCTGCGGTATGGGCTGGCCTTCATGACAATCGCTGCCGTTGCACTCACTCTCGCACTTGCATCGGACTGGGGCCATCTCCGCCAGCGGCTGTCGAGCAGAGCGACCAGCGCGCCTCGGATCGAATCGCTCGCCGTGCTGCCGCTCCACAATCTCTCCCATGATTCCGAGCAGGAGTACTTCAGCGATGGCATGACTGACGAGTTGATTACCGATCTCGCCAAGTTCGGGGGACTACGGGTAACTTCACATACGTCCGTAGAACGGTACAAGGACACGAAGCGGCCGCTGCCAGAAATCGCACGAGAACTGGGCGTAGATGCGGTGGTGGAAGGTACGGTCACGCGTTCCGGCGACCGGGTTCGGATTACGGCGCAGTTGATCGACG
>QIAL01000456.1 GCA_003225535.1 Acidobacteriota bacterium | reverse complement strand
CGTTCCCGAAATCTACACGGTCGGCCCGGGCGGGGGCACGGATCACACATCACCGTACAATTACGATACGCACGTTCCACTCGCGTTGTACGGGCTGCCGTTCCAGGCGGGCATCTATCGCACCAACGTCGAAACCATCGATCTCGCACCGACACTGGCATCGCTGCTGGGCATCAATGCTCCCACTCATTCCGTCGGACGTGTTCTCACCGAAGCGCTGGCGCCGCCGCACCGGGGAGCGACTGAAGGAAAGCAACCATGAGCCCGGCTCTCGATCTCAGCGTCAATGTCGCCGGGATTCACCTGAAGAATCCCGTCATCGCCGCCAGCGGAACCTTTGGCTACGGAGTTGAATTCGAAGATGTCGTAGATCTCAGCAAGCTTGGCGGATTCGTGGTGAAAGGGCTGTCGGTGGAGCCGATGATCGGCAATCCTCCACCGCGCCTCTGGGAGACAGCCGCCGGAATGCTGAATGCCATTGGCCTGCAGAACATCGGCGCGCAGGCATTCCTCGACGAGAAACTGCCGCACTTGCGCCAGCTCAAGAACATCGTCGTGATGACCAACGTCTTTGGCTATGCGCGCGAAGACTACGAACGCACCATCGAGATTCTGAACGAAGGTGATGGGATCGCCGCTTACGAGTTGAACGTCTCCTGCCCTAACACTGCGCACGGCGGAATCCAGTTCGGTAGCGACCCTCGTTCGCTCGATGAGGTCGTGACCACGGTCAAGCGCGCCGCGCGACGCCCCCTGATCGTCAAGCTCTCTCCAAACGTGACCAGCATCGCGCAGATGGCCTACGTTGCGCAGGAAGCGGGTGCTGATGCCTTGTCCTTGGTGAACACCTTCGTGGCGATGGCTATCGATCCGGAAACGCGCAAGCCCCGCATCGCAAATGTGACTGCTGGCTTGTCAGGACCGGCCATCAAGCCCATCGCCGTCCGGATGGTCTACGACGCTGCCCACGCCGTAAAGATTCCCGTCATCGGCATGGGAGGAATCTCCACCCCGGAAGATGTCATTGAATTCATGCTCGCCGGCGCAACTGCGGTGCAGATCGGCACCGCCAGCTACTGGGACCCGTGCGCCACCGAGAAGATCGTAGATGGCGTGGAGCAGTGGTGCAAAGAACGTCACCTCACCCGCATAGCCGACCTGATCGGCGGCATGCAGCTGGAATAATGGGTAGCAGAGACGTAGCTTGCTACTTCTCTGCCTGCATCGTTGCTGACCTCAGCGCCAAGCCCCCAAAATCGCCCCCATTGCCGCATAACAAACAAACTGATATCCCGTGTTGATCATGTACAGCCGGAATGGTTGCCGGCTGAACAGGGCATTCGTGAACTGCACGGTAGTCACAAAACCCAGCCACACTACCAACCCAATCTTCAGTCCATCGATCGCCGTCCAGAACCCGGCCACCGCGATCAATTTCCCCAGCACAAACGCAGCCAGGATGCTCGCGATCAGCGACATGAAATACGAAGGCCCGGCGCTCTTCTGCATCTCTGCGATCTTCGCTTTGTCGTTCGGATCGTAGCCCATTAACTTCATCCAGGGATTGGCGAACAGCGCCGGGGAATACCACAGGAAGCCCACGACCATTGTGGCAATGGCAGAGACCAAGACGGCAAAAAGATTCACTCCGAGGAAGTGCATCGAACCTCCGTCAGACTATAGGTTTTGGATTGAACAGATTATCGGCCGCGAGTGTACCAGATCGAACCGGGAGATTTATAGTCCCGTCCTTCGCCCCAGACGGCATGGGTATTACCTTCGCTATCGATGGCCAGACCGAAATAGTCCCCGAAGGGAAAGCGGAATCCGGGCGGAAGGATGTAATCGTAATTCCGTACCGGTCCAGAGAGTCTCGCCTCATCCGACCAGGTCGCGCCGCCGTTCGTCGATGAGCGATAGAAAGTATTCCATAGCGGGTGCTGAGGACGCCCTGTCTCGCTCAGTCGCGCATCCATCCACGCGATGCGAACATCCCCCGGGGCGCCGGCGGCGATCGTGGGAAACCCGTGTTCCACTTCCCGGCCCGCGGCCGAAACGCTGGTGCGCGCCGACCACGTCGCTCCGCCTGACGTGGATGATGAAAAGTAGATCCGCTCCGGCCCGCCGTTCACTGCGCCTGCATTCCACAAAGCGTAAAGCGCGCCTGCTGTGTCCGAGGCTAGCGCGATCTGTGCCCCTAGGAAACCATTCCCGCAGCCTTCTGCTTCACACTCTGGAGGCGCGCTGGACTGGTCCAAAAGCAGAGTGTTCCAAGTTCTACCGCCGTCCGCCGACCGGCTGATAAAAACACTCACGGCCCGAGTCCGCATATCCTGCCTTGCATACGCCGTCCACCCGAAGAAGACATTTCCCCAGGAATCAATGGTGGCTCCCCCGGCCAAAGACGAACCTCGCTCAGCATTCGGATTTACCAAGGCTACCCGGAACGTCTGCCCCGCATCGTGCGAAGCCGCCACCAGAAACTTCTCTTCGCGGTTATACCCCACGTACACATCCGCGCCGCGGACCGTCAACACCGGCTTGTCGGTCTCTTCCCGCCCGCGCTCCGCCCATGAGAACGACCAGTTGCGTCCGAAATCGAGCGAGCGCACCACCACGATATCTCGCTTATTGTTCTGCAGCCATGAGGCATACACGGTCTGCCGGTCCACAGGATCCACGATGATCTGTGGATCAAACTGCCCGGTTGGGAATGGAAGCAGCGGCTTGGACGTATGCCACGATCCCCCGTTGTCGTCGCTGATGAGCAGGTTCATCGAAGGCGCAGTGCAAGTCGCGCATCCCGGCACCGTCCCATACTGCGGATAAAGAACATAAATATGCCCATGCCCATCGGCCGCAATCGCGGGTTCCCACTGATCCCCGGTGCGATATCCCAATCGAAGCTGGGGCGAGAATGCCGAGACTGCCAGCGCCGCCTGAGCACAAAAAAGCACCAGCAGCAGTGCAGTGCGCTGCACAGTGCGCGAGCTGGAATGGTATCGACTGGCTGACAAGAGAGGTATCCTACCGAACGACCCTGACCGGACTCTACCCGGATTCCCCCATGTCGTCAATTGCCGGGCAAAGGTATTCACCAGCCTTTTACAAACCTGTGACTTTCTTCGCCTTTCTCCATCCAATTAAGCGAGAATACGGATGGTTCGGCAGGGTTTCCTCTGTGATCCTCCGTGCCATCTGTGGTGAAAGATTTTGATTCTGGAGTCACTCGTAATGGAAAAAGCTACATTCGCAGCAGGATGTTTCTGGGGAGTAGAGGCCACCTTCCGCCAGTTGCCCGGGGTAACCTCAACCCGCGTGGGGTACATCGGTGGCCATACCGAAAATCCGAGCTATAAAGAAGTTTGTACCGATCGCACTGGGCACGCCGAGGCGGTAGAAGTTGAATTCGATCCCGCAAAGATTCCTTACACAGACCTGCTAAAGGTTTTCTGGGAGAACCACGATCCCACGCAGGTCAACCGCCAGGGCCCGGACTGGGGAACTCAATACCGCACCGCAATCTTCTTCCATTCCCCGGAGCAGCAGGCGCAAGCGCTGGCTTCGAAAGAAGCGCTCGAGAGAGCTCATCGTTACTCCAAGCCAATCGCCACGCAGATCGTTCCTGCCGTGACGTTCTATCCCGCCGAGGAGTATCACCAGCAGTATCTCGAGAAACGCGGCCTGGCGAGCTGCCACATCGGCTGATCGCTAGATTTTGTGGGACAGCCGTCTTCGGCTGTCCGTCGCCCGAAGGTGCGATTCTTGACTGCGCTGCCAGGAAAGCCGTCTTTCCCTGCTTGATCTATCCTTGATCTCAGAATTGAATTTGCGGTGCGAGGGGGAACAACGGCCGCGTGCGCGGCCGGACAGCCGAAGGCAGCTGTCTCCACAAAATTCTTCGAATCTGCTGACCGCCTACGACGCTTGCGCTGCGGGCTGCCGTGGCCGGAAGAAGAACAGCAGTACGAACCCACCGATATAGAACAGCAAACTCTGCTGCAGCCCCGAACCCCGGAAGCGCAGCAGAAGACCAAACAAAGCCAGCGCTTCACAGAGCGCGTAGGTGGCGATATAGCCCGTCTTCCACTGGTTCAGGCTGATATTGTCCTCGGGTTGCGTCGCCAGGGTCGATGCGGCCCGAAACACCAGGGTGCGGCGCACTACGAAGATGGTTCCCACAATCCCTACAGCCAGGGTACTGAGAACTCCACTCAGCGCGGGTTCCACATGGCGGATTCGAGGTCCCAAAATCTCTCCCACGCCGATGTAGAGCAGGATGCTGAATAACATCGCCCACTGTACTGTGCGGAGTGTTTTGATAGATCGCGCCATTAGCAAATTATCTCGCGCGAAATGTAGGATTCCGTACAAATTATTTTACGGCGGAATCGTTGGTAACTCTTACCTCATTGTAAGCTGGATGTAAAAACAAGTGTCAGTGCGAATGATGTCCTGACGCACTTGCTGGACGAAGGCGCAGAAAAATCTGGAATGATACCGGCTGTTTCCCATACGCAGCATCCAGGGTGGCCGGCTTCGAATAGAAGGTCACATCGGCGCCCAGCCCCATCTGCCACGCCTTATTCGCGATAAGGTCTCGAACCCCTCCAAAGGTGTAAGCCCCAATGCGGTAGGTCGAGAGAACCGTAGCCTGAGAGAACAACTCGTCCTTGTCGACCAGTTCCAGCCGCGTAAATGCGTAGTTGCGTTGCCGGAAATTCAGCGTCGATTCAAGCAAATAGCTGTTCAGATTGTCGCCCTTTGCGATCTTGTGCACGCGCCCCCAGATCATCGAGGTCGCCCAACTCCCGTCATGCCAGGGTTGGTTGTACTCCACAGACGCGGTCTGCCGCCATTGGCTGCCCGGTTCCAGCGCCTCAGGGTGCTCTAGCCGTCCAATGCTGTACTGCGCGGTCCAGTTGCGCCTCGGAGCGATGCTGGCCCGACCTGACCAAGAGTCAAGGGCGGCGAATTGAATGCTCCAGCGCTGCTCGTTCGGCTCGCGCCCGTTGAACGCTGAACCCTCCAGCTTCACCCGGTCGATTACGAATCCCGTGGTCACCACGCCGAAGCTGGTGTGCGTCGAATCCTGCAAATGATGGCTGAGCGGTGCCATTGGCAACTCCGCCGCCGAAGCCCGGTGAATGTAAGTCACAGGCCCCAGTGCCGGTTCTGCCGACGGCCCACCGTACAATTGCCATGAGATTTTCTTCGTGAGCGGCAACGTGTAAAGCGCAGCCAGCTCCGCAAACACGTTGTGCGGATGCTGATGATCCACCAGCGGCTCGCCGTGATAGGTCTCCCCGGTCTGAAAGAGTTCAGGGAATCCCGGATGCGGCGATGTCAGCGACTCCGCAGAAAACATTTCGCGGAAGAGGATCGTTCCCCGATCCAGGCCGTGTTGCTCCATCAGCATGCCGTAGTTCACCGACTCCGCCTTGCCTGCGCCGCGGGGCCCGCCTTGCTGGTTGTAGTCGATGAAAATAGCGCCATGCGCCATCAGCTCCCAGCCGCCGCGCATCCACATCCATTCATGCCCGGTGACCGAGGCCGGCTGCCACGATGTGCCGGAACCTTCATGCGGCGAAGGCAATTCGATGGACGCGTGCTCATCCATATTCATCCCAGCCATGTTGTGCTGGGCTGAACTTTGACCCATGTTGTGGTCATGCGGCGCCGCGCTGTTTTCTTGCGCCGTTCCCGCTGTTGAGAGCGCCAAACTCAATACGAGCAAAATACCTTTCACAGGAACCCCATAGTTGAGTAGGTAGAAACCGAGGCGTGCGCCGCCCAAGGCGCACAGAGAAGGAAAAATATTCGGGTGTCTAGATCCTCAACGAGGCAGTGACTGGAGGACTGTCGGAGATCAGTGCTGGCGTGGGACGGCTGAACAAGTGAGGCTGAAGATCGTGCGCATCCTGGTGGACTCCCGCCTGTGCAATCACAGGATGCAGGATGACAGGCGAACCGGGAATTGCCCATTGATGCCCGACCGCACAGCATTGATGGCTAGGTTGCGCCGGAGTTGGCGCCGAAGGCGTATGGCTGTGACACTCGGCTGGGTGCTCCGAGTAGTCAGTGGAATTGGCCCAACCTGCGATAGGCAACATCGCGATCGCAAAAACGGCAACCAGCATTCCCGCGAGCACCTTCGAAGTTCGGAGCATTCCTCTAAGTCCCGGTGATTTTGATGCGGAGTTCTTCAGGAAGCCGCTGGCGAATCTCCTCCGGCAACCTGTCATGCACCCGACGCGCCCCTAGCTTGGCGGCGTCGAGCATGGTTA
>QIAL01000455.1 GCA_003225535.1 Acidobacteriota bacterium | reverse complement strand
CGAATGCGAAAGTTTGCCTTGCATCGGACGCCGAGCGGTTCCTGCAGCTGTTCATCAGCCGGATCAAAGGAAAGTAGCAGGCGAAGCATCTGCCCGCGAGAAGCAACTCAGCAAAGCGGAGCCTTGAGTTGAGGCTGGTGTTTCCTCAGCCGTTTGCGCGCGCTACCAGCAGTATCGCGAAGGCGTAAAAGACGAACATCAACGCCAGATAAACTTTTGCGCGTGACCCTGATCCGGCGAATTCTTTCCACGCCAGAACTCCCCACAGTGCGGCCACCATTGGAGCCGACTGGCCAATGGCATATGAGATTGCGAAGGTGGTGGATCTTCCTGCGGCCAGATTAAACACCGTACCCAAGCCCCAGATGCAGCCGCCCAACAATCCGAGCAGGTGACCCGATAGCGGCCTACTGAAAAACCCACTGAAACTGACCGGTTCTCCGACGAGAGGGTTCTTCATGAAGTAGATGTTCCAGATGAAACACGAGAGTAGCGCACCCAACGTGAGAAACACTGCCGCGCTGTATGGGGTCAGAGGATGGTCGCCGCGAGTCATGGCGTAAGTCATGAACGGGCTCCAGAGGCCCATCAGCGTTCCTGAGATCACGCAAAGAACAATGCTTCTACGAGAAGCCCCCGATCCGGTGCGAGAGAGGTTTCCGTAAGCCTTGCCGTCAAGAATCACCGCGATCAGTGCGCAAGCGACACCCGTCATCAGCAACATGGCGCTGCCCTTGGGTTGCAATATGTAGTTCAACACCACTCCCACCACGAGGGCGATTCCGATCGACACCGGAAAAGCAACGGCAAGGCCCGCCATGTCGATCGCGGCGACCAGGAGCAGATTGGCGAGATTGAAAATCGCACCACCGACCAGGGTAGAGACGATGTTCGAAGGGTTGGCCGCGCGAACATTATCCAGGAAGCTGGAGGAATCGTGTCCGGTGCTGCCCATCGTGAGCGCAAGCACCAGAGAAATGAGAAAAATTCCGATGGCGTAATCCCAATAAAAAAGTTCGAAACGGTAGTTCTTCACTCCTTTGTAGGTATTTGCCCACGAACCCCAGCAGATGGCACTGGTAATCATCATCAGCAGCGCAATGGTGAGGCTTTGTGGTGTGAACATGCGTGTCCCCCTGGAAAACGAGTAACTGTACTCTTCTTGGGATGGAGCGACAAGTGCGTTTGCCAATCGCGCTCAGTCGAGCGGTTCGCGTTGACACGTCCACCCTGCCCTGCATAGACTCGGCCTTCCTCCAGTTCCGGAGAAACGAGACGATGATGGCAAAGCGGCCTCGCATTGCAGTGGTGGGCAGTGCAAACATCGACCTGACAACTTTTGCTGAACGGTTTCCTAAACCCGGCGAAACCATATTCGGGCAGAAGTTCGATCTTGGGTTTGGCGGCAAGGGCGCAAATCAGGCCGTGGCTGCGCGACTCTGTGGGGCCGATGTGTTCATGGTCGCGCGCGTGGGCAGCGATTTATTTGGGCCGGCGACGATTGAAAACTTTCGCAAGCTGGGAATTGATCCTACCTACGTTAAGCAGGTCGAGGGGCTTTCGAGCGGAGTCGCTCCTATTTTCGTCGAGCCCAACGGACAGAATCGGATTCTGGTCGTGAAAGGCGCTAACGATGCGATCATGCCCGCCGATGTGGATGGTGCCGCCGAGATGTTGAAGTCTGTTGACTGCATCGTGCTGCAGTTCGAGATTCCGCTGGAGACGGTCTATTACACGATCAATTTTGCGCGCAAGCATGGAATCCGCTGCATCCTGAATCCTGCTCCGGCACAGGCCGTCGATATGGCAGCACTCAAGGATTTGGACTACTTCGTTCCCAACGAGAGCGAAGCCGAATCCATCACAGGGATGGCGGTGAAAACGGTTGAAGCGGCAAAGAAGTGCGCCGTGAAACTCGTTGAGGGCGGGATACGACGCGTCATCATCACTCTGGGCGCTAACGGATCTTTGGTGGCAACTTGCGAAGGTACGGAGCATGTTCCCCCGTTTGCGGTCGAGAGCATCGACAGCACCGGCGCGGGAGACGCTTTCATCGGGAGTTTCGCCGTTTTTCTCGGGGAAGGTGTGCCTGAGAAGGAAGCGGTGCGCCGTGCGAATTTGTACGCTGGCCTTTCGACGATCGGTGTCGGCACGCAGAAATCTTTCTATGATCGTGGACGCTTCGATGCCGAGTGGTCCACTCGTCGGTGACAGGTCTTGTGTGGATTCGACCGTGCCGATGAGATGCTCTCACCAGGCAACGATCGCAAGTGGCGCATGCATCTCTCTCCGCGAAATTTCTTGACTTACCCGTGAGCGGCGATTTATAAGCCGTGTCTGCGGTCGGGGACCCAAAATTCACAGGGGCAGCGGGAGTGTCATTATTTCTTTGGGGCGGGCCGGCGAAAGGGGAACGCGAATGTCGAGTAAGAAGGCGCTCTTGGCGGTGTGTTGCCTTGCACTTGCTGGTCTCTTAAGTCCGCTCGTGCATGGGCAGGCGACGGGGAGTTTTTCTGGAACGGTTTCCGACAAGGCTGGCGCCGTGATCTCCGGCGCAAATGTTCGGATTACGTCGCAGGGAACTGGATTGACCCGCGAAGCAAAGACCGATGACTCCGGTCACTACCTCATTCCGCTTTTGTCGGTGGGTTTTTTCAGCATTCACGTCGAGGCCCAGGGATTCGCGCCCGCGGAGCAAAAGGATATCCGGCTGCAGGTAAATGAACAGCGTGAAGTAGATTTCACAGTTCAACCGGCATCGGTCAGCACGAGCGTGGAGGTCAATGCGACGGAAGTCGTCGTCGAAACGACCAATGCCACACTCGGGCAGGTGATCACCAGCGAGCAAGTCGCATCCCTCCCTCTCAATGGTCGTGAGTTTGTACAGTTGGCAACGCTGACTCCTGGCACTACGCAGGAAACGAATCCCGGGAGTTTTTTCAATGGCGGTCCGAGCAGCGAAGTATCGGACCGCGGCACCTTTTCGCTTTCGGTAGGTGGATCGCGGGCACAGAGTACCGACTGGATCCTCGACGGCAATGACGACAATGAACTCACGGCCGGCGGCATTGGCTTCAAACCCTCAATCGATGCCATCCAGGAGTTTAAAGTTCTCAGCTACAACTATTCCGCGGAGTTCGGCACGCGTGCGGGCCCGACCGTTCTGGTGGCTACAAAATCCGGGACCAACCAATTGCACGGCTCTCTGTTTGAGTTCTTCCGCAATACTAAACTTGACGCAGCTAATCGATTTGTCAACGCAGGAGTTGCTAAGGACAAATTTAACCTGAACCAGTTTGGAGGATCGCTGGGTGGTGCTCTGCAGAAGGATAAGACATTCTTCTTTGGGGACTATCAGGGAACTCGTAAGCGCAAGGGCATCGTCGAATCAGGACTGATTCCGACACCAGCCATGATCGGGCTCACCAACGGATATGGGGATTTCACCTTGGATGCGGTGGGTGGGACGGCGGCATTGCTCACAAATCCATACTCGGGTACACCCTTCCAATGCGACGGCTCGGGAAATCCTATCGCGCCTAACTCCGACGGCAGCCAAGCCGCAGGAGCGGACTGCAACAAAATTCCTGTCGGATTGATCGATCCGACCGGGCAGGCGATGCTCGAGCTGTATCCGACGCCCAACGTGACGAATGAAACGTTCAACTATCTGAACATTCCCACGCGCAGGCTCAGCGACGACGAGTTTGACGTCAAGGTCGATCACAACTTCTCCAACAAAGACTCCGCCTTCACCCGCTTCAGCTACGAGCAGGCTGTGGCGTTCGTACCCGGCGGCTCGCCAGGATTTGCGGAAGTCAGCGCTTTCGCCAGTTCGCAGAACATCACCAATCATGCCCGCAACGCGGTAGTTTCCGAGACCCACATCTTTAACGACCGCAATATCAATCAATTCACGTTCGGATTCAACCGCATCTTCAACCATATTCAGTCCTTCGGGGACAAGACATGCCAAGCATTCAAGTTAGGACTTCTGGGCGCAAACATCAATCCGGTCTGCGGCGATCCAAATGCGGCTGGAGTGGTCAGTCAGTCATCGAAAGACTGCATTAGCTGCGGTCTATCGTCGACATTTATGGGGCAGTACTGGACGGTCGGGGACCGCGGCTTCGCCCCATTTCTTGGCGGCAGCAACATTTTTACCTGGTCGGATACTTTTGAAATGATCCGCGGCAAACACGACATTCGCGTTGGCGGGCAGATTCGCGCCCAGCAGATGAATGTCGGAACCAACGGTTTCCAGGATGGTTTTATCCTCAATTTCGGCACGCTGACGGGAGACGGAGCGGCTGACATACTGTTGGGGCAGATCGGCACCGGATCACTGCACGACCAAACGTTTGACGGGGCGACTACCGGTCGTCGTTGGAAACTCCTTCGTCCGTTTATCCAAGACGATTGGCGCATCACGAGCAATCTGACCTTGAACATTGGATTAGCTTGGGCCCTTGTTACCCCAATCACCGAAGCCCATGGACGACAAGCTGATTTCGATTTCGCTACGGGCAAGTACCACGTTGCCGGAAACAGCCCACAGAGAAATTGCGCGATCTGTGTTCCTAGCGATGGCCGCGTCGGGATACAGATGGATAAGACGGCGTTCGAGCCGCGCATTGGGATTGCGTGGAAACCGTTTGGTGATGCTAAGACTGCCGTCCGCGCAGGCTACGCAATGTACCACGACTCCTCGTGGAATCAAGGTGCACAAGGGCTCTGGCAGAACCCGCCCTATTATGCAGAAATAGACAATTTTAGTGGCTTTGCCCCATTTCAGAGCTTAGGTACGACGACCTGCGGTTTCACTGGCAGTTCAGGATGCGGATTGCGGGCAGCTTTCCTGCCAGTCATTACGTCCCAGCCGGATCCCTCACAGTTCACTGGCACGATCCAGTCGCAGAATTTTGACTTCAAGCAAGGACGGGTTCAGCAGTTTACGCTCAACGTCGAACATCAGATGCCAGGTGACGTGGTGCTGACGGTAGGGTATGCCGGATCACGCAGCCATCACATTCTGGTGGACGGTCTGAACCGGAACGTTGATTCTCCCGGCGCGTGCGCCGGAGGGCCGAACGAGACTGCCGGCTACACCTTCGGATGCGGGCCGAGTGGGGCGTGGGTTCCTGCTCCCTATGGTTCATTCACCGTGGTCGCGAATATTAACGACGTCGGCAACGCCCGGTACGACTCGCTTCAGGTCAAGGCCGAGACCAAGAGTGCAAAGCACGGACTGTATGCTCTCCTGGGCTACACCTGGGCGCGCACGTTTGATTCCGGATTGCCCGATGGTCTTGGTACTTTCCCCGGTGCGACGTACTGGCCTCTGCCGGGCATGCAAAGAGCCGACTGGGGTCTTTCCCAGCTCAACGTGAATGATACGTTTACAGCCAGCATTCTCTATCAGCTCCCCCTTGGTAAAGGCAAGAAATTTGGCAACAACTGGAGCGGGGCAGCGAATGCCATCTTTGGTGGCTGGGAGGCTCAGGTCATCGAGCGTGCTCTCTCAGGATTCCCCCTCTTCGTTGTGGACAGCAACAACGGCGTCTTCAGCGGATCAAATGTCAACTTCCAATGGAATGGCTCGAGTTTGAATCGGCCCAATATCGTTGGCGATCCGAACCGTGCAGGGCCGGTGGCTGCAAATCCTGGCTGCAATGCACCTTCTCAGCTGCACGTGGCTGGTGGGTACTGGTTCAACCCTTGTGCTTTCGTGGAAGCTCCTGCGGGCGAACTGGGCAACGCTCCTCGTGCTCCGGTCTCGGGACCGAACTTCATCAACACAGACTTTTCTTTGATCAAGCACATCATGGTCACCGAGCGTACCAAACTTGATTTCCGCGCGGAGTTCTTCAATCTCTGGAATCACCCGCACTTGTTCCTTCCAGGAAGCCCGGGAGCCAGCGGTTTGCAGGACGCTTCGCCGTTTGCCGGTCAGACTTTTGGATTTGCAACCGGCACCGTGAATCAGCTGCCGGGCGACTCGCGCGTGATCCAGTTCGCACTAAAGTTGGTTTTCTAGCTAATTTGGTGCCTGGTGATTGCCATTTCTCAGGGCAGGTGGATGTATGGCTCATCTGTCCTGGCTTCTCTCGCGTTGTGACGTCTCCGCCCTATGATCGGATACAAGGCTAAGTGCGTTCTCGGTCTGCTCTTACTATTCGAGTCCACTGCGTTTGCTCAGTCCCACCGAAAGGTCATCATCAACGAAGACTGCTCCGGACCTGGCGGCAGCAACATGCAGACGCTGTTGCTGATGATCCAGTCACCGCAGGTGGAGGTGCTTGGCATCACAGTTGTCAGCGGAGATCAGTGGCGCGACGAAGAAGTGGCTCACACGCTGCGACTGCTCGAAATCATCGGACGCACCGATATTCCCGTCGTCCCAGGAGCGGCTTTTCCGCTGGTGCGCACGCGCGATGAGGCGCAGGCCTGGCAACAGCGCTATGGCAAGGTCGCTTATGCGGGCGCGTGGGATGATCGCTGGTGGCATGAGGCGTCCGTTATTCCTTCACTTCCGGAAGGAGCCCCAACGACCAAACCAGCTGTCGAGGATGCGACTCACTTTATCCTCCGCATGGTTCACAAGTATCCGCACGAGGTGACGATTTATGAAGGTGGGCCGATGACCAACCTCGCGCTCGCCATTTCCCTCGATCCGCAGCTTCCGGAACTCGCCCAGGAACTCGTTTTTATGGGAGGAAGCTTGAGCCCGCGCGGTGACAATCCGGAGTTTCTGAACAATCCGCGTCACGAATTCAATTTCTGGTTCGACCCGGAGGCGGCCGTGATTGTTCTGCGCGCCCCTTGGAAGAAAATCGTCTGCACGCCGACAGACATCTCGGTGAAAACGTATATGACCGCCGCGATGGTGAAGCAAATCGAAGCTGCCGGGACGCCTGTTGCCCGATACGTCGCACAATTCGCGATGTTGACCCCCGGGGCCGACATTATGTGGGACGAATTGGCCGCCGCCTCCTGGATCGATCCCAGCATCATCACACGCACCGAGAGCCGCTATATGACCGTAGATCTCGACCGGGGCGGGGGCTATGGCAACACGCTGACCTGGTCTGCCGACGATAAACAGCATCCGGCTACTCAACGCGTCGAAATCCAGTTCGATCTCGATGTGGAGAAGTTTTACCGCATGTTCGTGGGCCTGATGATGGCTCCCCGGTTCCACTGATCCCGGTGGCAGTGAACGGGGGAACGGCATACAATAAGAGATTGCAACCGTTTCCATTTCCCAATATGTCTCCCATTCCAGACGATCTGAACAGCATAAAAGACGACATGATTGCCTTCATCGAAGGCCACGGCATGCGCCGGTTTCATGGTTTCGTGGACTACGAAGAGGTGCAATGCGTCATGTGGGAGATGGGGGGCAATCCCGACGGCTGGAAGGATTTTGTCGAGTTGGCCAAGGCAGCGAGTGCGCCTTTCCTCACGATGCACTCCTGGGTTCTTGAACGCACCGAACTGGATGAGATGGTACAGCGCTTGTCGAGTTCGGAGTTTACCGACAGCGATGATGTCGAGGACGCCCGCTGGCTCCGGGCCCACGTTGGTAAAGTTGGGTATCTGCAGCTTGGCTGGGCGTACCAGGGATCGATGTTTCTCTGCGAGCTCAGCACCGAGTGGTACGACCGTTACCAGCGTCTGCTGGAAGTGTCCGACGAATTTGGTGGGCTCACCATGGACGAGCCCGATCAGGACGAAGAGAACTAGCCGGGCCGTGAGAAGGTCTTATGTGGGACGGCCGCCCTCGACCGTCCGGGGAGCTACGCTCCGCGTTTTCTGCCTAGTGCTTATCCACATCCTCTGATGGAGTAAACTGCCCCATCATCATGCAGTGGATCCCAAAGCCAACGGAACAGAGCCTGGTCGATCCTCTACTCACTTGTCTCCATTGTGATCCTGCGTTCCGTGGCACGGCCGTCGCGCGGTCGGCTTCGATCCTTGCACCGCTTCTTGTCCGGAGGGGTATTGCAAACGGCGAAGAGGCGCAACGTTTTCTTTCGCCCTCGCTCGCCTATCTCCACGCGCCTGAGCAGATGACCGGGTTGAGCGCCGCGGTCGACCGCCTCGACGCCGCTATCGAACGCAAAGAGCCAATCCTGATCTACGGAGATTACGACGTCGACGGCACGATGGCGGTCATCATTTTGAAGACTGCCATCGAACTTTGTGGCGGCACTGCCGACTTCCACGTTCCGCACCGCATCCGCGAAGGCTATGACATGCGCGATGACGTGATCGAACGAGCCGCGGCCGCGGGCATTCGTCTGATCATCAGCGTGGACATGGGCATCCGCGCGTTCGGGCCCGCGGAAACGGCGCACCGCCTCGGCGTGGACCTTATCGTCACCGATCATCACTTGCCGGGTCACGACGGAGTGCCGAAAGCGCTGGCCGTGATTAACCCCAATCAAAGCGGATGTGAATATCCCTACAAGCAGCTTTGCGGTGCCGGCGTTGCTTTCAAACTGGCGCAAGGGCTCATGCAGCGCAGACTTCAATCGAGAGATCAAAACAAGCTGCTGCTCTCGTTCATGAAGGTTGTGGCCATCGCGACCATTGCTGATGCTGTGCCGCTGACCGGAGAGAATCGCGTTTTCGCCTCATTGGGGCTCGATGCTTTGCGCAAGGCGGTG
>QIAL01000924.1 GCA_003225535.1 Acidobacteriota bacterium | reverse complement strand
CGCACGTCCTCACGGCCATCGGTCTTGCTCCAGAGGAAGCGCGCGCCAGCTTGCGCTTCAGCCTCGGCCGACACACCACTCCCGCGGACATCGATTTCGCCCTAAATGTAGTCCCCGCCGCCGTCGCCCAGCTCCGCGAACTCTCTCCCACTTATCGCAAGGAGGCCACGGCCCACTCCTGACGCTCGCCCAGAGGTTGCCCGAACTTTGTAGGGGCGCAGCATGCTACGCCCCGAGCGCCACCGCGCAGGTAAATGGAGAGATTGCCAGATATAATGAAATAGGAATGATTGCCGCAACCCAATTCGACACTCTGCCTGAGCGCGCCGAAACACAACGCGGCCTTGTTGCCGTCGCCATGTCCGGCGGTGTCGACTCTTCCGCCGTCGCCGCCCTCTTGCAACAGCAAGGCCGCGCCGTCGTCGGCCTCACCATGCAACTCTGGAACCAGCGCCGCCTCCCCGAGCTCCAGGGCGAGGGCCCCGCGCAGCACCGCTGCTGCTCTCTCGATGACGTCTATGACGCTAAAGCCGTTGCGCAGCACCTGAATTTTCCGCACTACTCCCTTCGTCGACCAGTATCTCGCCGGCCGCACGCCTATCGCCTGCACCAATTGCAACACCGATGTAAAATTTGAGCCGCTCTTGCGCATGGCGCGCCAGATTGGCGCCGAGCGCCTGGCCACCGGCCACTACGCGCGAACTCGCAAGAACAACGCAACCGGTCGCTGGGAATTGCTGCGCGCGCGTGACGACTCCAAGGACCAATCTTATTTTCTGTGGGGACTCTCGCAGGAACAGCTTTCGCGCAGCGACTTTCCTCTCGGCGAACTTACCAAGGAAGAAGTTCGCGATTTAGCCCGCCGCGCGAATTTGCCAGTTGCCGAGAAGCCGGAAAGCATGGAGCTTTGCTTTGTGCCCACCGGCAACTACGTGCAATTCATCCAGGCGTATTCACATGAGCGCGGCATTTTCTTGCAGAACGGCGAAGGCGAAATCGTCAACGAAAACGGCGACGTGATCAGCCACCACAACGGCGTTCACAATTTCACCATCGGCCAGCGCAAGGGCCTCGGCTTTGCCGCCGGCAAGCCGCTCTACGTTCTCTCGATTGATCCAACAAAGAACCGCGTCGTGGTCGGCAAAGACGATGTCCTCCGAAAGACAGCCTGCAAAATTGAAGGCGTGAACTGGATTTCCTGTGATCAGCCGCCCAGTCCCCTTCGCGCTTTCGCCAAAATCCGCCACAAGCACGAACCCGCCCCGGCCACCATCGAGGCGCTCGACGCCGCCACTACGCGCGTCACATTCGACGCGCCCCAGCGCGCCATCACCCCCGGCCAGGCCGTCGTGTTCTACGACGGCGACGTCGTCCTCGGCGGCGGCTGGATCCGTTGACGCGTGACCAAGGTTTCGATCTTGAATTTTATTTTTTCGACCTCAGGCCAAAAAAAAGAAAAGAAGGAAGAAAACCGGAAACGAAGGCGAAAAGAATCATCGAAAACAGGAGCACACGCGCTCAAAATACCGGCGAATGAAGTTCAACGTTGCGCTGTCGAGCGAAGATCCCGGCCTCGGCGGGACTGTCAACTTGGCTAAATAAAAAGTTCCTCTTCCTGCTGCTCGCGCGGCTCGTCGCCGCTGCGGCGACTGCGGCGCGACCGCAGAAGATCGAGCCCCACTTTAATTCCCTGCACCAGCGCCGACGCCTTCTGAACCGGCCTCCAAAAACTGTGACTGAACTTCGAGCCCGCGTCCTCAACCGCTTCAAGCGTCCCCGTCAAAATGCGATCCGCATGCAGCAACTGTCCGCGGAGCCGGTCCGCCGCGTCCGTGAATACGCGGTCGATCTTTTGCGCCTGCCCGCGCGCCAGATACACGATGTGCGACGCGTCATTTACCATGTTGGAGATTTTCGGTTGCGTGTCGTCGAGAAGAATCTGCGCGCGCGTCAGAATCGGCCCAACCCGCGCGTGCAAATCGCCCACCAGGCGATTCATGTTTTCTGTCGTCCGCCGCAGTTGAAAAAACAGCAACGTAAGGATCACTACCTGCACGACAAGCGCCGCTGCGGCAACCAGACTGAACACTTCGAGCCACACTTGCATACTAGCCCCGTACGCCTCACCGGGAGGCGCCACTCCATCTTACCGCCTAGTCGATCCTCTAAGACTTCGACTGGCGCAGATACGCTTCGCGTCCGGCTTCCACTGCCGCCGTGATGGAATCCTTCTTGCTGACCGCAATTTCCTTGCTGCGCTCGATCAACTCATCCGCGCGTTCCCGCAGTTCGCGGGCTTTCTTTTGAGCGTAGTCCTTCCCTTCGTCCGCCTTTTTCGCCAGAAACTCGCGCGTCTCTTCGCCAGACTTCGGCGCAAACAAAATT
>QIAL01000454.1 GCA_003225535.1 Acidobacteriota bacterium | reverse complement strand
CGAGAAAGCGGTGAAGCCGTCTTTGGCCGTGTAGCCGATTTCGTCGTGCACCTGAGAACCGGCGCTGAATGCGGCGGCGACGCCGGAGCCAATTTCGACGGCCTTGACTGCCTGCAGAGACATGACGGCGGCGGCGAGTTGGGCGTCGAGGCGCTCGTCCCACTGGGCGTAGGTGCCGAGGCCGGGAGGCGCGCCATGGGCCACGACTTCGAAGACTCCGCCTAGAGAGTCTCCAGTGCGGAGGACCTTGTCGACCTCTTCTTTCATGCGCTGCTCGGTTTCGGGATCAGCGCAATTCAGGAGAATCTCCTGCTGATTTTGAAGAGCGCGGATTTTCTCCCAGGAGACTTGATCAGTCACAGTGACGCCGCCGGTGGTGACGACGTGGCTGAGGACTTCGATACCGAGATCTCGCAAGAAGAGTTTTGCGATGGCGCCGATGGCTACGCGGGCGGCGGATTCGCGGGCGGAGGCGCGTTCGAGAATGTAGCGGGCTTCGGGGAAATTGTATTTGAGGGCGCCGGCGAGATCGGCGTGTCCGGGACGGGGCGAGGCGACGCGCTTGTGCTTGGCGGGATCGCCGTCGGCGACGGGGAGAGATTCCTGCCAATTTTTCCAATCGCGGTTGGCGATTTGCAGAGAGATTGGCGATCCAATGGTGATGCCGTGACGGACACCGGAGAGGATGTGAGCGGTGTCGGTCTCGATCTTCATGCGGCCGCCGCGGCCGTATCCTTGCTGTCGACGCCAGAGTTCACGGTCGAGGAATGGCTGATCGATTTTCAGGCCGGCGGGGACGCCGGAGAGGAAGGCGATTAAGGCCTCTCCGTGGGATTCTCCGGCGGTGAAGTAGCGCAACATAAATTTTTGATTGTACAGGATTAGAGCGGAAATCCGGGGGGATCGCGGTTTTCACGGGTTTGCAAGGAAACCGGTTCTTAGCCGCGGAGAACGCGGAGAAAGACCGCGGAGAACGCGAAGAAAGACCGCAGAGAACGCTAAGAAACCCTACGACAGGTGGAGAAAACCGGCAGAGAACGCTGCGAGAGCGGTACAATAGTCGGATTGACGTCGGTATTCGGCGCGGTCATCAAAATGGACTGCGCTACTCCAAGTTTTGCCGACTGGGTAGGAGGAACTGTGTGCCCCCACGCACAGATCCGAGACTATAAGACGATTCGTTGCGTTCTGGCGCATGAGCTAGCCCTGGTACGGCAGGGATTGCGTCGGCTACTCGAAGACGACCCCGGCCTGGATGTCGTGGCCGAGGCGGAGAATGGCGCTGAGGCGTTGCGACAGATTCTGGAGCATCGGCCCGAGGCGGTGGTCGCAGACGCGACGATGTTCGGATGCGCTCCTGCGCGAGCGGAGCAGATGATTCTCGAGGAATCCCCAACCAGCAGGATTGTTTTTTTGCCGAGTCCTAATCAGGATGAGCCGTGGCCAACTGCATCGGGCAGCGCGAAATATGCGATGCGGCGGACTTCTGCCGACGAGTTGGTAACCATGGTCAGGGGCACCACAGGTTCGCCTTTTTTTGCCACCGACGGAGCGGTGAGCGAGTTGCCAATCGAGGAACTGGCATCGGGAAAGCGGATGTTGACTGCCCGCGAGCACGAAGTGTTGAAGCTGCTGGCGGAGGGCCGTACGGTGCGGTCGGTGGCCGGTATTCTGGGATTGAGCATCAAGACGGTGGACGCGCACAAATTCAATTTGATGCGCAAGCTGGGGATTCACAATAAGGCAGAGCTGGTGATGTGGGCGATCCAGAAAAGAGTGGTGAAGCTGCCGGTGAATTTCTGAAAAGCGGCCTCCGGTCGGAGGTCTTGGGCCGAAACGCCAATTACGCTGTACGACCACTCATTTTATTCCTGTTCACGACGGTCCAAGGTCAGACATTCTTCTCTGATCTGCAATCTCACTCACGCCTGTGCGTGACCGTCTTCTTGGCATGGCGTGGTTCGGCGTGGGAGTGGACTGTTTGGCGTTGTGAAATTTCGCGAACGACAGTTCGACAATTACGTGGGAGTAGCTTACCCTGCTGCTCAGCACGATTCCCACGCGATACTAGATGACGGCTCAAGCGCGATCTCTAAGCTCGTCGAAGGTAGTGAACATCGAAGACCTTCGCCAGATGGCGCACCGGCGAGTCCCCAAGTCGGTTTTCGATTATCTCGATGGCGGCGCCGAATCTGAACTGACCCTCAACGAAAATTGTCGGGCATTTCGCGACGTAACATTCCGTCCCCGGGGAGCGGTGTCGGTTGCTGAGTGCAAGCTGTCGACGACCGTGGTGGGGCATGAGTTGTCGCTGCCGTTCATGCTGGCGCCGGTGGGCTACAGCCGGCTGATGCATCCTGAAGGGGAAGTTGCGGCGGCGGGCGTCGCCGGGGAGTTTGGCACGGGATATATTTTGTCGACCATTTCCGGGCACAGACTCGAAGATGTGAAGGCTGCGACCAGCGGGCCGGCATGGTACCAGCTTTACTTGTTGGGCGGACGCGGGGCTGCCGAGGCGGCGCTGGAGCGGGCGCGCAAGGCAGGGTTTTCGGCGCTGGTGATGACAGTCGATACTCCGGTTGCAGGAATGCGGGAACGCGATCCGCGCAATGGGATGAAAGAGCTGCTGGGCGGTTCTCCGTTCGCGAAGGTTCCCTTTTTACCGGACATTCTTTCGCATCCAGGTTGGGTGATCTCGTTTCTCATGGATGGCGGAGTTCCTAAGTTGCAGAACATCGTGATCCCAGGCAAGGGTCCGATGGAACTGCTGGACGTGGGGGCGGCGTTGTCGGAGTCCACGGTTACCTGGGCCGACTTGAAATGGATTCGGGAGCACTGGTCCGGGCCGATCATCGTGAAGGGAATTCTGATCGGCGACGATGCGCGGCGGGCGATTGATGAGGGCGCGGCGGCGGTGGTGGTGTCGAACCATGGCGGACGGCAGCTGGATTCGGTGTCGTCTACGCTGCGCGCACTTCCTGAGGTGGTCGTGGCGGCGAATGGGCAGATCGAAGTGCTGATGGATGGTGGCATCCGGCGGGGCAGCGATGTTGTGAAAGCGATTTGCCTGGGTGCGCGCGCGGTTCTAATCGGGCGCGGTTATGCATACGGACTTGCTGCTGCCGGAAAGCCGGGTGTCCGGAGGGCGCTGGAGATTCTGAAGGGGGATGTGGAGCGGACTTTGCGGCTGCTTGGGTGCTGTTCGATTTCTGCACTCGATCGGTCGTTTGTGGAAATACCGCGCGCTTGGGAAAGTCGCTTCAACAAGTAGGAGTGGGCCAGTGAACAGTTTTGTGCCGGCGCGTGTGACCTCAGGGCTGAAGAGTGTGTGTGAGAAGTCTTCTTTCGCCCGTTGGGGCTGGATCATTTCCCACTTGTACCCACTGCTTACGCCATGGGCTGTATTCTTTCGCCGCTTCGCGGCTAGAAACCGCTGGCCTTGTTCCACCCCAAATCTGCAAAGGCGATCTCACGCCCACGCTGAGGCCCCCACCTTATTTGCCTACAGCGGCGCGGCTCGGAGCTGCGCCCTTTCAAAATCGGAGCTGGCATACTGCACTGAAGTCGAAAGAATCCCACTTCTGGCAAAACCGGCAAGAAGTGGGCACCCGATCTGCTCGACCTGGGAACGATCATCGAAGAAAGAGATTGCTCCGAGTTGAAATTGTGATTGGCCTTGCTGATAGTGGTGTGAAAGACTACGCCGCATGTGCGATTCCTCAGGGCGGCGCTCTCGAGCGAACATCACGCTCGACGTCTATCTTCGCCTGACCCGCATGTTCGTCTGCTGCGGTCCGCCTGCTGATCGATAGGCCTGTCCTTTTCTGTACTTCATTTCAAAACATTCAGGGTAGGTGTCCGATGAACCAGACTGTTCTTTGGGAAGAGACTATTCAGCCGGGAGCTTCGTGGTCGCACGTGCTGAAGCGCGGAACGGCGCTGCGGGTGACTGACCTTGAAAGCGGCGCCAATGTCGGTGGAATTTTCTATAACTTCGAGTGCCCGACCGAGCGCTACAACATGCCCGACACGTTGAAGGCGCAACACATCGCTCGGCTGACCTCGGGATTCGTCTTGTATTCAGACATGGGGCGCATTCTGCTTTCGGTTACCGCGGACACGGTGGGATGGCACGATCCGATTGGCGGGACTTCGAACCGGAAGCTGGTCGAAGCGAAGTACGGGCCGTCCAGCTATCAAAAAGATCGCAACGACTATCACAAGAATGGGCGGGACAGTTTCCTGGTGGAACTCGGCAAGTGGGGACTCGGGCCTCGCGACCTTGTGGCAAACGTAAATCTCTTCAGCCGTGTGGATGTGTCGGACGATGGAACGATGAGCTTCGCGCCGGGAAATTCGAAGGCTGGGGACTCTATTGATCTCCGCGCCGAGATGAATGTGCTGGTCATTCTGAATACTTGCCAGCATCCGCTCGACCCGAATCCGAAGTATCAGCCGAAGCCGGCGCAGGTTTCGATTCGCCAGGTAGCGACTCCGGCGATGGACGATCTGTGCCGGGTTTCGCGGCCTGAGAACGGGCGAGGATTCACCCTGACCGAGCGATATTTCATGTGAGGAGGCGACGATGAGCGCCACGATTGCGACCGGCAAGAATCTGGTTGAAAGCAAGCTGCGTGTGGACGCGGCGATCTACCGGCATGTGATCAACGCGGGTGACCCGTGGATTTACGAGATCAAGCAGGGACAATATTTCCGTATCGTCGATCTGCATGGGAATCAGGCGGTCGATACGCTCTTCTATAACGCCCACGATTACTCGGACCGCTACAGCGCGCAGGACACGATTCAACATCAACGCAATATCTATCTGACCACCGGGACGAAGCTGATGTCGACGGCGGGGACTGTCTTGCTGACGATCGTTGCCGATACCTGCGGGCGTCATGACACGCTGGGCGGGGCCTGCGCGAACGAAAGCAATATGGTTCGCTACGCGATTGAGAAGCGCCACATGCATGCATGCCGCAGCAGCTTTCTGAAAGCGGTGACTGAGTGGGATCACGGGATGTCGAAGCGAGATATCGCCAGCAACATTAATTTCTTCATGAATGTGCCGGTCACGCCGGAAGGCAAGTTGACATTTGAAGACGGCATTTCCGACCCTGGCAAGTATGTCGAGATGCGAGCTGAAACCGACGTGCTGGCGCTGATCAGCAATTGCCCGCAGTTGAACAATCCGTGCAATGCGTACAATCCCACGCCGGTTGAAGTGATGATCTGGGCCGCGGAGCCATAATGTTCCGCAAAGTTCTCATCGCGAATCGAGGCGCCATTGCATGCCGCGTGATTCGGACTCTCCGAAAAATGGGCGTCGGTTCGGTTGCGGTTTATTCCGAAGCGGATGGCCATTCTCTTCACGTGGAGCAGGCGGACGAGGCGGTCTGCATCGGTCCACCTCCGGCGGCGCAAAGCTATCTTTGCATTCCGGCAATACTGAAAGTGGCCGAGGAGACCGAGGCTGAGGCGATTCATCCTGGGTACGGTTTCCTTAGCGAGAATGCTGGATTTGCCGAAGCATGCGCGTCGGCGGGAGTGGTGTTCATCGGCCCAACTCCGCGGCAGATGCGGGATTTCGGGCTGAAGCATACTGCGCGGGAAATTGCGGCGAAGAACGGCGTGCCGCTGTTGCCGGGCACCGGCGTGTTGAAGAATGTCGATGCGGCTCTCCAAGCAGCCGAATGCGTGGGATATCCTGCGATGCTGAAGAGCACGGCGGGTGGAGGCGGAATCGGAATGCGCTTGTGCGCATCTGCGGAAGAATTGCGAGACGCTTATGAGGCGGTCTCGCGGCAGAGTCAGGCCAGCTTCGGAAGCAGCAATTTGTATCTTGAGCGTTTCGTTACCGCCGCGCGGCATATTGAGGTGCAGATCTTCGGCGATGGCTGCGGATCGGTGATTGCATTGGGCGAACGTGACTGCTCAATTCAGCGGCGCAATCAGAAGGTGATCGAAGAGACTCCTGTGCCTGGGCTGCGGGATGACATTCGCGCGAGATTGCTGGAGACTGCGATACGGCTGGGGAAGGCGGTGCGGTATCAGTCTGCGGGCACGGTGGAATTCATCTACGACAACTCCTGCGGCGACTTTTATTTCCTTGAAGTGAACACGCGGCTTCAGGTGGAGCACGGAGTCACTGAAGAAGTCACTGGCGTCGACCTTGTTGAGTGGATGGTGAGACTCGCGGCCGGCGACATGCCCGCGCTTGAAAGTCTCGAGATCGAGCCGAAGGGATCTTCCATCCAGGTGCGGGTTT
>QIAL01000453.1 GCA_003225535.1 Acidobacteriota bacterium | reverse complement strand
TCGCGATGCCGGTCACCATGTTGGTGGCTCCAGGGCCGGAGGTCGCCACGGCGACGCCTACCTGTCCACTGGCGCGTGCGTACCCATCGGCCATGTGAGTGGCGCCCTGCTCATGTCGCACCAGCACGTGATGGATCTTGCTGTGCTTGAGGGCGTCGTACGCTGGCAGGATGGCGCCGCCCGGGTACCCGAAGACGTGAGTTACCCCTTCGCGCTCCAGGCATTCCCAAAGAATCTGCGCTCCAGTTTTCATCATAGTTACAAGGCCCTCTGACTGCTGATTCGTGGCAGTGATTGTATCTGCGGCGACCTGGCCGACATTACACCCCCCAAAGATAGTCCTCTTGCTGCTCATTTTCATGCGCACCCAGTGCCATGGAAGATGCGTGTCGACGGCTATCGTCCTTAAAAAGATCCGCGTGCGCAAGACCGGGATCCAGATCGCGGTCATCATTGTGTGAGCTGATGACGGAAGCGAGCGGCGATTCTACAGTGACGATAGGGCGAGAACGCTGCAGTTTTACCTGCCGGATCAGTTCCAGGATGTGGTTGTCATCGACAGTTTTCGTAGCATCGGCCAGCGCGACGAAATGACGATAGACCTTGTCGAGTTCATGCCTCTCAAGCCGGAAGCCCAGTTTTTCGCAACGCAAGCCGAGGGCATGACGTCCAGAATGTTTGCCAAGGACGAGACTGGTGCCGGAAACGCCCACCGATTGCGGAGTCATGATTTCATAGGTCAATGGGTTCTTGATCATGCCATCCTGGTGGATGCCCGCTTCATGCGCGAAGGCGTTGCGGCCAATGATTGCCTTGTTGGGCTGCACCGGCACTCCCGTGATTTCGGTCAACAACTGGCTCGCTGGGAATAGCTGTTCGCTGACAACTGCCGTGCGTAGCGGATAGCGGTCGGGGCGAACGCGCATGGCCATCACAACTTCTTCCAGCGAGGCATTGCCGGCCCGTTCTCCGATGCCATTGATTGTGCATTCTACTTGCCGGGCTCCGGCATTGACCGCAGCGAGGGAGTTCGCCACCGCAAGACCCAGGTCGTTGTGGCAATGCACCGAAACGGTTATCTGCTCGATACCAGGTACCTGTCGCCGGATCGTCCGGATCAGATCGGCAAACTCAGACGGGACTGCGAACCCCACGGTATCGGGAATGTTGACTGTAGTTGCGCCGGCCTCGATCGTCGCTTGCAGCACGTCGCAAAGAAAATCCGGATCGGAACGGGTGGCGTCCTCCGGCGAGAATTCTACGTCTTCGCAGAGTGACTTGGCTAAGCGCACGGCGTCACGCGCTTGTTCCAGGCATTCACGGCGTGAGAGTTTGAGCTTGTGATGCAGATGAATATCAGAGGTGGCCAGAAAGGTATGGATCCGAGAGTGGGCAGCGTCTTTGACGGCCTGCCACGCTCGCTCGATATCGGCTTGGCAACAGCGAGCCAGAGCAGCGATCACGGGCCGCCGAATTTCACGGGCCACAAGCTGTACGGATTGGAAATCGCCTTCGGAGGAAACGGGGAATCCGGCCTCGATGACATCGACGCCCAGGCGGTCAAGTTGGCGCGCCATGCGCAGTTTTTCATCGGCGGTCATGCTGCATCCCGGAGATTGCTCTCCGTCGCGCAATGTAGTGTCGAATATCTTTATCTCTTCTGTTCCTCGCACGTTGCTCCTCCCGGTGTAGAAGGGTCCAATTGCAATCCTGTCCCCGCAAAACGAAAGGGCCATCATCGCTTGTGGATGATGGCCCTTTCTGAAAATGCCTCTTATTATGGCTGTATCATCCGACGCGTCCTAGAGGTGCAAGCACCAGGCCAAGAATGGCCACTCTAAGGGCGAGTAGACGCAGTCGTACCTCGCACTGAATCCGGTTCGCGTTGGATGGTTGGGACTGCATTTGGAAGAAATCGTACTACGTAAAAGGATACTCTAGAGTAGGGGTCGAGGCTCGTCAATAGTTGTATTGACGCCGCTGCATTCGAATTATCGTTGCATGCTATCAGTTTCTTGGATGGCTCATCGAAGCTCTTCCCCCGAGTTGATGTAACATTCCATTACACTGAAGATCCCCCAACTGGGTACATGGAGCTTTGCCAACGGTGTCCGAGCAGGGTCGAATTAAAGTGCTACACCGTGAAACAAAGCGAAAGTTTTGTCGAAGAACCGCCATCAATCTGCAGCCAGTTAGGGTGAACCACGACTGCCGTTGGTGGACTCTTGTCGCCGTCTGCTGCTCTTTAGGTACTTGCGTTTACGTTTGACGGCGGCCTCGAGTCCTACCTGAGGAGCCATTATTTCAGAGGTTTACGAACGTCGTGTGCCGTTTGTCAGAGCCAGCCCGGGTATCTTCTTCGAGACGTCCTTCACTTTCTGCGCCGTCATCCTGAGCAGCTTTGCGGCCCTTACCTCTGCAGCACAGACAACTCCAGCGCCAAGTCAAGCAATCCCGCAGCCAACCCCGCCGGTTGCGGCGGGTGCCAGCCCACAGAGCACCGCCTCTACTTTGCCGGTCTCATCCCAACCAAAGATGCGATTTCGTGACATCTCCGCCGAGGTCGGTCTTACCACCGTTCCTCACACTCGCACCGATCGGCGTTACGTCCTCGATACTATGGCGGCGGGGGGTATCGCTCTGCTCGATTGCGACAATGACGGCAAGCTCGACATCGCGGTCGTCAACGATTCCACCATTGAGCAATACCTCAAGGGCGGCGATCGCATCATTACGCTATATCACCAGGACGGCACTTTTCCGCGCGTCCACTTCACCGACATCACGGAAAATGCGGGCTTAAACACTAAGGGTTGGGGAATGGCGATCGCGGTGGGGGACTATGACAATGACGGCCTTCCCGACATGTATGTGACGGGATACGGCCACAACGTCCTCTATCACAATCAGGGCGGGTGTCGTTTCGAGGATGTGACGGCCAGAGCCGGTGTGCAGGCTGGCGGCTTCAGCACTGGCGCAGCCTGGGCCGACTACGATCGCGACGGCAAACTGGATTTGTTTGTCGCCCGCTACGTGCACACCGATGCTCATCAGTTGCCGAACCCCAAACTGTCGTTCGGGTACAAAGGCGTGCTCATTGAGTTGCCGGACAGATTGGAAGGAGAAACGGACTTCCTTTTCCGCAATCGCGGAGATGGAACGTTCGAAGATGTTTCAAAGAAAGCGGGTGTTGACGATCCCCGAAAGCTCCACGGCATGGGCGTGGTCTGGGGAGACTACGATGGCGACGGCTGGCCCGACCTGATTGTCACAAACGACTCTGCCTGGAACTACCTGTATCACAACAAGCAGGACGGGACATTCGAAGATCTTGGAGTTGCCACCGGCACGGGTCTCGGCCCCTTCGGAGAACCCTACGGCAACATGGCGGCGGACCTCAGCGACTTCGACCGCGACGGCAAATTCGACATACTGGTCAGCCGCTTCGGGAGCCAACCGGCGAGCTTGTACTGGAATCGCGGGCAGGAGTTCCCCGATATTGCCGAGCGGGCCAGGATCGCCAAACCGACCTTCGTCCCGGTGAAGTGGGGCGTCGGATTTGGCGATTTCGACAACGACGGCTGGCCCGATTTCTTTATGGCCAATGGTAATTTTTCATCCCTGCTGGATACGCTGCCGGGCGAGGTCCGTTACGCGGAGCCCACTCAGCTTTTTCGCAACCTCGGAGACCGCACATTTGAGGACGTTGCAGATGCCGCTGGTCTCAACCAAGGTCAGCTCAAATCCCGGCGGGGCACGGCTTTTGGCGACATCAATAATGATGGGAACCTCGATGTTGTGGTCTTCAATGTCGGCGAGCCTCCCTCGTTATTTATTAATGAAACAGTGAATTTGAATCACCGGGTCCTCTTCCGCCTCATTGGTACAAAAAGCAACCGCGCTGCTGTCGGAGCACGCATGGCCGTCACGACATCTACCATGACCCAGATTGACGAAGTTCGCGCCGGGGGCAGCTACAATTCGACCAACGACTCGCGCCTGCATTTCGGTCTAGGCAGCGACGCAACAATGAGCAAAGTCGAAGTCCTTTGGCCGAGCGGAGCCAGGCAGGAGTTTCGCGATCTCTCCGCAGACAAGATCTACGAAATCACGGAAGGAGACGCCCCCAAGCCAATCGCCGCGCTCCCCGATGTAGGAGCCAAAAATCGTGGCCCATCCCCCGCAGTAAAATAGTATTTGGTTCTCGGGTCGCCAAACCGTCAAAGATGCCCGCCGGCCAGCGTAGTTGTTCGCCCTGTGCCCCACCGACACAGCTCCCGGTTTTCAACTTTCCTGAGGCCGATGTGCTTTGCACTTTTTTCTCTTGTTATCTCTTCTGCACAGGAAGCCAGGAGTGCAAGCGAGCTTTATAAAGAGGCCGTGGCTGCCGACGAACGTGCGGAAATGGACAAAGCCATCGCCCTATACAAGCAAGTGCTCGCGCTGCAGCCTGGCTCGCTTCTGGCCCACAGCAATCTTGGAGCGGACCTTGCGTCTACAGGGCGCTATGCAGAGGCGGTCACGGAATATCAGCAAGCCCTCAAGATTGAACCAAAGAATCGCGTGGTCCGCCTCAACCTCGCTCTAGCTCGCTACAAGCAAGGCGAAATCCAGAAAGCTGGGGAGACCTTGGCTGCGTTGCACAAGGAAGACTCGTCGAACAAGCAGATCCTCTACCTGCTGGCGGACTGTTACCTGCGGCTCGGCCGAGACTCAGATGTCATCGAACTGCTCATTCCCGCTTACAAAGCGAATCCCAACGATGAGGCGGTGCAATTCGCGCTCGGCACGGCGTACATCCGTGAAGGCAGGATCCAAGAGGGGCAGGCGGTGATTGATCCCGTTCTCAAAAACGGAAATACGCCCGAAGCGAACCTCCTGATGGGAGAGGTGCAATTCGCCGCTGGCGACTACAAAACCGCTGCGGCCACGCTGCACAAAGCGACCGACCTCAACCCGAATCTTCCTGGCGCATGGTCGTTGTACGGCCGGGCGTTGCTGCAAGATAACCAGAATGATGCGGCCAAGGCGGCACTGGAACGCGCCATCCAGCAAGATCCCAACGATTTCTCAGCGAACCTGCACCTGGGTGCGATGCTGCGGCTCGGCGGCAACACCACTGAGGCATCACCCTATTTAGAGCGCGCCCTGCGACTTCGTCCAGCCTCTCCTGAAGTGCGTCTTCAGGTCGGAGCGCTTTACGTTTCTACCGACAGGCTGAATGAAGCGAGAAAAATCCTGGAGAAACTTGAAAAGGACTGGCCCGATTTCGTGCAGGTGCACCTACAACTGGCGACACTCTATTCGCGCCTGGGCCTCAAGGAAAAGAGTCAGGCTCAGCGGGAGGTTGTCTTGCGGTTAAGCCAGAAAGACCGTGAGACCGGACCCAAGCCCGACCGGTGATTTCAGACTCAATACAAGGTCGTAACTATGAGCGGACATTTCTGCCCGAAGTTACACCTGAACCTTGCTTGAATTACTGCGGCTCCTTCACGTGCAAGACCTGATCTGCCTGCACATTCTTCAGCGTCTGCATGGTGCCGGAGGGCCATTGAATCACAATCTCGTCTACAGATTTCGCTGCTCCCAAGCCGAAGTGTACCGGCCCCGCGCTCGATGATGCGTATCCCGACGCTGTCATCTTGTGATTCCACTGCGATTGTCCCGCAGCGGTAACTTTGATTTTCGCCCCAATGCCATCTCGATTGCTCTTCGTCCCCTGCAAGGCGATCTCGAGCCAGTAATTGCTTCCGGGACTGTCGTTCATCCAGATTTCTGCCGGAGCGCTCAGGGCCGTGACCACCACGTCCAACTTGCCGTCATGGTTGAAATCGCCGAATGCAGAACCGCGATGTCGTGCGGCGGGCTGCGCGTCAAAACCCGCGTCTTCTGTCAATGCCATCCATTTCCCAGCGACATTGCGGAAAACGGTGTTCGGCTGGGCAATATGCCGCCGCTCTGCCATTGCCGGGGTCTGAACATCGCCGCGGCTGACAAAAATGTCTTTCCACCCATCATTGTCGAAATCTGCAATATTAGGGCTGTAGCCGGACATAGGATTGCTCAGCAGCGACATTCCACTCTTGGCGGTGACCTCGTTGAACCCGCCCTTCCCGTTATTCAGGTAGACCGGAAACGTTTCGTCGTCGAGCGCAACGATTACGATATCGGGCGATCCATCATTATTGAGATCTCTAAAATCGACTCCCATTCCTGAGATCAGATTCCCGTGCTCCGGCAGGGCGACTCCCGCTTCGAACGCCACCTCGTCAAGGACTGGCAACGGAGAATTCTTCACTCTGCGAGCATGGAACAGGGAATTGAAGAGCTTGTCGTTGGCCACGAAGATATCCGGCAACCCGTCGTTGTCGTAGTCCGCAATCCCCACTCCCATACCTTTGCCGGGATGCGCGCGGACCTTCGACTGCACCGACACGTCTTCGAATGTCCCATCCCCTTTATTGATGAATAGTTGATTGGGCAGCTCTTTGTAGAACTTGGGATGGCAATACTCCGGCTTGTCCATAAACTTGCAGTCTGGCTCGTGATTGACATCCCAACTCAAGTAGTTGACGACAAAAAGATCCAGCAAGCCGTCATTATTGACGTCGAACCACGATCCCCCCACAGACCAGAGCGGGCCGAATTCTTTGTCAGGATGAGCCAACCCCGCCTTCTCGGTGACATCGGTGAACGTTCCATTGCCATTGTTGTGATAGAGCTTGTTTCCGTGCACGCCGCCTATAAAGATGTCTTCATATCCGTCGTTGTCGTAGTCTCCGATGGCAACACCCGTGTCATAGCCTGTTCCCGCAAGTCCCGCCTTCTCTGTGACGTCGGTAAACGTGCCGTCACCGTTGTTGTGAAAGAGCCGGTCCCAGTATTTCGGAGATGTCTTGTTCAGCGTAGTGATGTCTGCTCCATTCGTGAAGAAGATGTCGAGATTGCCGTCGTTATCGTAGTCGAAGACGGCCACGCCCCCGGCCATGGTTTCAGGGGCGTGCTTCTGCGGAGTCTCACAACTATCGAGTACGAATGGGACCGCTTTGTAGGTGAAGTGAATCGGCGAGGAACCTGCGCCGAGAACCGGTTCGTGGCTCAATAAAGCCACTGCCACGAAAAACAGCGCACCGCAGCCGAGAACTCGTGTGATGGCCTTCCTCCGCCCGTGAGCTCGTTCCTCCACGTTGTCCTGCCCTTCAGCGCCCGGGTGCAGAACTGAGTTTCTCAATCTGCTCCTTTTCGCGCTTGGCGTCTTCGTTCCGGCCGGCGGCTGTGTAGGCGCGCAGCAAGTCCCATCGGATCCGAACTGTTTGCGGAGCATTTTCTCGCGCCACTTCCAATTCCCGAATTCCTGCGCTGGTGTCCTCCTTAGCAACCAGCACTTCTCCCAAAATCATGTGCGCGGACGCTCGCTTCGGATCGAGTTTGACCGCCTCCTGGGCTAACGGAAGGGCCAAATCTAGATGCTGCTGTTTCGCGTACTCTTCCGCCAGGCGCAAGCGGGCAGATACATTCGAGGGTGAAACCTCCAATTCCTTCTTCAACTCCTGAATCCCGGCCTCCGGATTTTCGTCGAGCAGAAACGCACCATAGAGAAAGTGAACTCCGGCCTCATTCGGGTACTGCTCGACATTTTGTCGGAACAGCCTGTCGGCTTCATTCCTTCTCTGCGCCTCCAGGGCCAGCGTGGCTTCTCCCGCCGCGCGAATCATGTCGCGACGATCCGCAGGAATCTCCGCTGGCAAAAAGGGCAACCGCAGCGCCGCGAGCCCGATTGGCTCAACCAGCGGCTTCGAGTCCTGACCGGATTTCACCATCGCAATCAGCAACCCCATGCTCTCGTCGAACAACTCGAACCTGGTCTGCAGAATCGCCACGAGATAGAACACGGACTGCGCGATTTCCTTCTGATCGCCCATGCCCTGGGCCATGGCGCGCTGCAGGTGATCGAGCGAACGAGAGTAATCGCGAAGCTCGAATTCGCTCATTCCCAGCATCGCCCACGCGAGTCCAGGCTCGGGATCGATAGCCAGAAACCTCCGCAGCGAGTCACGGGCGTCGGCATATTGATTGCTCGCATAGAACAGCGAGCTCATGCTCCACAGGCCATCTTTCCATTTCGGCTGAATCGTCAGGGCCTGCCTGTACAGCCTGATCGCTTCCTCGCTGCGTCCCTGGTCGCGAGCTGCGCCGGCGGCCTGCGATAGGTGAGTAAAATCGGATACTGGCCTGGCGCGAGCGGTGGCGTGAGTTTGTTGGGCAGAAGCTGTCGTGCCGGCAATCGCCATGCACAGCGCCAAGGATGCAGGGATCAAGCTCATTCCTGCCCCGGCCGCTTCGCAGGCTTGATCTTTTCTGCAGGCGGAACCATGACGCCTTCCTTAGCCTTCAGCTCGCTGAACGCGGCCATCTCAGTCTTCGCCTCCTCCTTGCGGCCTAGTCGGAAGTAAGCCATGGCGAGATGGCTTCGAATCGTGGCGCCGTCAGGTGCAAGTTGCTTGGCGGCTTCGAGTTCTTTGGCGCCCTCTTCGACACGGTCAGTAGCGAGCAGAATTCGCCCGAAAATATGGTGAGTTTCAGGATTCTTTGGTTCCAAATCCACAGCCCGCTTTGCGAACTCCTCGCCTTCAGGCAGCCGGTCCGCTTCCACATCAATCCGCGCCAGTTCCAGCAACGCTCCGACGTGTTGCGGAGACAATTCGAGTTCCCGCCGGAACTCCTTCTCTGCCTCTTCTTTTTTACCCTCGAAGCCCCTCAGGGTGCCCACGTAATAGTGGACGTTGGCAGCCTTCTCATATCGCGCCAGCAGTCGCAGGGCAAATTCATCCGCGCGCGCAAAGTCATTCGGAGGCAGAGCCGCATAGACGGCGCTGTTGCCGGCCAGCCACACTATTTCGCGCTGCTCGGCCGGATAATCTCCGGGAAGACTCCTCATTCGGAGTGATGCCAGGCCCATGGCCTCAGCCAGCGCCGGCGACCTCCCGCGTCTCTGTACTTCGGTGGTAAGCAGGTAAAGAGCTTCGATGAACCGTCCGTCGCGCGCCAGAAGCAGTCCGAAGTGGAACATGGCCACGTCAATCAGCTCTGAAGTGCCTGCCCAGCCATGGCTCGCCCACGCGCGGAAATGATGCAGAGATTGACCGTAGTCCTTAGTTTCATACTCGCACAGCCCCAGGAAAGCATAGGCTGGTGCCGGCTTGCTCGTGGTGGCCACGAAACGCTGGAAGGCGGCTTCTGCTTCCGGAAAGCGGTCTTGATCGTAGAGCAGGGTCCCAAGACCCCACCATCCTTCGCTCCACGCGGGCCGAAGCTTCAATCCTTCACGATAGAGATCGATGGCACGCTGTCCCTGATCGGAACTCCGCGCCGCATCCGCTTCGCGTGCCACTTGCGCAAAAGTTTTGCTGGCCTGAGCTGCTGGATTTGCCGTAAGGAGAAGCGCCAGGAAGGGTACAACGGCGACCATAGGGAGGAATATACATGGGGTGGCCTCTGAGAGGCCACCCCACATGAGTCATGCTAGAACGTGTACTTCACACCCAGTTCGAGGATTCGGTGGCCCACATGAGATGTGGCTTGACCGAATGTTGGGGTGCCTGCGCACTGAATTCCGCTCGCATAGGTAACCCCATTAATCTTTTGACCGATAGTTGTGTTTGGGCACGGTAGCACTTGAGTTGTTGTGGCATTTGGGTCGCTTGCCGGTAGCCCGTTGCCGGGGAAGAGCATGTTTGCACCGGTAACTACTTGTGAAAAGTCATTCAGGTTCAGCTTGAGATTGTTGTCGTTCGTTACAAAGGACAACAAGTCATGATTGAGGAAGTTGAACGCCGCAAAACGGAACTGCAGAGTTTGACGCTCGGTGATCTTGAAGTTCTTCATCAATGTGAGATCGCTGTTCCAGAACAGTGGGCCCGGCAGGTAAGGCATGCTAGCTGTGCCTAGTTCACCCGGCTGATTCGGAACAAAGCAGTTGTTGTTAATGAAGTAGTTTTTCCCGGAGATGCCCTTCGCCGGGTTGCAGACGA
>QIAL01000452.1:9533-16328 GCA_003225535.1 Acidobacteriota bacterium | reverse complement strand
CATGGAAATCCACTCCGATTCCACCGGCACAAACGTATTCGTCGAAGTCCCCATCCCCATCGATCAAGATCCAGCCCAATCTCAAGATCTCCAAGCCGCACTCTAAAACCATCCCCGCCAATCAACCATACTCCGATCGACCACGTAGCACGGACCACGTGACACGGACCATGTGGCGATGGGCGCCTCGCCCGTCCCGCCAAAGCGAAGCGAGGCGGAACCCACCCCACTGCCAAACCCTTCTCATCCCGCCAACCACCGAATTCTCATGTTCCATCCAACCCCCCAAACCCTTGTCATTCCGACGAAAGCGCGCAGCGCCAGGAAGGAATCTGCGGTCCTTCACCTAAGAGAGCTGCCCCAATCGAACATCCACCCCGTCTCATTCGGCGGGCACAGCCTTCGCCAAAAGCAGAGTTCGCCATTCCCCAGCCGCGAAGCGGCGCAAGAATTCAGCCCACAGCGCAAGCTGTGGGTAAGCTGGCATATTGCTCCAGCCGCGAAGCGGCGAAAGAAACGCCCGAATCATTTACTTCCACATCAGGGAATCAAGAGAGTTACTATCCGTAAACTCCCACCGACACATCAAAATCATCCCCAATCTTCCCCAATCCATCCTCCAACCCGCCTGAACAATCACTCCACACTCCACCCATTAACCACCTTGGTCCCCAAAAACAAAGGCGGCCACCAGGCCGCCGTTAAACTGAGAACTGACAACTGACAACTGCTTTCTACTTCTTCCCCCTCAACATCTCCACCACCCTCTCATAATCATCCACCGTCGAATACTCAATCACGATTTTCCCCTTACCCTTCCGATCCCGAATCCGCACCCGCACTCCCAGCAAGCGCTCCAGATCGATCTGCGCCGACCGCACGTTCGGATCCACCCACCGCGCCCCGCCGCTGGTCTTCTCTTTCTTCACTCCCGGCATGTCGGGCAGAGGATCAAGCAACCCATCCATCCGCAGAACCAGCATCTCGATCTGCTCGATGTTCATCCCCTTTTTCACCGCATACAGTGCCGCTTCCGCAATCCGGTCATTGTCCCCCAGCTTCAATAGCTCTTTTGCCTGTGAGAAATTGATGCGCTTCTCCGCCAGCATCTCCATGACTTCCCGCGGCAGCTTCAGCAGGCGCATATAGTTCGCCACCGAAACGCGCGACAAACCCACCCGCTCTGAAATCTGCTGCTGCGTCAGATTGAACTGGCTGCTGAGGACGCGAAACGCCTGCGCCTGCTCCAGCGGGCTCAGATCTTCGCGCTGCAGATTTTCGATGATCGTCATCTCGGCTGCCTGCTGCTCCGAAATTCGCCGCACCAGCGCCGGAATGTGCGTCTTCCCCGCCTTCTTCGAGGCGTGCAGTCGACGCTCACCCATCACCAGGATGTACCGCCCCTGCTCCGTCGCAGGACGCACTACGATCGGCTGCACCACCCCGTTCGCCTTGATCGAATCCGCCAGCTCCTCGAGCGCGTCGTCATCGTCCACATATCGCGTCTGAAACGGATTCTTGTCGACGTCGGCAATGGACACGTTCACGACCAGATTCGAAGGCACTCGTGTATCCGCCACAGCCTGGATCTCGATCACCTCACCCTTCGGCGCATCCCCGAACGGATCGTAGTCAACGGATCCGGTAGCAATCGCCGACTCCGCAAGAGCCGTGGCACCATGCACGACCGGCGGAAGGTTCGCAGCCTGTGCACCCGCTGAAGGACTAGTGTGCGCAGCCGCCAGGCTGGAAGAACTCGTAGGGATAGACCCCAAACTGGAGGGGTTCGCAGGAACAGCCGCCGCCCTGGAAGGGGGTTCAGGAATCCCCGCAAGGCTGGATGCGTCTGCAGGAACAGCAGCCAGGCTGGAGGGGTTTGTGGGGACAGCCGCCATCGGCTGTCCGGCCGAGCGAAGCTCGGCTGCCTGCGGCGCTCGAGCCGCGGACGAGGTCTGTTCTACTGCCGCCGCCCCCGTGGAAGAGCGGCCCTTCAGGGCCGCGTCATAAGCCCCAGAACCCGGGGCTTCAGCCCCTGTGGTAACTCTCGAAACCGGAACAGGGTTCGCCGCTGCCACATCCTGCGCGCTGTTTGCCTGCGGCGGCTTCACCACCCGCGGCCCCGGCAGCAACGACTCCAACCCTCTCCCCAGCGCCCGCCGCTTCTCCACCTTCTCTTTGTCCTTCTCCGGATGTCCCGCCAGATGCCCCGCCGTAGCCGTCGTCACGATATCCTTCCCCTCTCTCTTGTCATCCTGTGGCCTGTCTTCTTTTGCAGGCCGAAGGACCTTCACATTTCTATTTTTGTACATCGATATCCATCGATCTAGCATATAGACGGTCGTCAATATACTAAGCGCTCTTGTCCATCTCTGCCGGCGCAATCTCCTCCACCGCCGCGTCCCCTCTGTGTTCCTCTGTGCCCTCTGTAGTGATCTGTTGCTCTGAGGCCTGTGGTCCACCGTCCGAAGTCTGCCCTGAAGCAGGAATGCCAGCGAGGTTCTCTGCCGGCTGAGGCGTCACAGCAGCTGGCTGCCTCTCAATAATCTCCTTAGCCAGCTTGATGTAGCTCTCCGCGCCTTTCGATCGCGGATCGTAGACCAGCGCAGCCTTGCCATGGCTAGGCGCTTCCGCCAGCCTGATGTTGCGCGGCACAGTCGTGCGGCACAACTTATCGCCAAAATAGTTCTTCAGCTCAGTCATCACTTGCTGCGCCAGGTTCGCGCGCTTATCAAACATCGTCAGCACCACGCCCTCGATGTCGAGCGTAGGATTCAACGCGGCGCGTATGCGCTCAATCGTATCGAGCAACTCGCTGATACCTTCCAGCGCAAAGTACTCGCCCTGCATTGGAATGAGCACAGCATCAGCAGCAACCAGCGCGTTGAGCGTGAGCAGGTCAAGCGCAGGCGGACAGTCCAGCACGATGAACTGAAAGCGATCGCGCAGTGGCGCGATCGCGTCGCGCATCCTGAACTCGCGCCGGTCAGCGTCAACCAATTCAAGGTTCGCGCCGATCAGGTTCTTGTGCGATGGAATCAGCCACAGCTGCTCGAGCTCTGTGGTGAGCAGCGCCTCGTCACCAGTAGCCGCGCCCATCAGGAGGTGATAGGAACTGACGCGCTCAGGATCCTTCACGAACCCCAAGCCGCTAGTGGCATTCGATTGCGGATCGCAATCGACGAGCAACGTGTTTACTTCAGCAGCCGCAAAGGAAGCGGCCAGGTTGATGGCAGTCGTAGTCTTGCCGACGCCACCCTTCTGGTTGGCAACAGCGATGACGCGTCCCATGGAATTGTTAGGAGAAGCAGAGCCACACGCAGCATACTTCTCTTCGGAGATCAATTCAATTGATAAGTGTTGTGCAAACAGGTGAATTGATGTGCAAAACCCGTCCAAATGTTCCTGCAGGAACATTTCAGCGATTCAAAACCAGCAAAGTGTTCCTACAGGAACACTTCTCCCGAAACGCGTGGAGCAGAAAGATGCTGCGGGAACACTCTGCGGACTCAGGCACGACCGCGATCACATGACACGCGACCCGGCCTCGCTGCTGCGGAAGATTTCGGTCCGAGTGTTCCTACAGGAACACTTCTTCGGGATTGGCAGTTGCGACTCACCCGGCGAGAGAGCAGTCAGAAACAAGAACTCATTGGTGGAAATGTTCCTGCAGGAACATCCGTGCCGCTCGGTCGCCTTTGCGCTGTAACTGTACAACTTGAGAAGTGTTCCTGCAGGAACACTGTGGAAAACTAACGAATGGTCTGTTGTTAATTTAAACAGATAGGTAGCTTGTCCCACTTTATAAGCAGATCTTGCCGTATTTCTGATCGCGGATGGCTAGGTCTTAGCCTTAATCCTATAATTAATCCCACTTATTACTTTCTTGGTTCGCCGTGGGAGCTTTCTACATGCCTTCAGCGCTTACATGCGATTGACAACACACGGGACTGGGATGCAGGGATCGCTATGGGAACGGACCAGCTTAGGGCTGGGAGGGCTGATTGCGCTTGCGGCAGCTGAGTCTCGCCTATCAGGAGAGCCAGACGGCCACCTGGGGCTACAAGGTTGGCTGCCACCGGCAGGATCGACTCGAAGCGCTCTACCGCGCGGAAGGTGACCACGTCGAACGACACGCCAGCCAGGGATTCGGCGCGGGCGGTTTGTATATTGACGTTTGTCAATGTAAGGGCGCGGGTAATTTCTTTGAGGAACGTAGCTTTTTTCTGGTTTGATTCGATCAAGGTTAACGAGATTTCAGGGGCCCAGAGTTTGATGGGGATGCCGGGGAATCCGGCGCCGGAGCCTACATCGGCCACTTTAGAACCATCCACCCCAGAGGGCACAGAGGAACACGGCGGAAATAAATGGCGGGCGGCGAAGAGGCTTTCACCGAAATGGCGGGTCACGATTTCTTCCTCGTCGCGGATGGCGGTCAGGTTGATACGGGCGTTCCAGCGCCGGAGTATATCGATGTACGTCGATATATTATGCAATTGGGTAACGGTGAGGACGGATTCCCCGGCGCTTCGCGCCTCAGAATGACAAGGTTCGAAAGAGTGCATTGACGACGCAAGAAATGGCTCCAGCAGGTCAGCGATGCGATCGGGTTCCATGGGTCTCAGATCTTTGATTCACGATTGTAGATCGCTGCGCTGACACACAGCATTTTTTCGGTCGGACGCCGCGGCTAAAGGGCGCATCCGCTCAATGCTATTCATATGAGGTACCTCTGGCGCTGCGGCACCAAACAACGGCAGCTCAGATCACACCGGAGAACCGCGGCGTTATTTCGTCTGGAGGGCTTCGTCGGGATAGCGTGCAGGCTAGCGGAAACAGTCAATTTTAGCGGCGGACAGGCGATGCGCAAGATTACGCGGGTGGGGGCTCTGTCGCGAGGGCGTACACGTCTTGGCCTGGCCATTCCGCAACTCCTTAGCCAGCATTCGCCCTAAGTACCTTTCGTGAGCGCAATCACAATCTCAAGCAGGCCGTAGAGAGTTGTACGAACGTAACAGGAAGAAGTCGCGCCCAAAAATTACGATATGGACGTCGTCCTGCGGAGGGCATTTCATGTCGAAGGTTTGCGCGCGGATTTGTGTGTCTACTGTTGCGATTCTTACAGTTTTTTCTTTCCTTCTTCTTGCTTCAGACGCCAACGCGCAGACGGCTCCTCGGCCGTTGCGGGCTAGCGAGGTGATGGCCATCCTTGCGGGTGGAGGATTGCCAGCAAACGTGGCTCACGACATTGCCAAGCGGGGGTTGAATTTTCATCCGGATGACGAGTTCCTGGCCTTAATGACAAAAGCCGGGGCAGACGCCAGCGTAATTGCGGCGTTGAAGGCACCCAAGGTAAACAACGAAGGTGCTGCCAAGCCTGACCTGGAATTGCTGGGGAAGCTCAGCGATGCGGCAGTGTTGATAAAGAGCAAAAAATACGATGATGCGGCGACCATGCTGAGCGAGGCGTTGGACGCGAGCTTTGCGCGCATGGAAACGGGCTTCGTGATGGCTGAATTGCTGCGACAGAGGGTCCAGTTTGGCCCGTCAGCGGCTGTGTATGCCCAGATCGCGCAGGCTCAGCCGGACTTTCCGGAACTTCACGACAAAGCCAGTTATATTCTTTATCGCCTGGGCGACGATGAGTCGGCACTGAATGAGGCTAAGGCGGCAATCGCCGAGTATGGCGACGATGCCGAGGCGCACATGAATGCCGGGTTGGCGCTGAGTCATTTGCGTAACTTCGATGCTGCGATCCTGGAGTTTAAAGAAGCACTGCGGATCAAGCCGGATTACGCGGGCCTCCATTCGGGAATTGGACTCTTGCATCAGCGGATGCATGACGAAAAGGCAGCGATTGAGGAGTATAAGAAGGCCATCGCGCTCGATCCGGAGTATTCGCTTGCACATTACAACCTCGGCAACACGTATCTGGAGCTGGGAAATGTGCGGGAGGCGATCGTGGAGTTCCGGGAAGCGAGGAGGTTGTGTCCCGACAGTCCGGATTATTGGCAGAACTTGGGGTCGGCGCTGATGAGGCAGGAGCCGCGAACTGCGGTCAAGGAATTTCGGGAAATGGAAAAGAGATTTCCTGATTTCGAGATATGCCATGTGTGCCTCGGGCACGGGCTGGCGTGGGATAACGATCTGAAGGGAGCAGAGGAGGAATTTCGCAAGGCGATCAAGCTGGATCCGTCGGATGCGAATCCGCACGCGGGTTTGGGCGACATTCGAGTGAAGGAGAAGAATTTTGATGCGGCGCTCCAAGAGTATCGGATTGCGGAGCGGCTGGATCCGAGCGATCCGGATGCGTTCAAGAGTGCTGGGAAGGTGCTGCTCGCGGAGAAAAAGGACTTTGCCGGGGCTGCAGCGGAGTTGAAGAAGGCAGAGTCCGTGGGGCAGAGCAATTGGGAGATTCACGACCTTTACGGCAAGGCACTCGCAGGGAATGGACAAGGCGATCTGGCGATTGCAGAGTTCAAAGAGGCGGTGGCGCTCGACCCCAGGCAGGGACAAGTAATGTCGGAGATCGCCGTGGAGCTCGAGAAAAAGGGCGACTGGGCGGGCGCGCTGGAGCAGTATCGTCGCGGAGCGGATGCCGATGAGAACCGGGTCAGCAAGGCGCAACCGGGCGAACCGGTGTGGGTCTACGATCCGAGTCCACGGAAACAGTACACGGAGGCAAAGGCGCGATTTGCGGATCATTTGGTAGCTCTGAGGACGGCGGGAAAGAAGGATGAGGCATCGGAGCTCGAGAAGCTCGTGCAAATGCAGGGTGCGTCGGCTGGGACGCTGGAG
>QIAL01000452.1:3470-9525 GCA_003225535.1 Acidobacteriota bacterium | reverse complement strand
AGGCGTTCACCGAAGCGGTGGCGCTGGCGGAGCAACTTCCGCCAGGGGATGAAAACATGATTGTGGCGCTCGGCAAGCTCGCGAACGCGCGCGGAATGCGGCAGAATTACGATGGTGCGGAGGCGGCGTTCCATCAGCAGTTGACGATTATTGAGAAGACATTTGGCCCGGGATATCCGCGGGTAACCGAGCCGCTGTTTTATCTGGGAAGCATCGCCGCCGGACGAGGGAACTTTGCGGCGGCGGAGAGCTATTTTTCGCGAGTTTTGGACATCAATATAAAGAGTTTTGGCGAGAACAGTACGCGAACCTCGGAGAGCTTGAGGGCGATGGCGGGACTTTACGAAGCGCAACGTCAGTTTGACAAGGCCGAGCCGTATCTGTTGCGCGCGCTGAAAGGGAGCGAGGTTGCGGTCGGTGCGGATGACAACATGACGCTGGTTGCAGTGTGGGGGGTGTGCGATCTGTATGACCGGTGGGGGAAGCCGGAGAAGTCGCAGCCGTGCTGGCATCGGGCGACGGGCATCATGGAGAAGACCGAGGGAATGAATAGTCCGGCGCTGAAAGACTCGCTCATGAGTGAGGCCAACGCACTGCGGAAGTTGGGACGGAACGGAGAGGCCCAACCGTTGGAGGAGAGAGTGGTGAACATTCAGAAGGCAGCGGCGAAGCAATAATTGCATTGTTTCTGTTCCAGGTCGTGTCGGAGGCGCCGGCGGGAACATCGTCGACTCCTAGAACAGGAGTCTAGGCGAACATTCCCCAGTTCTACTGACGCCAGGTTGAAGAGAAGACCATGTGGCGACAGCCGCCTCGGCTGTCCGACGAAGCGAAGCGAGGAGTGAGTACCCCAGCTGCTCGAGTTCACCCTCTAGTCGCGAAGCGGCGACATGTGAAAGCCCGGTAAGGGAGTGCCAGGTAGTCAGGGCAAGCTTCGTCCTGTTACTTTTCACGATTCGCGACGTCTAAAGATCGATCTCGTGCGTCGCTCCTCCATCATTTCCGCACTGCTCATCCTGGTCGTCGCTGCGTCAGCGTCTGCTTGCGTGGGCGAGTGGGGCAGCCAGTCCGCGGCTTCATGTTCGCGCACGAGCACACGACGATCGTGTGTCCGAAAAGAAGCTCACACTCCAACCGTGCGTGCTGCCTGCGGGGATGTCATGAAGCCGCAACCCGGCAGGTGCGGCATGCGAAGTTTCATTCAACTTCAGTTCGTAACTCTGCACACGTTTGAGATTTCGGCTCCGCTCCAGCCTGATGCCGGCAGCATTTCGGCGCGATTTGACTCAAGGATTGTCATTTCCTCGATCGGCTCTCCTGAGACCGACCGCGGCCCACCCCGCTTCTGAAAAGCAGCCAGTCGTTTCTTCGCATCGAGCCCCACGTGTGTCTGCTCGTGCGTCTGCACTAGCCTGCAGCACCAATTTTTCAAGGAGCTATTATGAAAGACGCGTTCCGCATTGTGTTGTGCCTTCTGATCACGGTCAGCAGCTACTCTGCTCTGGCGCAAGCCAGGATCACCATCAGCCAGGCGCTCGACTACTGGATCTCCAACTGTGAAAAGGATGTGGTTTCGGCCGCCGATGCCATGCCGGAGGGGAAATATTCCTTTGCGCCGACGGCCGGCGAGTTCACGGGGACCCGGACATTCGCTGAGCAAATCAAGCATCTGGCCGCGAACAACTACCGGATGGCCGCGCGCACGCTCGGACAAAATCCTACTGCCGATCAGGAGGCGGAGACGGGGCCTGATGCCGTGCGATCCAAGGCTGAGATCCTCGAGTACCTCAAGGGCTCGTTTGTTGCGCTGCATCGGTCCGCGGCGACGATCACGGGAGCAAATGCAGTCGCACCGGTGCTGCAAGAGCGGATCTCCACGGCGCGGCAAAACACGCGGGTTCAGTTTGCCGTGGATGCGGTCGCGCACTCCTACGATCACTACGGACAGATGGTGGAATACCTGCGCATGAATGGCATTGTTCCGCCTGCGAGCCGCAAGTAACAACTAGCTGGCCACCCGGCATGGCGGGATGTTGGGTGGCTCGTTTCCTGAGTCAGTTTCTCGAAAGAACAGCAGATTCCTCCTTGGCGCTGCGCGCTTTGACGGAATGACAAGCATTCGGCAGTTGGGCATGTTCCGCCTCGCTTCGCTTCGGCGGGACAGCCGAGGTGGCTGTCTCTACTTGGTTCATAGTAAGGAGCTTAAAACCATTGAGGTTGTCAAGGTGAGATCTACAAATTTATGAAAATTTAAGGGGAGTCCTTCGGGGGGGATTCTGCATCCCAATCCGGTATGGAGCCGAAGAATCGGAAAATCTTTGACGAGGATTATCGAGTATTGGCCGTCGAAAGTCAGAGACTGACCATTCAAGGGGTGCGTAGCGGAGAGGTGCTGACCATCGTGACGCAGAACCCTGAGGCTCCGCTCAGTGCGGCCGACTACCCGCCCGGGAAGTTGATTACGCTGAGCGATCCTTCGAATGCGCCGCCGAATTAGTGCGTGCCGCCCCTGGGAACAGAATCCATCTTCCTCAGATGCGCATCGGCATGACGATGTAGCGATACTTATAATCGTCGCCCTCGGCCGGGCGCAGTTGGCCGGCTGACTGGGGATCCTTCAACTCCAAGCGCACCTCGCTGGTGCCGGCGGCCTTAAGGAACTCGACCAGGTACGCGGCGTTGAAGCCAATCGTCAAGGGGTCCCCATTGTAGGGAGCTTCGAGAGAATCTTCGGACTCGCCAGCTTCCGTCGAAGAGGCGGAAAGCTTTACCTCGCCCTTTTCGAGGCGCATCCGGACGGCGCGCGAGCGCTCGTCGGCAAATTGGGCCACGCGGAGGATCGCTGCATGCAATTCGTCGGCATTCAGCGCGATCACCTTGCTATTGTCTTTCGGCAGGACTGCCTCAAAGTTCGGGAATTGGCCGGTCAATTGGCGCGAGGTTAATAGGCGGGATCCGATGCGGAAGAACAGGGTCGATTCATCTTTCGCGAACTCGATCGTCTCAGCATCGGTTGAGTCAAGCAGGGATTTCAACTCGTCCATCGCCTTCTTGGGGACCAGGGTCTTCATCTCGCCGGAGACGCCTTCGAACTTTTCGCCGGCGCGTTCGCAGTGCGCCAGACGGTGGCCATCGGTGGCGACCATCGTGATGGATTCGGGCTTGAGCAGCATCAGCGCGCCGTTCAGGGTGTAGCGCGACTCTTCGTTGGAAATCGCAAAGCCGGTGCGGGCAATCAGACCCCGCAGGACTTGCGCAGGAATCGTGATGGCGCCTGACGTAGGGAACACAGGGAGGCTGGGGAAATTCGATTTCGCCATCCCGACCATCTTGGTGTTGGATCGGCCGCAACGGATGCTGACCCAGTGGTTATCGAGCAGTTTGATGGTGATATCCGCATCGGGCAGAAGTTTCACGTAATCGTGCAACTTGCGGGCGGGGATGGTGCAGGAGCCATCCTTCTTGACCTTGGCACTGCAAGAGGTACGAAGGCTCAGGTCCAGATCGGTTGCCGTCAGCGACAGACGGTCTCCGGCAGCCTCGAACAAATAGTTGGACAGGATTGGAATCGTGGTCTTGCGCTCGACCACACCCTGCGTGGCGGTCAATTCCCGCAGCAACTCGAACTTGCTGACCGTGATCTCCATGGTACCCGCGGCAACGGCGGCCTCCACCGGCATAAAGTTCGTCTCCCCGAATCTCGCCAGATACGTGCTACTTCTATTACTTCACGTGGAAAACTCTTGCAACTATCCCGTTTCCACCGACTTCGCGCCGCACCCTTGATGTGAGAAATCGGACCATTTAATTTCGGAGCCCCTACTGTAACTTGCCGCTAAAATCAACTTCCCTCTCGCGATTCACAACTTCCACATCGTATTCACAAGGACCAGCGAGGAAGACCTGATGACAAAGTGGAAATCCCGCGCGGGCCCGCGATCTATCCGCCTAATTGCTCGGTGAGTTTATTGATCAGCCTGTTCAAATCTTTATCGTTCTTGCGAACCTCTTCGATCTTCTCGACGGAGTGGAGCACCGTCGTGTGATGCTTGCCGCCGAACTGACGTCCGATTTCCGGCAGCGAGGCCTCCGTCATATGCTTCGCCAAGTACATCGCAATTTGACGCGGATAGACGATTGCGCGTGAATTGTTTTTTGCTTTGATTTCGACCAGGCGCAGGCCGAACTGCTCGGCAACCATCTTCTGGATCGATTCAATGGTGACCTTGCGGGCTTGTGAATCGATGAAATTCTTCAGCACCTGCTGCGCGTAGGGAAGAGTAATCTCGGCGCCGATCAATGAGGAGTGAGCGACCAGGCGGATCAAGGCTCCTTCCAGTTCGCGTACGTTCGAGCGAATGTTCGAGGCGACGTACAGAGCGACATCGGTTGGCAGCGTGACCTTCTCCTGCTCGGCCTTCTTCTGAAGAATCGCGACTTTGGTTTCCAGATCGGGCGGCTGAATATCGGCGATCAGTCCCCACTCAAAGCGGCTGCGCAGGCGGTCTTCAATCTCCGCGAGCTCTTTTGGGGAGCGGTCGCTGGCGATGACAATCTGCTTCATCGAGTCGTGCAGGGCGTTGAAGGTGTGGAAGAACTCCTCCTGGGTGCGCTCCTTCTGGGCGAGGAACTGGATGTCGTCGATGAGCAGCACGTCGACGTTCCGGAACTTGTCGCGGAAGGTGGTCATCTTGTCGTAGCGCAGCGAATTGATCATGTCGTTGGTGAACTTCTCGCTGGAGACGTAGCAGATGGCGGCATGCGGAGTGCGACGCTTGATCTCGTGGCCGATCGCCTGCATGAGGTGGGTCTTACCCATGCCGACGCCGCCGTAGAGGAAGAGCGGGTTGTAAGCTTTCGAGGGACGCTCAGCCACAGCCTGGCAGGCGGCGTGGGCAAACTGGTTGCCGCTGCCGATGACGAAGGCGTCAAAGGTGTAGCGCGGGTTCAGTTGCGCCGCGCCATCCCAGTCGAATCGGGCCTGCGAGGGACCGGCTGTCGCGGATCCAGAAGTCAGGCCGCCGTCGTGGCGTATGGGAGTTGCCGCGGGATCATCTTCCGGGGTTACGAACCTCACATCATTGAATCCGAGTCCGAGAACATCGATGGCTTCCTGAATAAGGTCAGCGTACTTATCACCGGCGTGACGAAACTCCACGGTGGGAACGCGAACGAACAGAACGCCTCCACTCGAGTGGCTGTAGCGAGTGGGTTTAAGCCAGGTATCGTACGAGTGCCGGTTGATCTTTTTTTCCAGAGCATCGAGAATGCGCGCCCAAGGGTTGGGGGAGAGGGTCGTTGTGCCGGTTGCTGACATATATGAATTTCACCAATGGGCGTCCCCGTGGCTGGGTGAGAGCGCCTGTTCAAAAACTTCCGTTGATCAGATAGCTGGACCGTTAATTTTACTGCGGAATGCGCCTGTTTTATCGGTTGCGGCAAAAAATTTTGCGAAGCTCAAAAGCAGGACCAGTCGTGGATACTAGCACAAAATTTTTTGTCGTGTGGAACTCTTTCGGCTGGATTTCTGTCGCGGTCTCTATTCAGAACCGCATCGCACCCGTTGTCAAGTACCGCGCGAGTTAATGTCGCGTGCGCGGTGCAAATTTTGATTGCATGAGATTGCGAAGAGAAGGAACATATGGATGCACTCTGAAGTGTTCTTGGCACGCTTGCCGCAATCTCCAAGGGGCAGCGTCGCTCATTGCAGGGTCCTCAACCAGGAGTCCAGCCTATAGAACGACCGCAGGAGGCCATCGATGCTTCGCAATGCCAGTTTCCGAGTTACATGCGCGATCGCAGCTCTGACATCGCTCTCGCTTTTCTGCATCACTTGTGGCGGCTCGAGCCACAGTCTTTCGCAAGCACAGGCGCAGGCAATTTCTCAGGAATTATTCACCGCGCTAAACGCCGCGATGGTGGCCGGACTTACGCCATCGGGTACGAGTACGGGCACAACGCGTCCCTCTTTGGGACAGATTCTCGAGCGCGCCCGGGCAGCGCAATCGTCCGGATGCACCGTCACCAACAGCGGCCAGTCGTGCAACATTCCGAT
>QIAL01000452.1:0-3375 GCA_003225535.1 Acidobacteriota bacterium | reverse complement strand
TGACCTTCAACGGAAATCCCAATGTGACGTTTGCGACTCAGTTCAATCTGCAGAATTATGGGCTGGAATTTCCGATCACATTTTCAGGAATAGGCGGCATTTCGTACGGGCCCAATCCTACGGGGAACTGCAGCATCAATGTGAAAGCAACCGCCACGTCGGCAACCTCGTGCAGCGTCAGCGGGAGTATTTGCGGAAGGTCAGTCAGCGGCAGTTGCTAGCTGAACGTTGATGTGGCAGTTTTAACGCGTAGAGTAAAGAACCGTGCCGTCCGCTAAAGCGGCCTCGTGGTTTCATCCTCCGGCTTCCCGGCACTTCCGTGCCGGGCTTTCATATTCCGCCGCTAACTTGGTTGGCACTCCGTTGTGCGGAATGCGTCGCCCTTGCCACCCTCGCCACGGACACAATGCCTGACGCGGTGTGATGCGCGATCGATATTAACGACGATTTATCACGCGCGCAGACCGGCAAGCGAAAACACTCATTGCGAGGTGGCGTCGTTCTCAACCAGCCATCCCAGCAGGCCAGGGAGACAGAATCCCACAGCGTTCAGAATTCCATGTGTGCGCGCCATTTGCGGAATGGGCAGGACATCACTCCCACGGAAATCGGCTACCGCGTATGCAGTCGAGAGCACCATGCCGGCGAAGACAGTGACTGACGCGACGTGGAACAAGACGCGAGCTGTGCCCGACTCGAGTCTTTTTGCGCAGGAGCGCAAGACCACCGCCAGGCCCGCGACTGCTGCAGAGAACACCGCTGCTGCTCCCAGTTTCAGTTGCGGAGAGATGACGAACCCCGCCGCGACGACGAACGGCATTCCTATCACGACAGCCACGAGCCATGGCAGCCACCGACGCTCCTGGCGTTGCGCCGCGAATTGCAGCATCCCCGTCGCGATCATTGCGGTGGCGAATCCCGCATAGTGAAAGTGCACGGCGGTCAGCAGCCCGATCGGTTCCTGAATTTCCATCGGGCGCAACCCCAAACGCGAAGCCACAAGCCAGGCTCCGCCGACACCCAAGTCTACTTGTGCGACGGCGAGGGTAATTCGATGAATTATCGAACGGGTGCCGCGGTCGGGCCGCGACTTGGCGAGGGACGAAAGATCGATAATCGCGGCAATTGTCACCGACAGGCAAACGACCATCCACGCGCAAGCCAAACCACCGGCCAGTCGTCCCGGCGGGAGCCACAATGCAGCGACGGCGAGCGTGGCCGCAAACGGCTGAATCCTCCGCGCGAAGCGCGTGAGCGGAGTGTCACTGCCGATCACACGTCCCAACTCCATCCCCAGCGGAACGATTACCAGTGGGGCGAAGAGGAACATTAATTCGATGGCTCCAATCGGCGCGACGCCGATTCGCGCCAGCACCGCGACCCCGGCCCAAATTACGCCGCCCAGGCCCGCGCACATCTGGGCCCATGATTTCTCAGCAGTCGTCGCCTTCATCGCCAACGAAGCCCGATCTTGTGAGTTCATAAGATCACCTCACAGCGGCCGCAATGCGGCTGTTCCAAACACCGCTACCAACACCACGAGCGCTACCATGTACAACCTATCCAGGGCCCGGTTTTGACGCCGGATTTCGGGATCGTAATAGAAAATTTGCAGGCCAATCCGCAACAACCAGAACGCGGCCATGAAGGCGCTGAGGAAACGGCCCATCGCGCTGGCTCCCGCCAACTCGCGGGCGAACCAGAAACACAACGCCGCGAACATCCCCAGCACGATCACGATGTACAGCCAGTGCACGTAAAAGATCTGACGCACAAATCGCGGCACTCCTGCCAGCCGCTCACGGACGCGTAACCTGCCTGGCAAAGGAACATTCGCTGCGATGATGCCAATGTGCACCGCGCCTGCTCCCCAAATCGCCCGCGTCATCCATTCCGCGTTCATGGCTCCCCCGTTCGCCTCGCACATCAGACATTTCTGTATATACAGAACACATTGATCAAAAAAATTTAACTCGCTTTCTTCCGCATCTTCGTGCCCATGCGCAACAGCTTCCTGACCGTTCCGGTGGGCAGACGCTTCATTTGATCGTGCAACTCGGTGACCGCCTCGAAAAAGCCGGCCATGGCCTCGAGGCGCTGGCGCGTGTAATCGGCCCCGGGTTCTTTGGGATCCAGTTCAGCCAGGCAGCGGCGGAGCATCTCGCGCGTCGGATCGATCTCCCGTCGCTTCCTCTGCTCGATGACCAGGCGGAACATCTCCCAGACGTCTTTCATAGACTCGTAATGCTCGCGACGGTCACCGAGGACGTGCACGGCGCGCACGATTCCCCAGGTTTCGAGCTCGCGAATGGAGGTGCTGACATTGGAGCGGGCTACGCTGAGGGTTTCGGCGATCTCCTCGGCGGGCACCGGCTTAGGGGAGAGGTACAGGAGCGCGTGGATCTGGGCGACGGTACGGTTGATGCCCCACTTGGTCCCCATCTCGCCCCAGTGGAGGATGTACTGCTTCTGCAATCCAGTTAGTTCCGCCATATCGGTTCTTTCAGTACAGACAGAATACACTGAACGTTGCCGGCTGTCAACTGGCACGCTCGCTTCGCTCGCGGGACAGCCGAGGCGGCTGTCGCTACATGTGCGCCTTGACCGTGGGGCGGGGCTGACTTACATTGGCGGCACTTCAATTTTGGAGGGGCTAGGTTATGCTCGACGGATTCAAGAAATTCATCCTGCGTGGCAATGTTGTGGATATGGCGGTAGGCGTGGTGATTGGCGCCGCCTTTGGCGGCGTGGTCGGTTCCTTGACAAAAGGCTTACTGACGCCATTTATCGGGGCTCTTGTGAAGTTGCCAGACTTTTCGAATCTTAAATACAACGTTCGGGGCAGCGATTTTCTCGTGGGCGACTTTATCAATGCTGTCATCTCGTTTCTGTTGATTGCGGCGGCGGTCTACTTCTTTGTCGTGGTGCCGGTGAATTGGCTGCTCGCGCGTATGAACAAGGAGGAGCCCGCGGCGGCACCCACGACCAAAAAGTGCCCGGAGTGTTTGAGTGAAATTCCGATCGAGGCGAAGCGGTGCGCGCACTGCACGCAGGTTGTGCTGGGCAGGGCGGCATAGAAGTTCCGGCGCACGGTTCGGCTTTGTGTTCGTCGACAATCCGGTGGCCCAAAAGTCAAAATCCCCACCCTGTCGTAAACTGCGCGACAAGGGTGGGGCACCCTCTGACGTGAGTGGAACAAAGCCGATTGGCCACTCGACTTACTGGTCTGGCAATCTCGCGTAACATGGTTGCATGAGGTTTTATCAGGGCAGAGCTTTAATCTGCTTACTGCTGGTGATTGCGTCTGCGACTGCCGTGGCGCAGGGTTCGGGGGCGTCTCAGTCTTCCTCTTCTTCCTCAAAACATACGAAGGGC
>QIAL01000451.1 GCA_003225535.1 Acidobacteriota bacterium | reverse complement strand
TGGCCCAGCAACTCTTCGCCAAAGCAGCATTGGTCGATTCGAAGAAGCTCGCAACAGCCCAGAAGAACTGCAATCTCGTTGACGCCGAGTCGGCGCTGCAAGATGCCTTCGCAACCGACGTCCGTCCCGCAATCCAGGAGTGGCGGGAGTCCAAGGGGCTACCCAAAGATCCGATGGAAGCGTTCCGGCAAAGCGGCTACCTGGAGCGCATCACGAAAGAGCGGGCAGTGAAGAACTCCCACAACGTATCTTCGTATGCCTAGCCCTCCTCACTCGAAACCCTATCTGGCCTTCGATTTCGGAGCCGAGAGTGGACGCGCGGTTCTGGCGCACCTGCAATCCGGCATTCTCACGACCGAGGAGGTCCGTCGCTTTCGGAATGAGCCCGTGGAGTACAGCGGTTCGCTTCACTGGGACGCTCCTCGCCTCTGGTTCGAGGTGCGGAAAGCCTTAACTCTTGTGGAACAGATGGAACTGGCGGGGATCGGAGTGGACGCGTGGGGCGTTGATTACGCTTTGCTCGGCGAGCGCGGCGAATTGCTTCAGAATCCGTATCACTATCGCGATCGCCGCACCGAGGGCGTGATGGACGACGTATTTCGAAAGGTCGCGAAGGATCAAATCTATCGGGCGACAGGCATCCAGTTCATGCCGATCAACACGCTCTATCAGCTCTACGCTGCCCAGCGCGACACGCCCACAATCATCGCGGCAGCGAAAACGTGGCTCACCATACCGGACCTCTTCAATTACTGGCTGACCGGAAATGCGGTTTGCGAATTCACGAATGCAACCACGACTCAACTCGTCGATCCGGTCAAACGCACTTGGGCAATTGATCTCATGCAAAAGGTGGGTCTGAGCTCCAGCTTGCCGGCACCCATCGTCGAGCCGGGCTCGATCTTAGGCACAATCCTCCCATCCCTCGTACAGAACTCCTCTCTGGCACGGACTCCGGTGATTGCTCCCGCCTGCCACGACACCGGATCTGCCGTCGCCGCGATCACGGCTCGCGATGGCACTGCGTTCTTAAGTTCCGGAACCTGGTCGCTAATTGGCACCGAGCTCGATACACCCGTCATCACCTCGGAGGCACTCAGGTTGAACTTCACCAATGAAGGCGGAGTCAACGGAACGACGCGTCTGCTGAAGAACGTGATGGGACTCTGGATGCTGCAGGGTTGCAGGAACTGCTGGAGCGCGCGCGGTCAAAATTCCGACTATCGGGAACTGGTTGAATTGGCTAGTCGCGAACCCGCCTTTGCTCATCTTGTGGATCCGGATGACGAAGCCTTCCTTCATCCAACCGATATGCTCACCGCCATTGACCAATTCTGCCGGAAGACCCATCAGCCCACGCCGGCAACTCCGGGCGGATATGTGCGATGCATCCTCGAAAGTCTGGCTCTGAAGTATCGGCTGGTTTTGCGCAGCCTGGAGCAGCTATGCGGAAAGCGCGTCGATCAGGTTCGCGTGATCGGTGGCGGCTCGAAGAATCGGTTGCTCAACCAGTTCACCGCGGATGCGACGGGGAAGAGAGTGCTGGCCGGGCCCGCCGAGGCCACCGCTCTCGGGAACATCGGCATACAAATCCTGGCAACCGGCGAAGCTTCGTCGCTTCAGCAGGTGCGCGGCATCATCGATCGGTCCTTTCCGACGGAGGTCTTCGATCCGGTGGAGACCGACAAGTGGGAGCGCCAGACCGAGCGATTTGAACATTATTGCGAGATAACTTATGCCTGAAATCAAAGAAACAACGTACTTGAAGGATCTCTGGAACGAGCAGCACGCCCGCGAATTAGGTGACAATCACCTGGCGCTTTTGCGATACCGCTCCAACTTGCTGGGCGCGGATCTCCGCATCACCAACTTCGGCGGCGGAAACACGAGTTCGAAGATCGATCTACCCGACCCATTTACTGGAACGCCGGTCCGCGTGTTGGCAGTCAAAGGCAGTGGCGGCGACATTGGCTCAATTACCGAGTCTGGATTCGCTCTTCTCTATCTCGATCGCCTCGAGCACCTGAAGGAACTGTACCGCGGAGAGAAGTATGAGGATGAGATGGTGCGCTACTATCCTCTCTCAGCGTTTGGCGAGAATCGCGTTGCGGCGTCAATCGATACTCCGCTGCATGCGTTCCTTCCCTTCACGCATGTCGATCATCTGCATCCCGACTGGGCGATTGCCCTGGCCGCCAGTGCCAACGGCAAACGTAAGCTGGATCAATTCAACAAGGAATTCGATCGCACAATCGTCTGGGTTCCGTGGCAGCGACCGGGTTTTGAACTGGCATTACTGATTGAACGCGCCGTCAAAGAGAACCCCGGCGTCGAAGGCTTGATCCTTGGAGGCCACGGCTTGTTCACGTGGGGAATGACGCAACGCGACTGCTATCTGAACAGCGTCCACACCATCGACCAGATGGGCGAATTCATCCAACAGCATCAGGCCAAGAAAAGCTCTCAGTTCGGTGGAGTTGAGCATTCCCCGGTTCAAGACCGCAAGGCTATCGCTACGCAAATTCTTCCCGCGTTGCGCGGCACGGTCTCCTCGAACCGCCGAGTCGTCGCGCATTACGCCGACGATGACGATGCGCTAGCCTTTGCCGGATCGAAGTGGGCCAAGGAATTGAGCTCTCTGGGAACCAGTTGTCCCGACCACTTCTTGCGAACAAGAGTCAGTCCGTGGTTCATCGATTGGAACTCTGCCAAAGAAGACGTTCCAGCCCTCAAGAACCGCATCCATAACGAGGTCGCGGTCTACCGTGTTGGGTACAAGAAGTATTACGAAGAGTGGGCCACCAGCGAGTCTCCCAAACTTCGCGATTCGAATCCGTCGGTCGTCGTCATCCCCGGACTCGGCCTGTTCGGTTTCGGCAAGAATAAGAAGGAAGCCCGGATCACGACTGAGTTCTTCATCAACGCCATCCATGTGATGTCGGGGGCTAACGCTCTGGAGGACGGGAAAGTTTCCCATCCCCTGCCACAGGCGCGGACCGCGGAGCAGTCCAAGCAATTCACTGAATTCCACAACTACGTTGCTTTGCCAAGATCGGAGGCATTCCGCATCGAGTATTGGGCTCTGGAAGAGGCCAAACTCCAGCGCATGCCCGCCGAAGCGGAGTTCAGCCGGAAGATCGCGCTCGTCATCGGCGGAGCCAGCGGAATCGGCCGTGAAGTCGCCCTACTCCTCGGCCGCCGTGGAGCACACGTTGTTGTGGCCGATTTCGATCAGACAGGCGCCAGCAAAGTAGCTGAGGAGGTCGGCGGCCACAGTTCGACAGAATTTGTGGCCGCGACCGCCGTTGATCTCAGTTCATCGCAGTCTCTAGCCGAAGCGGTCCGATTCACAATTTCGAAGTTTGGCGGCATTGATATCGTCGTGAACACCGCGGCGATTTATCCTGTGCCCGGTCCCGATGGAGAGCTTTCTGAAGCGCAATGGGCGAAGACGTTCCTGGTGAATGTAACCGGCAATTACCTTCTAGCCCGCCAAACGGATTGGGTGTTCAACGATCAAAGCCTGCCCGTCACGATGGTGCTTACCAGTTCGGCGAATGCAGTGGTCCCCAAGAAAGGCAGCGAAGCCTACGACACGAGCAAGACGGCTTTGAATCACTTGATTCGCGAACTCGCCATCAAGCTGAGTCCGCATGTACGGGTGAACGGGATTGCCCCGGCAACCGTCGTCGCTGGATCCACAATGTTCCCGCGCGATCGCGTCATGCAATCCTTGCAAAAGTACGGGATAAAATTCTCGGAGTCCGAGACGACTGAGGATCTGCGTGGTAAGCTGGCCGATTTCTACGCGCAGCGCACGCTGACTAAGCGCCCCATCCTGCCGCAAGACTGCGCGAATGCGATCGTCTGGCTGGCCGGAGATCAGAGCGGCAAGACGACTGGACATGTGATCCCGGTAGATGGTGGCTTATCAGAAGCCTATCTTCGCTAGGCGATCTTACTGAAGGAGTTGGAGATGCAGCGCATCTGCTTTGTGTTGCAAGTCAAGCTGGAGCGGCTCGAAGAATACAAAAAACGCCACCTCCAGGTGTGGCCCGAGATGCAAACAGCTCTCCGTGAAACCGGCTGGGGGAATTACTCGCTGTTCCTGCGCGATGACGGTCTTCTCGTCGGATATCTGGAGACTGAGGACTTTGAGCGCGCGCGCTCTGGGATGGCCCAGCGAGAGGTGAATGAGAGATGGCAACGGGAGATGGGTGATTTCTTTGTTCAGCCCGACGGGATTCTCCCCGATCGTGCAATGCGTCCATTAGAAGAAGTGTTCCACCTTTGAGTCAAACTTGAGGAATAAATGAATCCAAACCCGGCACTGGGAGTCCTTTTTCACTGGCTCGGCGGCCTCGCCTCGGGCAGCTTCTACGTTCCCTATAAGGGCGTGAACCTCATTGCTCACGAAAGATCTGTTCGCCGTGCTGGGCCACGCACCCGCGTCCGCACTTTTCTGGGCCTTCTTCTTCGGACTGTTGTGGGGCGTCGGCGGGCTCACCTTCGGCCTCACCATGCGGTATCTCGGCCTGTCACTGGGAATGGCGGTGGTGCTTGGGCTTTGCGCTGCCTTTGGCACCCTCATCCCCCCAATTTTCCATGGCGAATTCATGACTCATGTCGTGGGGACAAGCTCTGGCCGCGTGATTCTTTTTGGAATTTTCGTCTGTCTCGCAGGAATTACAGCGGCTGGCCTGGCAGGCATATCCAAAGAGCGCGTCATGTCACCCGAGCAGCAGCGAGCCACTATAAAGGAGTTTGATCTGCGCAAAGGGATTGGCGTCGCTGTTCTTTCCGGTGTCATGAGCGCCTGCTTCGCTTATGGGCTAGACGCCGGAAAACCCATCAAGATTCTCACTTTGCAGCACGGTACCGCCAAACTCTGGCAGGGATTGCCGGTGTTGATCGTAGTCTTGGTGGGAGGCTTCCTCACAAACTTCATTTGGTGCTTGATCCTTCTCACCCGCAACAAAACTGGCTATCAATTCTTCCATTCGCAAGTTCGGGTTAACGGGCCTAAAGATGAGCCAATCCTTGAGACTGCGTTCGACGCGCCCAGCCGCGAGGTGGTGGAACATATCGGCTCGTCGCATCCGCGAGGAACTCAGGTTGCCGTGATATCGGAAGCATCGCCGCCGTCGCCGGTCGTCGTCCAGGCGCCGATGCTTCGCAACTATCTTCTCTGCGCACTGGCTGGCACCACCTGGTACTTCCAATTCTTCTTCTACACCATGGGTGAGAGCCAGATGGGACGCTATGGTTTCTCCAGTTGGACGCTGCACATGGCCAGCATCATCATCTTCAGCAGCCTCTGGGGAATCGGCTTCAAAGAGTGGAAGGGCGCCGGTACCCGCGCCGGATCACTCCTCGCTCTGGCACTATTCCTGCTTGTTGCGTCGACAATGATCGTTGGCTACGGCAACTATCTTGGGTTAGCGAATACCGCGCGTTAGCTATCAAAAGAATTATGCTGTGCGCTCTTTAGTCAGGCAGAACTCTTCCCCGAGTTTCCATAGCGAGGGGAATGACTAACAAACCGATTCCAAAGGCAATCGCCGTAAACGCAACCGGCTTACCGAGAGTTCCGATCCGGCTGACCAGCGCGCCAAGAGCGAAGTTCACTCCGGCAGCAATGAAACGTCCGAACGAAGTAGTGAAGGCAAACGCGGTCGCGCGAACCGTGGTCGGGTATTGTTCCGGCAGCCAAAGGCTGAAGATCGCGAAGTTCCCCCCAAAGAAGCCCAGGAAAAACAGCACCGCGATGAATGGGCGTAATCCGTGCGGCAAGTAGAACGCCCAGCCGAAGCTCAGCAGGATACAGATGGCCATACCGAGGAAATAGAAGGCGAGAGTTCGCTTGCGGCCCACTCGCTCGGCCAAGGGAGGAGCCGCCAGGCATCCAAGGATCGTCCCCAGCGATAACAACCCCATTCCGAAAGAAGATGTCCGCAGGTCTTGTGCTGGTGACATGCCCTCACGTTTTGCCAGGCTGACGACCGCCGTCGGCGCATACACGGCTGCCGCCCACAAGCCGCAAATGGCGGACGCCAGCAGAAGAGTGTTGACCAGCGTGCGCCTTGTATAAGGACGACTGAAGATTCGGCGCAGAGACGAGAGTCCACCCTCAGCTTTCACCTTCGCGTCTTCTTGCCAGCGCTCGGGTTCTTTCACTCGGAACAGAACCAAGGCAGCCACGACGACGGGCGATAACCCACACCAGAACATGGCACGCCACCCATAACGTGCTGCGATCGTATAGTTAAGGGCCGAGGCCAGGAAAAAACCGGCATAGTAGCCAGTCTGCAAATATCCCGCGCCCATTTTGCGGCGGTCTTCCGGCCACGCTTCGGCGACGTAGGTTCCCGCCAGCGCCCACTCGCCACCGATTCCAATGCCCGCGAGCAACCGGAACAATCCCAATTGCCACACCGTCTGCGATAACGCAGCCAAGCCCGTGAATGTCGCATAAACAAAGATGGTGGCAGCCAGCACGCGACTGCGCCCGAACCTGTCGGCAATCGGTCCCCAAATCAGAGACAGTCCCCATCCCACAAGGAAGAGAGCAAACAGAATCGATCCGGCGAACCCGACATTGGCTGGAGTGGCAGCGTAGCCAGACTTCGGAAGCAGTTCCATGAGTGCGGGACTGAGGACCAGTGCGTAGATCACCGAATCCATGCCGTCGAGCGTCCATCCAGCCCATGCGCCCCAGAAGCCAGTGATTTGCTGGCGTGAGAGCCTCGTGCGGATTGGGCGATTCAGTACTCCAACAGCCACGCTGTTTTTCTCCTTCGTGGGCAGGAGGATAACACGCATCACGAGCAGGAATATCTATGCTACGGGATCGCTTGCGTTCTGAAACATCGCAACGAGTGCGGGCTTCATTACCTTCCCCATCGCATTGCGAGGAAGGGCTTCCAGCACGAGAAGGTGGGAAGGCAGCTTGTGCGGGGCCAGTGATTCCTTGGCCCATGCGCGTAAAGACGAGAGATCCAAGGCGACGCCATCGTGCAGCACCACCGCGGCAGCGACGCGCTCTCCCCACTCTGGATCCGGCACGCCGACTACGGCACATTCCGCTACCGCCGGATGTTTACGCAGTACCTCCTCAATCTCCAACGCCGACACCTTATGTCCGCCGGTCTTCAGGATGTCCACGTTCGTCCGGCCAAGAATGCGATACACACCGCCTTCGACCATCGCAGTGTCGCCAGTGCGAAACCAGCCGTCGCGGAAGGCATCGCGTGTCGTTTCGGGCTTGCCCCAGTACTCCGCGAAAACGTTCGGACCACGGACTTCGATTTCGCCCGGCGTTCCGGACGGAACCGGATTAGCATCGTCTCCCACGAGCTGAACTTCTACGCCCGGCAGCGGTATACCGACGCTGCCCGAAACACGCTCGCCCCGCAGCGGGTTCGACAGTGCCATACCGATCTCCGTCATGCCGTAACGCTCAAGCAGAGTGTGGCCGCTGATTTCCTTCCAGCGTTGCAGAATGCTCACTGGCAACGCTGCTGAACCGGACACCATCACGCGCAGCCTGGCGCATGCCCGTGTTAGCTCCGCGCGGCGGGCCAGCGAGGCTGACTCCCAGGCAGCGATGAGCTTCGCGTATGTGGTCGGCACCGCCATGAACAAGGTGAGTCTGCTACCGGCTAGATGATCCCAGACCGTATTGGCATCGAATCGCGGCAGCATGTGGCACGTCGCTCCCGACCACAGCGCGCAAGACACAACGTTGATAATTCCGTGCACGTGATGCAACGGGAGGCAAAGCAAAATAGCATCGTCAGCGGACCATTCCCAAGCTTGCACCAAGCTCATGATTTGCGCAGTGGTGTTCGCATGAGTGGTGACTACCCCCTTCGGCCGGCTCGTCGTGCCACTGGTGTAGAGAATCATCGCGCGCCGCTCGCTGGTGACTTCCGGCAGTCGCGGCGCCGTCTGAAAAGCGAGCAGATGTTCGCATGGAAATGCCCGAATCCCACGAGCCACGGCGATTGGCTCCAGAAGGGCGGCAGCAGAAGCGTCGAACAACAATGTCGATGTTGCGGAGTCGTCGATAAGATATTCCAGCTCAGGCTTCGTGGAATTTAGCGGCAACGGAACGGCAACGCCACCCGCCCGCCAAATGCCCCACTGCACTGCGACCCACGGAAATCCCGGAGTAACCAGAACCGCCACGCGAGCTTGGTGCAGATCCTCCCGGCCGGCAAGTAGCGCCGTGGCCACGCGCAACGACGCATCGAGCAGGTCGCGATAGCTGAACGCTCCCTGCGAATCGACGACCGCTGTCCTTCCACCGTGCCGCTCGGCGTGAACATGCAGAAGATCACGACTGGTGCGGCTGATCACGTGCAGACTTTGCGTCGTCATCGGTTGTACTGTCCACTTGTTCGGAGATCTGTTCCTGCTATCACCCCAAACAGAGTGCGCCTTCCCATTCTTCCTGATACCACAAATGGCTACTCTGCAGGCAACGAAAAATGGAACACGGAGCCTCGGCCGAGCTGACTGATCACGCCGATCTTGCCTCCGTGCAATTCGATGATCGCTTTCGCAATCGGAAGTCCCATACCTGTACCGGGCATCAGCATACGTTGGTCTCGGCCGCGGTAAAACTTCTCAAAAATCATTTCCTGTTCCATCTCGTCGATGCCGGGACCTTGATCCGCCACACTCGTGATCACTTCCGATCCCTCCGCCTCGACGGTGATGTGAATAGGAGCCTTCGCTGAGGAATACTTTCCTGCATTATCCAGAAGCTGCGAGATCACCTCGGTGATTCGTTCGAGATCCATGCGAACCAGCGGGAGTTTGGGAGAGATGGAGATTTCAAGCGGATGACTGCGCAATGCTGGCTGAGAATTCTTGACGGCTTGATCGATGGCCTCGCGCATCTGATGCGGTTCGAATTGAAAATGGAGCTGGTGGGCGTCCAGTTGGGCGACCTCTCCGGCCTCGCCGACCAGGCGATTGAGCCGGTCGCTTTCTTCATTGATTACCTGGAGCAGATCCGTGCGCTGCGCTGGGTCGAGATTCGTATTAGAGAGAAGTGTTTCGGCTGACGCTTTGATTGAAGTCAGCGGTGTGCGGAACTCGTGAGTGACCGAGTCTAACAAGACCGAACGAAGCCGATCACTTTCGCGGGCGGCTTCACTTCGCGTTACTTTTTCCACAGTGTTGGCGCGCTCGATCGCGATCGCGACCAGACTGCCGATCGCCTCCAGGCTCTCTCGCGAGAGGTCGCATCCCGCCATCCCCAGAGCGCCGACAGATCTGACTCCCATGCGCACTGGCATATAGCAGACGTGCTGCTGACGGTCCAGAACCGGTTCTCCACGATCGCTGATCGATTTCAGCTGGTCGCTCGGGAAGAGCGTTCGGCTGCGGTCATCCAAAAAATACGTCTCCTGCTTCCCTTCAAGGAAAAGGGCCGTGCCGCTGACATCGAATGAGTCCGCCAGATGTCTCGGAATGACATTCAGCAGTTCGAACACATTTTCGCTCAACCAAAGTTGCTGGCTGAATGCGTATAGCCTTTCCACTTCTTTTCTGCGCTGGTCCGCGTACTCTGTGCCGCGCCGAGCTCGCTCGGAGAGCTGGCTGGCCACACCCGCGGTAATAAGAAAAGCAACGAGTGCAATCCAGTTCTGGGGATCAGCGATGGTGAACCGGAAGAGTGGCGGCAAGAAGAAGAAATTGTAGGTCACGGCTGCGAGAAAGGCGGTGAAGATTGCGTACCGCAAGCCCCAGGTGGTAGAGATCAACAAGACGGCAAGCAGGAAACAGAATCCGACTGTCGTCGGGTTCACGTGCAGCCACCGCGAGAAGAGCAACACAATCCCCGAGAGAATCAACAGGCAACCAAATAGCCGTACGATCGGATTGTTAAACTGTCGCTTCACGTGCGAGTATTCCAACTCGACTTCTGAACGGTTACGAGGATAATACATACGCATGCCCAAGACACCCGAACAGTGGCTGGAAGAAACCACGCCACGCAAGAAGCAGCCCGTTTTCAAGCTCTTCTTGGGCTACGCGCCTGGCGTTGGAAAAACCTTCAACATGCTCAGTGAAGGAATCCGTCGTCACAGCCGCGGCGAAGACGTGGTCATCGGAATTGTGGAAACTCACGGGCGGACGGGAATTGCGGAATTGGCGTCGAAGTTGGAAACGGTGCCTCGGCGCAAAATCCAGTACCGAGGTGCAACTTTCGATGAGATGGATTTCGACGCGATCCTGGCGCGGAAGCCCCAGGTTGTGCTGGTGGATGAACTGGCCCACACGAATATCGAGGGTACCCAACATTCCAAACGGTACCAGGACGTGATGGATTTGCTGGACGCGAAAATCGACGTGCTGTCGACCATGAACGTGCAGCACATTGAGAGTCTGATTCCAACCGTCCTCAACATTACCGGAGTGCAGGTTCGCGAGGCTGTGCCTGACTGGGTCATGCAAAAGGTCAACGAAATCGTGCTCGCTGACCTCACGCCGGAGGCCCTGCAGACGAGGATGCGACGCGGGGATATCTATCCTCTCGACCGGGCAGAGAGGGCGCTCGGGCACTTTTTTCGGCCGGGCAACTTGATCGCGCTGCGCGAACTGGCATTGCAACAGGTCGCCGGGGCAGTCGACCGAAGCCTTGAGTCGTATCTGGAGCATGAAGGCTTAAGCAAGAATCTGTCACTGCGCGAGAGAATTGCGGTGTGTGTCAGTTCCAGCCCCGCCGCGCAATATCTGATCGCACGCGCGGGGCGGATGGCCCAGCGCA
>QIAL01000919.1:1305-1502 GCA_003225535.1 Acidobacteriota bacterium | reverse complement strand
ACTCCCGCCGCCTTTCAATTCCCCCGACCCTGCCGTTCAGCGAGTCAACCCGTGGCGTTATGTTTGCACGCAGCCTACCAATAACCCGGCCACTTTCGATCTTTGGGCGGAGTACGTGGAGGGAGGAAAGGTCAGGGTGATTTGCAACTGGAGCAAGGACGTTCTCGAACGGGGACAGTGATATTATTATGCTGTGG
>QIAL01000919.1:0-1231 GCA_003225535.1 Acidobacteriota bacterium | reverse complement strand
GCAATCGTGGCGGCCGCAAATCATCGCGGCCACCGCGCCAGTGTTCGTTTGGCCGGCGGGACAGAAATCCGATGGGAATTCAGGACGTTTTTGCATGGTCCGTCTTTCATCGGACGCATTCGGCCGGCGGACGGCGCCGCGCACGCGGTCCGGAGCTACTTTCCTTCATCTGCCGCGGTTGCGGATCAACAACTCTTCACCAATTTAACTATGAAAAAACCACTCATACAAAACAGGTGTGCCGGGCGTGGCTTCACCCTGATTGAACTGCTGGTGGTGATCGCGATCATCGGCATTTTAGCCGGGTTGCTCCTGCCTGTCCTGGGCAAAGCCAAAACATCGGCGCGCGTCGCCCAGGCGAAGGTGGAAATCAACGGAATCGTCGGCGCGATCAGCAAGTACGAGGCGGATTATAGCCGTTATCCCGCGTCATTGAAAGCTCGCACGGCGGCCGCCGACAACGACTTTACGTTCGGGACGGTGTGGCGCGACGACGGTGGCACGCAAACGAATTTGCTGAACACGCTGCGCAAGCTGCGACCCTTGCCTCCGATCATGAACAATTTTCCTAACAAGTACGAAAACTGCAATGCAGAAGTCATGTCCGCTTTGCTTGATTTCGAGACTTTTAAAATCAACAAGCAACCCGCCCCGAATTTCAGTCATGCAATGAACCCGAACAAGACCGTTTATCTCAACGTGAAGGAGGTCAGCGACCGGAAGTCGCCCGGGATTGGCCAGGACGGCGTTTACCGCGATCCGTGGGGAAGCCCGTATATCATCACCCTGGACTTGAACGGCGACGGCAAGTGCCGCGACGCGTTTTACAAGTTCCGCTCGGTTTCATGGATTCCGGGCGGCAGCCCGGACAAAGGATACAACGGGCTCTACAGTCCGTCCGGTTCAGGCGATACCTTCGAAGCCAGCAAACCGATCATGGTCTGGTCCTTTGGCCCCGACGGGACTGCCGATGCAGGAACCAAGGCGAACCTGGGTGTCAACAAGGACAACATCCTGAGCTGGTGATATCCGCCAATGAACGTCCTCGTCCCCAGTCCGAACAAATCTGAGATCGCCCGCGGTGTTTGGCGTCGGCTGGCGGCGTTTACGCTCATTGAGTTGCTGGTGGTCATGGCGATCATCGCATTGCTGGCGACGATCGGTTTGCCTGCGCTCAAAGGATTCGGCAAGGGCACGGGCATTGCGGGCGCTCAACGGCAAATGCTTCAGG
>QIAL01000450.1 GCA_003225535.1 Acidobacteriota bacterium | reverse complement strand
ATTCGAAGTAGGCTTCATCGATTAATATCGCCGCGGATGGAGCGGAGCGAGCGATTTCGACGAGTTGCTCAGGGGAAGTGAAGGTTCCGGTTGGATTGTTCGGGTTCGCGATGGCGATCAGGCGGGTGCGGTCAGTGATGCCGGCGCGGACGGCGTCGAGAGGAAAGTTAAATTCTGGTCCTGACGGGATGCTGATGACCTGGGCTCCGGCTGCGCTCATATAGATGCGGTACATCGAGTATGTGGGAACGACGAGGAGGGCTTCGTCGCCGGTCGCGAGATAAGTCTGGCAGAGGAGATGAATTGCTTCATCGACTCCGTTGGTCAGCAAGAGTTCCGCGTCGGAGACACCGAGAAAGTTGGCCACGGCTGATTCGATTGGTTGGCGCTCGGGATAACGGGCGAGATCCTCGGCGGTGAGGGAGCGAAGGCGGTCGAGGACGCGGGGAGAACATCCGACTGTGTTTTCATTGAAGTCAAGGCGCAGCCCTTCGCGTCCGGCCAGTGGCGGATGATAAGAGGGGATGCCGCTTACGGCTGGGCGTGGCTTAAGCATGAGCGCACCTCACGCTGATGGATGCGGCATGAGCCTGGAGACCCTCGATCTGGGCCAGCGTTTCCACGGTTTTTCCTATTTGGTTCAGGCCGTCGCGGGTAAGTTCCTGGACGGTGATGAGCTTGATGAAGTCGAGAACACTGAGGCCGCCGCGGAAGCGGGCCTGCCCGGAAGTTGGCAAAACGTGGTTGGGGCCGGAGGCGTAATCGCCCGCAGCTTGCGGAGAGTAGTCGCCAACGAAGATGGAGCCGGCGTTTCGAATGAAAGGGAGATCTTCGCGAGCGGCCGTGATGTGCTCGGGGGCGAGAGTGTTTGCCCACGCGCGGGCTTGCTCACGGGATTCGGCAAGGAGAATGGCTCCCTGCTGCTGCAGAGATTTCCTCGCGATCGTGTTGTCGCGCGCTGCTTCTTCCACGCTGAGAGCGACTTTCTTCGCGAGCGTCTGCTTGGTTGTAATGAAGATGGATAAGGTCTGCGGATCGTGCTCAGCTTGCGAAACCAAGTCGGCGGCGATGAATTTAGGGTTACCGGATTCGCTGAGCACAAGGGCCTCGGTGGGGCCTGCCAGAAAGTCGATCGAGCAGTCAAAGGAGATTAGCTTCTTGGCCGTGGTGACGAAGGCGTTTCCGGGGCCGACGATTTTATCGACGCGGGGGATCATCTTCGTGCCATAGGCGAGGGCGGCGATTGCCTGCGCACCGCCGACACGATAGAAGTCGCGGACGCCGAGCATTCCTGCTGCGGCAAGGACTTCAGTCGAGGGATTGGGCGAGACGACGCGAATATTTTCGACTCCGGCGACCTGGGCGGGAATCACTGTCATCAGCAAAGTTGAGACCAGTGGGTAGCGGCCGCCAGGGACGTAACAGCCCACGGAATCGAGAGGGATGGCTAACTGACCTAGCGAGATTCCTCGGCGGGTACGCGTCCATGTGCGCGGTTTTTGCCATTCGCAGAAGCGGCGGATATTTTGAGCTGCTTCGCGCACGGATTTGCGCGTGCCAGGAGGGAGCGTCTTCCACGCCGCTGCCAGTTCATTCTCATGAACCTGCAGGGACTGATTCCTCGCGAGACCGTCCCATTGCTCCGCGTAGCGGCGGAGGGCACGGTCGCCGTTGCGGCGCACATGATTAATGATGACGCGGACGCGAGGCTCCAGCGCGGTGAGATTGGTGGCGCGGGAAGCGAGGCGCTCAACCATCCGGACCGCGTTTTGGCCGGAGAGGATTCGCATCAGAGCACCACCTTGTTCAGGGGATACTCGACGATGCCGTGGGCTTGCGCTTCTTTGAGGCGGGGAATTACGTCCCACGCTGCGGATTCGTCGATCACGGTGTTGACTGCGAGCCAGTCCTCATCGCTCAAGTGGGAGATCGTTGGCTTTTGCAGAGCGGGGAGGACGCCGAGGACGGCGGCGAGGTTTTCCTTGCGGACGTTCAGCATCAGGCCGACGCGCTCTTGCGCTTCCATAGCGCCCTGCAGCATAAGGGCGAGGTTGTCGATCTTGCGGCGCTTCTCGCGATCGGCGTAAGAGCGCTTGTTGGCGATCAATTGTGTGTTGGATTCGAGGACGGTTTCGAGAATGCGGAGACGGTTCGCGCGGAGGGAACTTCCGGTCTCTGTGACTTCTACGATCGCGTCTGCGAGCATGGGAGCTTTCACTTCGGTGGCTCCCCAGGAAAATTCGACGCGGACATTGACGGCCCTCTTACTGAAATAATTGCGGGTGACGTTGACGAGTTCCGTGGCGATGATGCGATTTGAGAGATCTTCGGCGCGCTGGAAGGGGGAATCTTCGGGGGCGGCGAGGACCCATCGGACTTTGCCGCGGCTGCGCTTGGCGTAGATCAGATCGCTGACGGTGGCAACTTCCAGACCGCTTTCGACGATCCAATCGAGACCGGTGAGGCCGGCGTCGACCGCACCGTGCTCAACGTAGCGGGCCATTTCCTGTGCGCGGATCAGGAGACAGTCAATCTCGGGATCGGCGGTAGTGGCAAAATAGGAGCGGCCGTTGGTGTAGGCGGGCAATCCGGCGCGTGCGAAGAGTTGCAGAGTTGCTTCCTGCAGACTGCCTTTGGGGATGCCGATGCGGAGTTTCATAGGGTCTCCTTGGCAGCAGCGGGTTGAGTAGCGATCCAGGACAAGTCTTCGGTGAAGCAGGAACGGGTGCCGCGATGACAGACCAAGCCGGCGCCCTCGACCTCGACGCGCACGAGTAAGGTGTCGCGGTCGCAGTCGGTGGCGGCTGAGATCACGCGGAGGCGATTGCCGGAGGTCTCACCCTTGGTCCAGAGTTTCTGGCGGGTGCGGCTGAAGAAGGTGACGTAGCCTCCGGTGAGCGTGCGAGAGAGCGCTTCTTGATTCATGAATCCGACCATGAGCACTTCGCCATCGGAAGCGTTCTGCACAACGGCGGGGATCAATCCGCCCAGTTTTTCGAAATCGAGTTCGGCGTTCATAGGTTTCTCCAGGAAAACAAAAAGCCCGCTGAGCTTGGCTGCGTCAGCGGGCTGAACTTGCTATGAGTGCTGGTTAGATCAGATGCACCCCGCCGACACGCTGTGCGCGTGATGGTGATGATGGCGGTGGTGGAGATGAGACTGCATTCCAGTTACAGAATATGGTGGGAGTGATTTCGGGGTCAATACCAATTAGGCCTCGGAGGTTAACTGTTTTTTCGATTTGTTGTATTTGTAATTTGGATGATGGCTGGACAATGGGCGGGCTGGACTTGTCGAGAGAATACGGCGGCGTAGTGACGCATGCTGTTGCACGGTCATTTCGCGACCGGGACGGACGAAGGCGTCCGTCCGTACACGAGTGCTCGGCTTCGCCGTCGCTTACGAATGCTAATCTGAGAAAGGGATTCAACTTGTCTTCGGATATGCACGTCATTGAGGGAAGGTACTTGCAGGACTTATTAGCGCAGCCTCAGGCGCTGAACGATACATTCGGGGCTTTGGACAGATCGCCGGAACTGGTGGACTTCGCCAGTCGCTTGCGGCGGGGGGAGTTTCAGCAGATCATGCTCACGGGAATGGGATCCTCTTTTCATGCTCTTCATCCGCTCAGACTTCAGCTGGTCGATCATGGAATCGGTTCGACGATGGTGGAGACATCGGAACTGGTGCATTACCACACGCGCGTCTTGAATCCGAAGACATTGGTGATTGCGGTTTCGCAATCTGGGGAGAGCGCGGAGATGGTGCGGCTGGCAAAGGTCAATAACGGGGCCCCGGTAATTGCGGTGACCAATACTCCGGAAAGCACTCTTGCGAGGCATGCGGCGGTTGGGTTGGTTACGCGGGCAGGGCGGGAGTTCTCGGTTTCCTGCAAGACCTATATGGCGACACTCATGACGCTGCAATGGCTGGGAGACGCGTTGTGTGGGCAGGATGCCGAAACGAGCCGACGGAAAATGAAGCAGGCCGCTTCGGCTGTTGCGGCTTATCTGTCGGATTGGAAGAAGCGCGTAGCAGATGCTGCCGAGCGCTTGAGCGGGATTCGGGATTTGTTTCTGGTGGGCCGGGGAACTTCGCTGGCGACGGTAGGAGCGGGAGCCTTGGTGATCAAAGAGTCAGATCATTTTCATGCGGAAGGGATGAGCAGTGCGGCATTCCGGCACGGTCCATTTGAAATGCTGAGCGGAGAGGTATTCGTAGGAGTTTTTTCCGGCGATGACAAGACGCGCGAATTGAATCTTGGATTGCTGGCTGACATTCGACAGGCGGGTGGGCGAGGCGAATTGATTGGGGAAACCTCGACTTTTGAGAGTTTCCGGGTGCCGGAGTGCGATGCTGCGATTCGCCCGATTTTGGAGATACTGCCGGTTCAAATGATCACGATTGCCCTTGCTGCTTTGGCCGGACGCGAAGCCGGGAAATTTGAGAGGGCTGCAAAGGTGACCACTACCGAATAGGTTGCTGTCTTAGCGGGCGGGCACAGCGGCAGCTTGGGCAAGTTCCTTGCGCTCGGCATCGGCCTGTTTGGCAGCCTTGCTGGTTTCGAGCGTGACATCGGATCCAGACGAAGTCATTGGGAATTTCCTGCTGCTGGCCCGCAACTTCGAGGATCACGGACTCCGGTTTGAATTCAACCGGATTCGAGTTAAAGAGGACCCGTACTTTTCCCGACTTAATGAACTCCTGGATACGGGTGGCGTTGCGTTCCTTTATGCGGCTGAAGCGCTCGCTGCGGTAGGAGAGCGTGACCTGATTACCTTTTTGACTGGCGAGTCCCATGGCGGCTTCCACGGCGCTGTCGCCGCCGCCGATGACGAGGATTTTCTTGTTGATGTAATGATCGGCCTCGATGAGGCGGTACATCACCTTGGGCAGATCTTCGCCTTTGACGCCGAGTTTACGGGGTTCGCCCGCGCGTCCTAAGGCGAGAACAACGGTTCGGGCACGATACTGATTAGTGGTAGTAATGACGGTGAAGATCCTGTCTGGACCTTTCTGGATGTCGTCGACCTTTTCACCTGTACACACGTTGAAGTCGGCGCGATTGAGGATCATGTCCCAGAAGGCGAGCAGGTTCTCTTTCGAGAGCTGCATCTTTTTGAACTTGCCGTACATGGGAAATTCGACGGGACTGGTCATGACGAGTTTCTGACGGGGATATTTGGCGACGGTGCCGCCGATTTCATCGCGCTCGATGGTGAGGTAATTCAACTTGTTCTCGATGGCACGCAGAGAAGCGCTGATTCCAGCGGGTCCAGCGCCAACGATCAGAATATCGTGGACGCCGGGCATGGGCGGAATAGGCTGCTCCTTGAGCCGGGCGGCGATGTTATCAACGCAGTCGCGGCCCTGATTGACCGCGTTTTTGATCAGAGCGAGGCCACCGAGTTCCCCGATGATGAACAGGCCGGGGATGGTGGTTTCGTGTTCCGGCGTGAGTTGAGGCATGTCGCGAGCCATGCTCGGGCTTGCCATAACCATCGTGATGGCACCCACGGGACAGGCATCGGCGCAGAGGGCGTGGCCGATACACTTGTGACCGTTCACGATGACGGCCTTGCCGCCGATCATCGCCAAGACATCACCTTCCGGGCAGACGCTGGTGCAGGTGGCGCAGCCGATGCAGTAATTGTTGTCGATGTGCGGGTGTTGCGCTTGGGGTCCGTGGGAATAAAGCTTACCCTTCTCAGCGGCGTCGAGTGCACGAGCCTCCCGCTTCTTCAAGCTTCTGAGGTAAATCACCAGAAAGAAGAAGCAGATGATGCCGCCGATACCGAAGGTAAAAAGGGTATCCATCTACTAAAAATACCCTAAAACGAATTGCAGCCCAATATGCACCAGGGCGAGCACGGCGAAAGCATAGCTGAAAGGTTTATGAATCACGTGCCAGGCATGGAAAACCTTTTGCGAGCGGGACAGGAAGAGAAGACGCTTGGAAAGGGCGGCTTCTTCAGCAGCGGCATGGATCGCCTTTTCGAGTTCGCGATGCTGTGTCGGGACGAATCCGAAAACCGTCGTGAGGTATTCGCCAGCGCTCACGGTATGGCGACGAAGGCGTGCCACACCGAACAAGCGGACGAGGTCGAGGATCATCATGTAGACGAGAGCGATCGGAATGGGCAGGCGCGCGACCTGTTGGGCGTTGGGCATCCGCAACAGAGACTTCAAGTCGGCCTCGGGAAGAAGCCTCTGCGAGGTCAGTTGCTGGGAAAGGCTCTCCTGCAGTTCCTGCAACTCCTTCATCGAGAGCTCTACGGTCGTGACTCTTCGGGGAATTTGGGCGTAGAGATAACGCCCGACAACGCCGCTGACTGAGACTGCAAACATGATCCAGAAGGCCATGCCGGCGATGCCCTTGAACTTCAAGGTGGAGTGGAACGCGATAATAAAGGGCGCAGTCAGACCCATGAGCACGTGGATATCAAGCCAGTGCCGCGTCTTTCCAATCTGACCGAGCCATGCCCAATGCTTGCGGATCGGATAGAGGAAGATTCCGACGAACAGAGCGACGCCGATGAATCCGAGATAGAGACCGATAGGGCCACTGGGGCGAAGCATGTGATGCTTGGGCGAGAACGGGCGGTCCATCGCCGAGAGCTTGTAGTAGTCGAAGCCGTAGATGAAGATGGCAAGGTTGGAGACGATGGCCAGAACATACAACAAGCGCATGCGAAGACGGTGGCCTCGTTCGGTATCGACTGCCGGCTTGGTACGCTCGGCGACGCGGACAGCAACTGTTGCACTCATTTTTGCGTGACCTTCTCTTCTGTATTAACGGAGAATTTTTTGTAACCCGTGAATTGATGCAAGTTACGCCAGTGTTGGCGCGCAGTTTCAACTTCGACGCGGGCCCGAGTGGGGAACCAGTAAGCCTGCTTCGAGTCCGCGAACGTGAGCGGAGAAAAATCGATTTCGGAAGTCAAAGTTTTCAATCCGACGTCCTGCAGGGTGTCGGCGATTCCCGCCTCGATCTTTACGATCGAACCAGTTTCAGGGTCAATCCATGCGATTCCCATAAGCTCCAAGGGATACTCCCGGCCTCGCAGAGCCAGAGCTGCGGGCGACTTCATGCCGGGTACGTGTTGGAAGGAAACCTTCTCGACGTTGTGACCGGCGATGACATCCTGGCCCACGAGCGCGAATTTGAATGCTTCTGCGTAGACCGGGTGAAACACTAGGAATAGCGTAGCGAAGCCGTTGCTCAAGAGCAAGGAGGTATTCTTGCGGTCCTTCTTAGCTTCGTGAACCGGGATACGCGACTCAGAAAGATTCAACTCGCCGCCGGTGTTGGTCAGGATCACGAGATAATCGTAAGTGGAGTCCTCCTTAAGCTCGACCTTGTTGTCCTTGCCCAACTTTTCCTGGCGGACTTGTTCGGTACACTTCACATCCGAAAACTGATCAAGAAATACCGAGGTTTGACCGGCGGTCCGTTCAAGGATGTCGTTGAGATGCTGGGCCTCCGGAGCACTGGATTCCACAGCTGCAAAGCTCAATCCGGCCAGAACAGCGAAGACGGTGGCACCGCGAGCTGCGAGAGTAGCGATTTTGTAAATATGCATCATTCGCGCTTCCTCCGGTTATCAAAGCGGTAGCCAATCGAGAACATGACCTGATCGTAGCTCAGGTCGCCACGGTTGGTGGTGAAGATTCCTTGCAGATAGTAGTGCGGTCCCAGAATGGTTTCGACTGTTCCGGTCAGGAAACGGCTGCGATTCGCGAGGGTGAGCGTGGAACCGAAATTCTGTTGCCCGAGGAGGGCCTCAAGCCGAAGGCGATCATTCACCTGCCGCGACAGGGAGAAGGATTCATAGTGCCCATCGCCAAAGGAGCTGTTAAAGCGGGAATAGTGAAGATCGGCGCGCAACTTGACGACGGGTATGCGGCCGAAGGTGATGCCGTACATCTGGTTGATCGAACTCGTAGAGTCACCACTGCGGCTGCTGCGTCCGAGAGTGGAACTGATCCAGATCTGCGGCAAGACTTCGAGGCGTCCGCCGGCGCTGAAGCCCTGGAACAGGAACTTGTCCAGCAGGCCGGTGCCGATCAGGGTCGTATCGAAGGTCGGTACGTCGCGGAAATAGTTATAGTTCGCGTCCAGTTCCAGGCGAGAAATGGGATTGACGCGCAGGGTGAAGAAGTTGCGCCCGAGGCCTGGTCCAGGCGAGGGAGTTACGGAATTTCCCTTTGGGTTGTCGAACTGCGCCGATTCGTAGAGGGCGATGGTGCGCTTGTAGGAGACGGAATCCTCCAAGAAGAGGAATGGACGATCGATCGCCCAATGGATCATGCTGATTCCGGCACCGCTGGTGCTGCTGTAGTGGAAGCCGTTGTAGTCGCCGCCGTCGAAATTCACGAAGGCGCCGCTGATGACCCGGTCAGGGCTATAGTCCCACGAGGAGGGATCAGGAGTAGAGCCGCCGAAGACTCCAAGGATGGTTCCCTTGGACAAGTGGACTCCGAAGTATCCGCCATCGATGGTGTCGAGGCTTGGAGCCCAGGGCAGATACAGACGGCCGAAACCCGCCACTAGCGCGGAGTTCGGGTTGTCATAGGTCATGTTCAAGTGATACGTACGGTTGAGCGTCTCCTGCAGCGTTTTCTGTGCTGCGGCTGATTCCTTGGTCAGACGGCCACGCCAGTAGCCGCTGAGGTTCCAGTGCGTGCCGGCGATTCGGGTGATGTCGCCGCGGAAAACCACGCCGAGGTCGGTGCTGTTCACGGTGTTGGCGCCGTGACTGAAGGTCTCGATCGAGTCGAAGCCGAAGCGGCCGCGAGCGCGATTTACGGAGGGCAGAGGCGGGCGGGGAATTTCCTGGCGAGCCTCTTCGTCGAGCGTGTCCCCTTCGGTAAAGGAAACCACGACGGGATATTGCCGGGTTGCGCTCAGGGTACGCTGCTGTACCAGGGCTTCGGTATCGTTGGTGGACAAGTACGCAAGATCGCCCACCTTTACTGGGCGCTTGGGGCTATGGATATCGGTGACGGCGGAGGTATCGGCTACCGCTGAAACTTCGAGCTCAGCCACGATTCTGGGGTCGGAGGCGTTGACGCTCTCACCCTGCTTGGCGGGGTGGTTGGAATCTTCCACGAGCAGCTTCATGCCTTCCGTCAAACCTTGCGTGCGTCCACCCTCGAGGTAAGCAACGCCCTCGGCGACGTACTTGACCCGGAAGACGGTGCGGAGACTGGGATCATCGCTACGCGCGATCAGAGTCGAGGTCGGTGCGGGTCCGGCTGGTTCTGCGGGCGAAGCCGAGGTGCTGGCTGATTCCGTAACTTCGCCGGGGGCCGGGGTTGTGTCTGCAGGGGTGGGTGCGGTTTCGGGCGCGGTGGTCGTAGCTGGAGGCGGAGCGACTTCAGCAATCTTATCTTCTGCTTTGGGAGTGACAGGCTGAACCGGGGCAGTGTTGGTTGCAGGCGCAGGTTGCGGCGATGCGGCAGCGGGCGTGGATGATGCGGGCTGAACGGATACGGGCTTTGTCGGAGCAGGAGCTGCGGCAATCTCTACCGGTTTTTCCTGTGTCTTAGGTATGGCAGGAGCTGTCGGAGCAGAAGAGATGACTCCAGTCGAGGTATCCGGCTTGGGAGCGACAGGCTGAACCGGGGCCGTGTGGGTTACAAGCGCAGGTTGCGGCGATGCGGCAGCGGGCGTAGGCGGCGCGGGCTGAACGGATACAGGCTGAGCCGGAGCAGGCGCTACGGCAATCTCTACCGGTTTCTTTTCAGCCTTAGCTCCGGCAGGAGCAGTCGGAGTGGCAGAGATGACTCCAGACGAAGCATCTGGCTTGGGAGCGACAGTACTTTGAGCTTGCTTGAGAGTCGGAGCCGAGGACGTTGGAGCGGGCGTAGTTGTTTTGGTCTGAGCCACCGGTGGAGGCGGAACAGGAAGGGACGACGCCGAAGAGGGCGGCTGGAACGATGGTCCGGCCACGAGCGGCGGTGGCGGAGGCAGAACTGGGCCGGGGTTGTTCGAGGTGTCGTCGATCACCGGACCAGAGCCATCCCGACGGCGGCGGAAAACAGCCAACAGATTGCCCGAGGTAGCTGCCACTGGCGCGCCATGAGCGACGTGCTTGTCTTCGCCAGCGATAGTGAGAATGATCGAGGTTCCCTCGGCGGTTACGACGTAGGGGCGAATCTCGTCCACATCAAGAACGACACGGGTGACGTACGGAGCGGTGCTGTGCTGGGCGGTTCTGACCTGGCGCACGCCATTCGCATGGACTGAGACGTTCTTGGTACTGTCGTTGCAGACCGTGTTAGGAAAGTCCAACAGAATGCGATGGGGATTCTCTGCAGTTTCAACAGAGGGCTTAACCGAAGCAGTGACCGTGATTTCGATTCGTAAATCGGACCCCTGGTGCGAGGTCTTTACACTCCGCACCGAGGCAGGGGAGGGGGTCTGTGCCGCGGCACCAGACAACATGAGCGCTAAGAACCCGAGATGTTTTTGAAAAGCCGTCATACTCTATGGACACTCGCTGGCGCTCCACTTGCCGCCTGAGGGATTTTAGTGTCTGAGGCCAGGTTTTCCGACCCGGCCGCGGCCCCTTGGGGCCGCGATTCGCGTTTGACTATCGTTTCGGCGATGGCAGGGCGGACCTGCGATCGCGGCTATCCGCCGCCGCCACTCGCGTGGCACTGATAGCAGTTAATGCTGTTGTACACATACCCATTTACATTCGGGTGACCGAAGTTGTTGGCATTGTTGCCGCCATGACAGGCCGTGCATTGGAATATCGAGTAGTTGTTCGAATTCGTATGACACGTGGCGCAAACGCCGTTGGCGTTGCCATGGTTAATCGAGAATTGCGTGTACTGCGTGTGATTGAACGTCGCACCG
>QIAL01000918.1:1524-3132 GCA_003225535.1 Acidobacteriota bacterium | reverse complement strand
CTGGCTTTCCATGTAGTGGCACAGCAAACTGGCGGGCAATCCGCCTCAAAAATCATTGCTGTTAGAGCAGGCCATCTGATCGACGGCCGAGGAGGGCCTCCGGCCGTCGACGTAGTGATCCTAGTTGACGGGGAACGCATCGTCGCAGTGGGACCGAACGTTGCCATACCAACTGGTGCGAGAGTCATTGACCTGTCGAAGTCAACTGTTTTGCCTGGTCTAATCGATTGCCACACACACATCACTTTGGCACCCGGTACCAGCGACGACCAGTTTCGGCGCAGTTTTGTGGACGCGGCCATTCTTGCTCCCAAGCACGCCCGAGCTACTCTCGAAGCGGGGTTCACCACTATTCGCGATCTGGGCGCGCCGCAGTTTGTAGACGTGAGCCTGCGCAACGCAATCGAGCGCGGCGACATTCTCGGTCCTCGTATCGTCGCTGCGACGATGGGGATCAGCGCAACCGGTGGGCACGGCGATACAAACGGTCTCTCGCCATATCTCCACAGCAGCGAGCTTTCGGGTGTAGCCGATGGGGTAGACGACATTCGGAAAAAAATCCGCTTTGAGATCAAGTACGGAGCCGATGTGATTAAGGTGATGGCAACAGCGGGAGCGATGTCCGAGGAAGAATCCGTCGACGCAGCGCTTTACACGCAGGCGGAACTCGATGCCGTTGTCGATGAGGCGCGCATCTGGGGACGACGGGTAGCCGCGCACGCGCATGGTGCAGAGGGCATCAAACGCGCCGTGCGGGCGGGCGTCACATCGATCGAACACGGAACCTTTCTTGACGAGGAGGGAGCGCGGTTGATGGCCGAGCGTGGCACCTATTTGGTGAAGGATTCCTACGAGGATGCCTGGTTCCTCGAACGCGCTCCGGGATGGGGATATCCGAAGCTCATCACCGACAAACTGGCCAAGGTAGTCCGCGGCCACGAGGCGGCTTTCAGGCTCGCAAGAAAACACGGGGTGAAGATTGCTTTCGGCACCGATGCCGGGATGCTGCCGCACGGTGAAAACGCCAAGCAATTTCGTGATTACATCGCATGGGGGATGACGCCGATGGAGGCGATTCTGACCGCGACTCGCAATGCCGCTGATCTTCTTGGCTGGAATGACCGGATCGGTGCAGTTTCACCGGGCCTCCTGGCGGATATGATTGCTGTGCCGGGGGACCCTCTGGCTGATCCCCTTCTACTGGAGCAGGTCACTTTCGTAATGAAGGGCGGCATCGTGGTAAAACCAGCGGTAAGACAATAAGATTCTGACGCGCCAGGATGGCAGCCCATCAATGTCCTGATTGACGCGCAATCTCTAGCAAGGTCGGCCGTTGCAAGAGTTTTTTTCTGGGGGTGTTGGCCTCCTCTGGACACCCCCGTCCGGTAGCATCTAAAGAACATCGGTCGTTAACGTTCGTGTAGTCACCACGCACGTCGCGAACGATTGGTTGTCGAATGGTGAGCTAAGAGTCGCCGATTCGGCCCTCAAGAATATGCTTGACATATCAACTGTTGACTGATAATGTTAGCTGTTATGAAGGAAGAAAAAAGCTCGGTACCGGAACATACAGAGCAAAAACGCGCGCTTCCTTCGCGGCAGCAGGAA
>QIAL01000918.1:0-1464 GCA_003225535.1 Acidobacteriota bacterium | reverse complement strand
CAATACAACGTTATACGGATTCTGCGGGGTGCGGGTACAGGGGGCCTTCCGACGCTAGATATCGCAAAAAGGATGATCGACCACACGCCGGGAATAACACGGCTGCTGGACCGGCTGGAAGTTAAGAAACTCGTACGCCGCGAGCGGCCTTCCGACAACCGGCGGCAAGTGCTGTGCTATGTCACCAAGGCTGGGCTTGATCTGTTGAGCAAGCTCGACACCCCGCTGAAGAACGTGGCAAGCCAGGCGTTGCACTCGCTTAACGAGTCCGAAGTTGATGAACTTATCCGCTTGCTGGAGCGGTTGCAAGCCAAAGAGTAATTTTTTTTGCTCATTTACATGATTAGTCAACAAAAGACTAGTCGTTAAATGACGAGTCACATAGTGATCAGGCAAGCGACTGAGGCGACGCCGAGGAGGCTTCACAAGGAGAAGGTGATGATAAATAGACAACAAAAAGCATATGAATCAGTGGTGGTAGCCACTGGGGGGCAATTCCCGATGCAGGCGTCCGGGCGGGCCGCTGTACCAGCGTCTACCACGGCAGTTTCAAACGAGGGCCGGGGCTCGAACCTCACATCGGCGTTGTTGAAGCCTCTCCGCCGGCCAAACATCGCCGTCACGGATATTGGGCAGGGGCCGGTCCTATTGTTTGTACATACTGGCTTCTGGTCCTTCATTTGGCGCGACGTTATCTCGCGTCTCGCTCCCGATTTTCGTTGCATCTGTTTCGATGCCCCGGGAACCGGCCAGAGCGATCGGCTGCGCGCAGGCAGTATCAGTCTTGTGAAAGCTTCGCGGGCACTCACCGCAATAATTGAGGCTCTCAACCTTACAGACGTCACTTTGGTCGTCCATGACCTCGGCGGCCCCTCGGGGATCGCCGGCGCCGCTAGCGTGCAGGAGCAAATCGGCGGACTTTGTGTCGTCAACGCCTTCGCCTGGAAGCCCTCCGGCATACCGTTTCGCGGCATGCTCGGACTTATGGGCAGCGTTGCTATGAGGGAATTCGATGTGTTCACTGGGATTCTTCCCAGAATCACATCGAGTGCCTTCGGCGTCGGGCGTCATCTCGACGCATCCAGCCGTACGGCGTTCTACGCAGGCATAGGCCGCCAAGGCGTCCGCGCCTTCCATGGCTACCTGCACGACGCTCGCAAATCCGATGCGATCTACGAGCAATTGGATCGTGCACTAACGGGTCCATTTCGAACGCTTCCGCTACTCACCATTTTCGGCGAACGCAACGATCCACTTGGGTTTCAGCCGCGTTGGAAGCAATTGTTCCCTGATGCTCGCCAAGTGGTGGTGAGCAAAGGCAATCATTTTCCCATGTGCGACGACCCGGACCTCGTGGCTGCGTCCATCCGCGAATGGCATGGCGATCGCGTGGCCCCGACTTTAGGGCGAGGAAATTGAAACAGTTCACAACAACTATCTAAATGGGGACAGCAAGAATAGGAG
>QIAL01000449.1 GCA_003225535.1 Acidobacteriota bacterium | reverse complement strand
GTTCCTCGGCGTATTCGCCAGCGGCGTCTTCGGTCTCGCCGAAGGAGTGATGTTCGCTCAAATAGCCGTACGTGTTGCGGTCGGCGGGAATGGCTACGCCGATTGAAGAAGCCAGGAGGCGGTGAGGTTCGCGGGTTGAGTTCTCGGCGACCACGGCAAAGACGACCTCGCCGGGATGGAGGTACTTCACACCTTCCTTGCGGGTGAGCAACTTGCAATTCGGGGGAAAAATCGAGGAGACACGCACCAGATTCTGCGCGGCGATGCCCGCATCACGCAATGCCAATTCAAACGATGTCAACCGCTCGCGGTGTTTCCCCACTCCCTTGGTGAAGAAAATCCGCTTCGGAACCATGTCTTTGCCCAATTCACCTGTCCTCCGCAAGGGAAATTTGAATGTTAAGAATGCACAATCTAACACAACGCTTTGTAAAGGAAATATGAATTTCGGGGACGAGACAAGAAAATTTCGCGCGCCATGGCAGCGCGGAAATGGGGAAGGAGCTTTGACCTCGGGCGTCAGACCTCGGACCTCCGCTCGTCAGGGCTGAGGTCCGAAGGCTGAGGTCGGACGTCGGTTTTTGCGGCTTAGTCGGCTTTGACGGAGTTCACGGTGATGGTGTTGTCTTTCTCGGTTCCGGTGACGGTGGCTTTGGCGCCTGCCTGTTTGTCGAGAGTGTCCAAAGCGGCCTTGTCGCTGGTTTCGAGCGTGTAGACTTTGTCGCCCACCACCAGGGCATACTTCGAACCTTTTGAGACGCATCCTCGGGTGCATTCGGCGGCCGGGCCCGTGTGTTTGGCGCCGCACATAGCGTCGCTCACTGTCCCGGTGTAGGTTTTGCCCGCGGCGAAAGCGGTAGAAACAGAAAGGCCGACAATCATCAACAGGCTTAACAGCAAGATTCCAGCGTTCCTGGTACGAACATTCATCAGAGAGTCTCCTTGTGGTTTTTTTCTCGTCAAGACTGGCGCAAGGGAAGGCAGCACGCGCCACCCAGCCTTCACTCTAAAGATGCACTTGCAGGAACAAAGTTACAAGGGGCGGGAAGGACAAAAAAGCGGAGACGCACTGGCGTACGCCTCCGCGCGGATGCCCGGTTTGAAATAGGGGGGAGGGCCCGGGCAAACTTGAACTGCGCGCGGCGAATGAGCCAGCGCCGGGCGGTCGTTCTTTAGAACGACGGCCTTTCGAGAATTCAAAAACGCAGCTATCACGAGATACCTGATTCCTTATGAAGCCGGTCGCGAGCTGTTGCTACCCAGTTAAGCGACAGCCCGAGACCGGACCTTCCGTGAGAAGGACGGACTAGATTACATCCCCTAGGAGCGGGTTTGAAAAAACGATGAATCTTGTTCCAAAAAACGAACAGACGCGGCTTAAGTCCTATTTCGGGGCCTTGACGGAGTAAATCAGATCGACATCGACGGTTCTGTCGCGCGCATTGGCAGTCACGTGCGAGGAAACGTCCCAGTCGAGGCCAGAGGGCAACAGCTTGTGGGCTGCCGGTAAGTATTCGCTCAGGTATGTGGAATCGAAGACATCACCCGGGCGAAGCTTCCAGGCATTGCGCAGTTTCGCCGTAAGGCTGTTATCCAGACCGCGAAATTCGAGTTCTCCCATGTGATATTCGTAGCCCTCTTTTACGTCCAGATGGATGACCACCGTGCCGTCGGCATCATCGAATTCGGCATTGGCTTTGATGGAGGCGGTGACGTAGCCGCGGGAGCCGTAGAGCTTTTGAATGTCTTTCAGGTTGTCGCCGATACGAACTGTATTCGCGACATCGCCTGGCTGGGCCCGGACCATCTTCTGCAAGACTTCGGTGGGGAATTCCTTATTCCCAGACCATTGCATCGCCTTGATCTTGTATTGCCCCCCAGGAGTGACGGAAAAAGAAACATCCACGATCGTGAGGTTTCGTGGGCCGCTGTCGTCGCTGTTGGCAGAGGGCTTTTTTACGACTTTGGGTTGCGGCTCGCCGAAAGCGGCTTTCAGGTACCCGCGAGTGTAATAGACGGGAAGCAGTTGGTGCTCCACGAGAGCGTTCAGGACGCTGCGCGAGTACTCGGTTTCGAACACTCGTTGCGCCGCGGCTTTCAGTGCGGGCAACTCAGCTTCGCCCGCGCCGGTGAATTCGACATTCCGGATCTGGATTAGAACCTCAGAAATACGGTAGACAATGAAATCGATGGGGCCGTCGGCTTTGCCTTTGCGCTCGTACTCAACGTTGCCAGGGATAGCGTTCTCCACCAGCAGAGCCTGCAAGACGTCGGAAACCCGGTCGGCGAGATTGCCGGAAAACGGCACCTCACCATTGAACATCGGCGCGCGTTCCTTGATGCGCTGAAGAAGTTCCTGGTCTGAGAACCATACGAAATCTTCGAAGCGCACGGGCACGAACTTGTCGGCATCAGTGACCTGTAGGGCCAGCTTGGTTCCGGCGGAAGAGTAGGAGTAGCTGTATGCGATGTCGGAGAAGACGCCGAGGTCGCCCAGGCGGCGTGCGGCTTTTTTGAAGTCGTCTTCTACAACGGTCGTTCCCATCTGCAGTCCACTGGCGGCGATGACGGCTTCATCGGCGTAGCGTTTTGTTCCTGAGACTTTGACCGAAATCAGCTGCCGATCGGACGCCGGAAGATGATCGAAAGACTTTCCGGACGATTGCGACTGGCCCAATGGCAGACCTATTCCCAGCAGGAGCGGGACGGCGAGCCATCTGGAAGATCTCATCATCGGTTAGGGGTTGTCACCAATTCTTGCGTGGATTTGTGCTTGACGGCAATGTCGATAAACGCCAGGGATGCGCGGCTCAGAGCCTTGTCTTTACGGAAAACCAGCGCCAGATCGCGGCGGACATGGGCATCGGCGATCGGAATGGCGTCGAGCGACCTGGCCCGAACGTCTTCCTCGACATTCGAGCGCGAGATGAAGCCGATGCCAACGTCAGCGGCCACGAAGCGCTTCAGTAGTTCGCTGGAGTCGAGTTCCATGGTGAAATTGGGCTTCAGGCGGCGCTCATGAAACAACTGCTCGATGGCGTCGCGCGTGTGCCCCGCCTTGGGAACGACGAGAGGGAACTTGCTTGCGTCGGCAATGGTGGCAGACTTCATCTTTCCCAGAGGATGGTGGGGCGGCACAATCAAAATCAGCTCATCACGATGGACGAGCACTACGGTCAAACGGTTGTCGTTGACGGGAAGGGAAATGACGCCGAAGTCGACCGAGTTGTCGATGATGGACTCGAGGATTTTGGCGTAATCAGAGCGCTTGATGTTGACGGAAACCTCGGGATATTGCTTTTTAAAATCCGCAAAAACGTACGGCAGAATGTGGAGGCAAGTACCCTCGTTAGCGCCGACGATGATCTCGCCGCGCGGGACCCGCTCCATTTCGGCGATTGCGACCATCATGGCCTTGCGGGCGTCTAGCGTCTCTTCGACGTACTTCAGGAACGCCTTGCCTGCCGCCGTGAGGGAGACCTTGCCGCCGGAGCGGTCGAAGAGCTTGGCCCCGACCTCTTCCTCGACACCGCGAATCTGGGAGGAAATGGCGGGCTGCGTGCGGAAACGTTTCTCCGCCGCACGCGAGAACGAAGCGTGCCGCGCTACTTCGAGGAACGTTTCGAGCTGGTCGAAGTCCATAGAAGAACAGGGGCCAGGGGACAGGGCTCAGGAGTTTGTTCTCAGTTGCAAACCGGTCTCTGAGCCCCGACGTCTGACCTTTTAAGTATAAATTCCGCTTTATCCCGGCTATAAGAACAATCGAATTGCGCCTCGTGACGGTGGGCAGTACACTCCTCGGTTTGCGCGACGCGACCGATTGTAGCAGAGGGGTAACCCATCGTTGGCCGACTGGCATTCGCTCCTGAGGGACCTTCGACATTCATGTAGCGCAGCCGCTCGCTTCGCGGGACAGCCGAGGCGGCTGTCTCTACGTGAGCTTGCTCTGCCAAGAACAACAACTATCGACCAACGACATTGAGGGAATGACTCCCGCAGGAGCCTTATGGCAGACCCAAAGACTGTCCTCGAATTTGCCAGGCAGCATGACGCCAAAATTCTCGATCTACGCTTTACTGATATTCCTGGGCTGTGGCACCACGTTTCCTATCCGATCGAACAACTGACAGAAGCGTCATTCGACGAAGGTTTTGGGATTGACGGCTCTTCGATTCGCGCCTGGGCGGGCATTCATGAAAGCGACATGCTGTTGAAGCCGGACGCGAGCTGCCATCTGCTTGACCCCTTTACCGAAGTGCCGACGCTGGTGCTGATCTGTGACGTCGTTGATCCGGTGACGAAGCAGGCTTACGATCGCGATCCGCGTTTTATTGCTCGCAAGGCGGAGATGTATTTGAGTTCCAGTGGCATCGCGGATTCGGCCTATTTCGGAGCGGAAGCCGAGTTCTTCATCTTCGACAAAGTGCGTTTCGATCAGCGCGAGCAGCATGGCTTTTACTACATCGACGCCGAGGAGGGCCGGTGGAACTCTGGCAGAGAGGCGAATAATCTGGGCTATCGGCCGCGATTTCGCGAGGGCTATTTTTCCGTTGCGCCAACGGATCACTACCAGGATCTGCGCTCCGAGATGATGCTTATCATGCAGAGCTGTGGCATGGAGGTGGAGTGCCATCATCATGAGGTGGCGAGCGGGGGCCAGACCGAGATTGACTTGAAGTTCGACTCGCTGCTGCGCTCGGCCGACAAGATGCTGCTCTACAAATACATCGTCAAGAACGTGGCGAACCGCAACGGCAAAACCGTCACCTTTATGCCAAAGCCCATCTTCGGCGACAACGGCAGCGGCATGCACACGCACCAGTCGCTGTGGAAAGGGGGAGAACCACTCTTTGCCGGGGACGGATACGCCGGGCTGTCGCAGCTGGCATTGTGGTACATCGGCGGACTAATCCATCACGGGCCTGGCCTACTCGCGCCGCAATCGTTCGGCGGCGTGCCGCATCCCCATGTACTCCCCCAGCCCCAAGGCGAAGCGCCTCGAGTTCCGCTCGCCCGATCCGTCGTGCAACCCGTACCTGGCATTCGCGGCGATGCTGATGGCGGGACTGGACGGGATCGAGAACAAGATCGAGCCGGGGCAGCCGCTGGACAAAGATATCTACGAGACCGATCCCGAGGAAATGTCGAAGATTCCTTCGATGCCTGGGTCCTTGGAGGAAGCGCTCGAGGCCCTTCAACGCGACCATGCCTTCCTGCTGAAAGGCGACGTTTTCACGGAGGAGTTATTGCGCACCTACATCGAATACAAGCGCTCGAAGGAAGTGGATGCGGTCCGGCTGCGGCCGCATCCGTACGAATTCGCGCTTTACTACGACATTTGAGGACCGCGGGCGCGAATGGCGGGTCTGCGATCCCTTTTCCTGCTATGGCTTCAGCTGCTTCTCGATCGCGTTGGTCACTTCCGTCGAATCCGGGGTGACGGCGGGTTCGAAGCGCTGCACCACATTCCCGTTGCGATCTACGAGGAACTTCGTGAAGTTCCATTGGATCTCGCCGGCGATCCCTTTTCCCGTTTCCTTTGTCAGGTAGGCATACAGGGGGGCCTGGTCCGACCCTTTGACGGAGATCTTGGCGTACATGGGGAAAGTCACGTTGTACTTGCGACTGCAGAACGTCTTGATCTCCTCGTTCGTGCCCGGTTCCTGGGCGCCGAAGTTGTTGGCAGGGAAGCCCACAATGACAAAGCCGCGATCCTTGTACTTCTCGTAGATGGCCTCCAAGGCGCTGTACTGGGGGGTGTAGCCGCACTGGCTGGCCACATTCACGATGAGTACGACCTTGCCTTTATAATCCGCCAGCGGGGCCGATTTGCCGTCAATTGAGTTCAAGGTGAAACTGTAAAGACCTGATCCTGCGAATAGAGACGTTGCCATAATTAGAATTGCTCCGACTAGAAGATAGTTCGAGGTACGGGAGACAAGGGATCTCATTTGCCGCTCCTGATGGATTCGGATTCTATAACGCCACAGAGAAACTCGGAATGAGATCGAACATACGGGCAGAGGAAGCGGCGCGCAACCGGGGAATTGTAAATTTTATGTCTCGCGGTCAGAAAGCCGGACTAGATCGCCGTGCGCACGGAGTTTTCTTTCATCGCGCGCTCGACCAGTCGCATGCGCTTGGTCGGAAGCAGGGGGTCCGTCATTCGTGGCGGTGCGGATTCGCAGCCACTCACAGAGAGTAGTTCGGTTCCCATTGCGTCGAGCGCAGAGTTGGAACGACCCAATACCATCAAAAGATACTTTTGGGCAATCGGGCGATCGGCCGGGTGGATCAGGGACCACCAGCGCCGCACAGATTCCTGTACTTCGGCTTCGCTCTTTTCTCCCACCACGAGGGCATCAATCAGGCGGTAAACCTTGCTCTTGATGGCTTGGTACGACACCGAAATCTCTTGGGGCATAGGGGTCCTGGGTTCAGCTGTACTTCCGTATAGTGCAATCGGCGCACCAAACCGCTAGGTTGTTAGTTTGGCGTGGCTTAGGCTGATTCGCATAGCGTTAAACGTACGGTGAATGGAAGAATTCCGGTATGAGATATGAATTCTGGAAGGAGACGCTTTCGGATGTTGCTCCGCTTCCTGTGTGAGAGTAGTTATTCTTCATGTTCACACGAGCGCACGAGACGAGGCGACCGGCGGGCCATATTTTTCCGACGGTTTACAATATGGCGCTCTATTCAACTCGGGAGGCGCAATGAAACAGTGGGCCTGGATTCTGGCCGTTCCGGTTTTAATCTCAATCTCCGTAGCGCAAACGCAGACCTCGGCATCAGTCAGCAGCAATGGAAGCGGCTCCTCGGCTAGCTCCGGTATCTGGCATGAGGCCGGTCCGAACGACCGGATGTTCTTTCCGAAGGATATGTTGTGGGGATGGGCCCAGTTCGATTTGTCTCCGCCCCATAACGAGATCGATCCCAACCTGTGCGCCGGAAATTCCTATGTCGACGGAGGCGCGAATGCGCCTTGCAACATGTTTGCTCGCTACATGCTCTCGGGTATTCTGGAGGTGCGCCCTTTTGGACGCGGCCCCCTGCGGCGTTTTATGGTATGGGGCGCTCCGGCATTTCTCTTCGGCAAGAATGTACCCAAAACGCTTTATACCTGGTCGCCAGACGCGATCGGCATCGAACACTCATGGGGAGTGGGGATCTATATGACCCGGGGTTTCGAATTCCGCGTTACACAGCATTTCCTCTTTGACCGGCTGGGCGCGCGAAACAAGAATCTTGGAGTTGCCGACCTGGGGAATAACGGCCCGTGGGGACGCTACATGAGCCTTGGCGTCCGAAAAACTTTCGGCGCGCGTCGTTGGTAGCGAGCTAAACTTGCGCTGCGACCGGTACCGCTCGCCGAGTGAAGCGCCGAACCAGCCAGACGATGAATGCGATAAACGCTCCCAGAACCAAGAAAGGCAAGCCGAAAACGATAAACAGCCACAGGGTTGCACCGCCGCCAAAGGTCGTGACATCGCCGCCCACGGTAGCCCCGGAGTCGCGGCGGAGGCGCCCACCAAATACGGTCAAGCTTTTGACGTTCGCACCCCCGTCGAGGCGAACGTCTCCGCCAAACGCTGTCGTATCGCCTCCGACTGTGGCGTCGCGTTCCACCACAACGCTACCGCCGAAGGTGGTGACGTCGCCATCGACGCGTCCACGAACCCGAACGCTGCAAGCGAAGCAGGTCACTTCCGCGACCTTCTCGTCGGATCCGACTGTGACATCATGGCCGAACTGAGTTCGGTCGTGAGAACCTTCTGCAAAGGCAGGGATTCCGAAGGCCGACACCAACAAAATGCAACACATCCAGCGCAGAGAACAGAACCCCATAGATCCTCCTAAGAACGCGGATACCTCAAAACGACTGATGGAGATTATCCCACAAGGCGCAAACCTTGGGACCATCTGCCTGTCTGTGGGTGAAGTCACCGTAGGAAGTGACCAAGATTACGCTTGCCGCCGGTATGTAGTCGTAGAGTGGCTGAGGATTTGTCGAGTTTTTGGACGATGCAAAGCAGTGCGTCTCCTTCGACCTGAGGAAAAGGCCGCGGGCCCTGCGCGAAATTCTCTATATAATGACAGTTTTTGCATCGTGGGACTGAATTTCCTGATCATGGAGGGTTTCGATGTCCGGGGCTTATAACGGCGTTGCAATACCGGCAGACGGAAAGAAGATTGGCTATGCCGGCGGTAAGTACAGCATTCCCGACAATCCCATCATTCCGTTCATCGAGGGCGACGGCACCGGCCGCGACATCTGGAAGGCGTCCCTTCGCGTCTTCAATGCCGCGGTGGAGAAGGCCTACAAAGGGAAGCGCCGCGTGGCTTGGTATGAAGTGTTTGCCGGGGAGAAGGCCAAGGCCAAGTTCGACACCTGGCTGCCCGACGAAACCGTCGACGCCATCCGTGAATTCCGGGTGGCCATTAAAGGACCGCTTACGACGCCCGTGGGAGGCGGGATTCGTTCGCTCAACGTCGCCCTGCGCCAGATTCTTGACCTCTATTGCTGCGTGCGTCCGGTGAAGTACTACAACGGCGTGCCCTCGCCGGTGAAGCATCCCGAGCGCATGGACGTCGTCATCTTCCGTGAAAACACCGAAGACGTTTACGCCGGCGTCGAGTGGGAGCAGGGAACCGCGGATTGCGCCCGGTTGATCGAGTTTCTGAACAAGGACATGCTGAAGGGCGGCAAGAAGCAGATCAGGCTCGACTCAGGCGTCGGGATCAAACCGATCTCGGTGACGGGAACGAAGCGCCTGGTCCGCATGGCGATCCAGCATGCGGTCGAGAGTGGCCGGAAGACAGTGACGCTGGTGCACAAGGGGAACATCCAGAAATTTACTGAAGGCGCCTTCCGCAAGTGGGGCTACGAGATTGCCACCGAGGAGTTTCGCGACAAGGTCGTCACCGAGCGTGAGAGCTGGATTCTGGACAATAAGGACAAGAACCCGAATCTGAGCGTGGCCCAGAACGCCGAGATGATCGAACCCGGCATGGAATTCGCGCCTCCGGCATTCCGGCAGTCGGTGGAAAAAGAAGTGAAAGAGGTGCTGGACGTGATCTATTCGACGCACGGCAACGGCGCGTGGAAGAAGAAGATCATGATCAACGACCGCATCGCCGACTCGATCTTCCAACAGGTGGTGACGCGCGCTGACGAGTACTCGGTGCTGGCCACGCCGAATCTGAATGGCGACTACATCTCGGATGCATGCGCGGCCCAGGTGGGCGGACTCGGCATCGCTCCGGGGGCGAATATCGGCGATGGCTATGCAATCTTCGAAGCCACGCACGGCACAGCGCCAAAGTATGCCGACAAAGACGTAATCAATCCGGGTTCAGTCATTCTGTCGGGTGTCATGATGTTCCGCCATCTCGACTGGAACGAAGCCGCCGATATGATCGAGCAGAGTATGGAGCGCACCATCGAGCAGAAGAAAGTAACCTACGATTTCGAGCGCCTGATGCCGGGTGCGACAAAGGTGAAGACCAGCGAGTTTGCAGGCCACATGATTGAGAATATGGGAGCGGGAGTGCTGGTGTAAGGCAAGCTGTTAACACTTAGCAATTGGCATTCGGCCATCTGAGTTTTTTTGTGGGGACAGCCGCCATCGGCTGTCCGCCGGGCGCAGCCCGGCCATTTTTGGGCTAATTGCTAACTGCTGTTTGGAAAGGACTCATTTCATGCGCAAAAAAGTCAGCATCGTAGGTTCCGGGAACGTGGGCGCGACGGCCGCTCACTGGATCGCCTCCAAGGAACTCGCGGATGTAGTTTTGATCGACATCATTGAGGGCGTTCCGCAAGGGAAGGGGCTCGATCTGCTGGAGGCGATGCCCATCGAGAAGCGCGACTCCTACGTCAGCGGGACCAACGACTACAAGGACACGGCCAATTCCGACGTCGTCGTGGTGACGGCGGGCATCCCGCGCAAGCCGGGCATGAGCCGTGACGACCTGCTCAACACCAACTACAACATCATGAAGGCGGTGGTCAGCGAAGTAGTGAAGTATTCACCAAACTGCATTCTGATCATTGTCTCGAACCCGCTGGATGCCATGGCGCAGACGGCTTTTAAACTCAGTGGATTCCCACGTGAGCGGGTGATCGGCATGGCCGGTGTGCTCGATTCGGCTCGCTTCCGGGCCTTCATCGCCGACGAACTGAAAGTCAGCGTGGAGAACGTGACGGCATTCGTCCTCGGCGGACACGGCGATACGATGGTGCCTCTGCCGCGCTATTCAACGGTGGCTGGCATCCCGATCACGGAATTGATCGAGAAGAGCCGTCTGGATGCGCTGGTGCAGCGTACGCGCGATGGCGGCGCCGAGATCGTGAAGTATCTGAAAACGGGCTCGGCCTACTACGCTCCCTCGGCTGCAGCGACAGAGATGGTCGAAGCTATTCTGAAAGATAAGAAAAAAATTCTCCCTTGCGCCGCCTATTTGCAGGGCGAGTACGGCATCAACGGTCTGTACGTAGGCGTGCCCGTGAAACTGGGCGCGAAGGGAATCGAGCAGATCATCGAGATCAAGCTGACTCCGGAGGAAAAGGCTGGGCTCGACAAGAGCGCGGCGGCGGTGAAGGAGTTGGTGGGGGTGATTGGAGTTTAGCCACAGGCCGAGCCTTCCCGTCCGATCAAGGTGTCACAGCGATTCCTCTTCCGCCTGCTCCTTGCCTTTGAAGAACTCATTTTCCGCCCGGATGCGGCTGACAACAGCACGCCGTATCTCCTCCAGGTTGTAGCGAGGGAAAACCAAAATCTCAGGTGCATGCAGATATCTCCACGACTTCTCGCGCAGCAACTTGCCCAGACCCTGCGGAGTGGCGACGAAATAAGATTGCCACCAGGCATGCCCTGATTCCGGGTCGTAGAGTTCGATGTTCAATTCGTCGGCGAAGACTTCGGGATCGTCAGGACCGGGAATCGCGTCGGCCTTCTTGAAGTAAAACTTGCGGATGCGGAGGTTCCCAAGCGCTGGATCAAACGGCAGGGAAGCCGCGACCTCTTCTGCCGAAGGAGGCCAGACCTTCGCGTTGGACTCTGCACCCGGCAACGGCTCCGCGGTGTCAGGCGTGGGCATATTGCCGGGGACGCCTCCCGAGATAGTCGGACCTAGCCGCGAACTCCAGCGGCCGAGAGCCAGCAGACCTCCGCCGACAAGCACCAGTAATAGGAACTTCAGCCCGTCCATCGGGACTGCGAGAGTCGCCAGCAACATCGGGAGATTGTAATTGGGCTCGACCGAAGCCCCAATTCGGTTTGACCATGGTCTTTGACCATGGTATAAACTGCATATGAAAGAAATCGCTATCTCCGAATTCAAAGCCAAGTGCCTCGGCATCCTGGAAGAGGTCCGCAAGACACGGAAGCCGATCCGGGTGACTCGTTTCGGCAAGCCCATCGCTGAAGTGATTCCTCCCTCTCCTGCAGAGGGAAAGGGTAGGCGACTCGGTTCAATGGTTGGAACCGGTAAGATTCTCGGTGACATCGTGGGCCCCACCGGGAGTTGGGACGACTGGGATGCCTCCCGGTGAAACTGCTTCTTGACACTCACATCTGGCTCTGGAGCATGCTCGAACCACAGCGTCTTACGCGCCGTGTAGAGAAGGCGCTGGCCGATCCTGCGAATGAATTATGGCTGTCTCCCGTCAGCGTGGCCGAATTGACGGTGCTGCTCCGCAAAGGTCGTCTAACCCTGCCGCACGACATTCAAATCTGGGTAATCGCGGCCCCCACGCGCCAGCCCCATCGGCCCAGAGCCAACAGGCCGCCGCCTGCGGCGATCAGCAAAAGCAGCTTGAGAACGTCTTCTGACGCGGCAGACATCGCGGCGGGCATTTCCTTGAAATTGTACCCGCCCTACGCTTTCTCGATCGTCACCTTCTTCAGCACGACATCCTTGTTCGGACGATCATTGCGGGCGCGTGGCACCTTGGTAATTTTGTTGACCACATCCTGGCCCTCAACCACCTCACCGAAGATCGTGTGCTTGCCCGTCAGCCAGTCCGTCGGAACCACCGTGATGAAGAATTGCGAACCATTGGTATTCGGGCCGGCATTTGCCATGGCCAGTTTGCCGGGCTTGTCGAACTTGTGTGGGGAGCCCTTGGTCTCGTCTTCGAACTGATATCCCGGACCGCCAGTGCCGGTGCCCTGCGGGTCTCCACCCTGAAGCATGAAGTCGGGAATCACGCGGTGGAAGATGGTGCCATCGTAGAGCCGGTCATTCGACTTCTTTCCCGTTGCTGGATGCTTCCACTCGCGCTTGCCCTCGGCGAGATCGACGAAGTTCGCGACGGTCTTGGGCGCCTCTTTGTCGAACAAGCGGCAGACAATGGTGCCTTCGGTGGTTTCAAACGTGGCGTACATTCCCGGTTGACGAGTCATAGGATCCTTTCAAAAGCGGTCGTTGGTCGTTCGTCGTTAGTCGTTGGCTGAGCGAGCTTGCGTAGAGACAGCCGCCTCGGCTGTCCCGCGAAGCAAAGCGAGCGGCGTCGCAGATGCTATTTCGGTGTCGTACCGGCCTTTGGGGTTGTGGCAGCAGCCGGCTTCTTTGCCGGTGTGGCTGCTCTCGCCGCCGCTCCTGCCTTCTGAATCGTGATGTGATTGATCTTGACCGGCCGGTATGGCCGATCATTCGTATCCGTACTCATTCTGGCAAGCTGCTTCACCAGGGCGACGGTTGCTTCATCGCACTGCCCGAAGATCGTGTACTTGCCGTTGAGCATGTCGCCCTGCTGCCCGGTGAGCGCCACTTCCGTGATGAAAAATTGCGAAGTGTTGGTATTGGGCCCGGCATTCGCATAGGCCAAGCGCCCGGGTTGGTCAAACTTCAAATCAGGCGAGACTTCGTTCTTGAAGGGAGCAACCGGATCGGCGCCCGACCCCGTGCCCGCCGGATCCCCTCCCTGAATCATGAACTGCGGGATGACCCGATGAAAAATCGTGCCGTCGTACAAGGGTACGCCGTGTTTCGTGGCGCCGCTCACCGGATTCTTCCAATCTTTCGTTCCCGTGGCGAGGCCGATAAAGTTGGCGACACCGATGGGAGCTTTGTCGGGAAAGAGGGTGCAGGTCATCTTGCCCGCTGCCGTGTCGATGATGGCGGTTGGCTTGGCCGGCGTTGCTCCGGCCGTGGCCGGTTTGGCCGCTGTGCTGGGCTTGGCGGGCGCGGCCGGCTTGGTTGCCGCAGCCTGGCCGAATGACATTGATGCAGATATCACTATCATTCCGAGAATTGCAAGTGCTTTACGCATGGATGCTCCTTGGAAACGAAGCGTGGATTGTTGAATGAATCGCAACGTTGCATTGTACGACAGCGGCGCAGCACTTGTGGTCGCCGCGACAATCGAGTTTATTTCGAACCTTGCAACTCGTGGCTGACGCGTTCGACCTCGCGAAAAACACGCATCAGGTTGCCGCCTAGAATTTTGTGAATGTCTTCCGCGCTGTACCCTCGATCAAGCAGCGCCTGCGTGATCTTGGGCAGGTCGGCTGCTGAGTCGATGCCCTGGGGCGTTGCTCCGCTGACCCCGTCAAAGTCGGAGCCCAGCCCCACGTGGTCCACTCCCGCCACCTTGGCGATGTGATCGATATGGTCGATCAGTGATTTCAATGGGGGACGCGGAATCTTCGCAATAAACTCGCGCTCGATG
>QIAL01000448.1 GCA_003225535.1 Acidobacteriota bacterium | reverse complement strand
GGCCCAGAAAGCCAGATTCCTGGCTCAGACTAGCACGTGTGACTTGTCGCTTGATTCAACCCGAACCTGGAAAATAAGTAGCGGAAGATGACCAAAGTTCTTCAAGGTTTACAAAGTTCACAAATATTAACAAAACAATTGAAGATTGAAGATTTTAGATTGCCGGTTGAAACCGAGTCGGACAATCTTCTTCAATCTTCAATCTTCTTCAATCTTCAATCTGAAATCTTCAATCTGCAATTCTTATTTCTGCACCGCCGCTTCCTGCCCAGCCAGCCGCCGAAGGGACTCGTCGTAGGGTGCGCGCGCCACACCTCTCTCGGTGATGATGGCCGCCACATACTTCGCCGGAGTCACGTCAAACGCAGGGTTCTCGACCGCAACGCCATCGGGCACCATCTGCTTGCCCGCGATGTGCGTCACTTCTCTGCCATTCCGTTGCTCGATGGGAATCCCGGCACCATCCGGACATGCCATATCCACGGTCGAGATCGGTGCCGCCACGTAGAAGGGGATTCCGTGCTCCTTAGCGAGGATCGCAACTGTGTACGTTCCGATCTTGTTCGCCACGTCACCGTTGGCCGCGATGCGATCCGCGCCCACGACGATGGCGCCGATCTTCCCCTGCTTCATCATCGCGCCGGCCATGTTGTCGGAGATCACCGTCGTCGGGATTCCGTCCTTCATCAACTCCCACGCAGTGAGGCGTGAGCCCTGCAGAAACGGACGCGTCTCGTCGGCATAGACGTGAATCTTCTTCCCCTGCTCAACCGCCGCGCGGATCACGCCCAGGGCTGTGCCATATCCTGCTGTCGCCAGGGCGCCAGCGTTGCAGTGCGTGAGCACTCCACCGTCACTCGGCATGAGCGTGGCGCCATGTCGTCCCATGGCTTGGTTGGCGGCGATATCCTCGGCATGCATGCTCTGCGCCTCTTCGATCAGATCGCGCTTAATCTGAGGAATCGGGCGGATGCGGATGCGTTCAAACTTCTCCTGCATCCGCTGGATGGCCCAAAACAGATTCACCGCCGTGGGCCGCGTCTTGCCGATCAGATCGCAGATGGCGTCGAAGTCGCGCTTCAGATCGCCCGTGGTCACGGCCTTGGAGTTGTTCACCCCGAGCGCGATCCCCATGGCGGCGGCAACGCCGATCGCTGGCGCCCCACGGACTACCATGTTGCGGATCACGTCGGCCACCTGCTCGTGCGTTTTGCAGGTCACGTACACTTCTTCGGTCGGCAGCTTCGTCTGGTCAATGAAGCGCACGCCCTTGTCAGTCCATTCGAGAGTTTGAATCATATTTTCTGTAGAGACGTTGCTTGCAACGTCTCTCTGGCCACGATGGGTGCCGCCGCCAGCAAGACGTAGCAAGCTACGTCTCTACGACGCTTTATGCGCTTCGCACCGGTTTCTCGGGTTGTTGGTCACCGCCGGCCTACCGCAGACCTCGCAACTCGCCGCAACCGCGAAGAGACTCGGCTCGGTATCGTCGGTCTGCGCTACATGTTCCTTGCGCACGTCGTTCGCTGTGAATATGGTCACGAACGGAGCCGGGGCCGCCGCCTTCTCCACACTGGGACGCCCCCTCGCCTCTTCCCGCTCGACTAGGCACATTACGCCGACGACCTCAAATCCAAATTCGCGCGCCGCCTCGATCGCTTGAATTGTCGAAGTTCCGGTCGTGCAGACATCGTCCACGATCACCACGCGCGCGCCCTTCTGTCGGAAGCCTTCGATGCGCTGTCCCGTACCGTGCTGCTTTTCGGCCTTGCGCACGAGGAAGCCGATGGCCTGGGCCTTCCATCCACGGTTCCGGATTTCCTCCAGGAATACTTCCCCAGTCAGCCGCGACCCCTTCGCATCGAGCGTGGTGGTGCGGCAGTCGATGTAGTAATCGCTCGTCCCGCCAGAAGAAAGTTTGAACTCGCCCAGTTGAAAAGACTTGTGGGCGAGTGTGGTAAGCAGCTTTTGCCGCGCGGAATGCATAAAAAACTACGATATCACGCCGTGGCTACGAAGATTTTTAATGGCGTTGCCTCGTCCGAAACCGGCTGTCGAGAACGCGAAGACCAAGACCTTCCGAGTTAAAGCTGCCCTGAGGAATTCGAGTGCGACCGCAGCAATACGGCCTTTTGCATGTTAACCTGAGATTTCCGGGCATTGCAGAAAGCTATCGCAATCCAAGGTTCCGGATTACCCAATCAAGATATGACATTACATACCGCGCTCAGGATCCCACGTTACGCTTTTGTTTTTTTCTTTCTTTCCTTCATCACCTCGGTTTCCCGTCCCGCCGTTGCCGAAGGCACGCGTACCTGGGAGCAGTCGAAGTTTGAGGATCTGGTTAAAGGTACGGCTACCGGAGTGGCCATCCGCAGTTCCGGTGGGCTGGAGCTGGCGCCTTCTTTCAAGCTGCTCTACGCCACGCCCTCCACCTACATCTGGGCCGTTGCTGCCGACGATGCGGGAAACATCTATGCCGCCACCGGTTCTCCCGCGCGTGTGTACCGCATCACTCCAGACGGCAAGTCGACCATCATCTTCCAGCCCCAGGAACTTCAGGTGCAGGCACTCCAAGTCGCTCCGGGCGGGGTAATTTACGCAGCCACTGCGCCCGATGGCAAGGTGTACAAGATCGAGCATAAGGCCGGAGGCAAGACTGAACCTTCCAAGTCCGAAAACAAGTCCGAGAATAAGCCCGCCGACAACGCGCCGAAAGATCCTGCCAAGCCCGCAGTGGATTCTTCCTGGACGTCTTCCGAATATTTCGCGCCCGGTACGAAATACATCTGGGATCTGGCTCTCGACAAGTCCGGAAATCTCTACGTCGGCACTGGTGATCGCGGCGAAATCTATAAGGTAACTCCCAAGGGCGAGCACTCACTCTTCTTCAAGAGTGATGAAACCCACATCCGGGCTCTCACATTGGATGCCCAGGGAAACCTGATCGCGGGGACGGATGGCAGCGGATTGGTTTATCGAATTTCTCCGGCCGGGGAAGGATTCGTTCTCTACAGCGCGCCGAAGAAGGAAATCACGGCGCTGGCCCTCGACCACGACGGCAATATCTATGCCGCAGGTGTCGGTGAAAAGCGGCCCGGGATGGGAGGAGCACCGGGCAATCCTTCGATGATGATCACGATGGGACAAAACCCCGCCGCCATGCCGGGCGCTCAGAGCCCCGGTATCGTGATGACTCCCACTCCTGGGGCGATCACCCCGTTTCCCATCCCGGGCGGAGGAGCAACCGGTGGCTCCGATGTTTACAGGATCGGATCGGACGGATCGCCTCTGCGGATTTGGACGTCGCGGGAAGACATCGTCTACGCCCTTGCTTTCGATTCCCACAATAAGCTGCTGGCGGGCACCGGAAACCGTGGGCATGTGTTTGAAATTGAGGGGCCCGATGATTACACCGATCTGGTGAAATCGCCGGCTTCGCAAGTTACCGGATTTGCCAAGGCTCCGAATGGCGGACTCTACGCCGCCACCAGCAATCTCGGCAAGATCTTTATCCTTGGAGCCGGCTCAGAGAAGGAAGGCTCCTACGAGAGTGACGTCTTCGATGCCAAGATCTTTTCGCGGTGGGGACGCGCCGAATTTCGGGGATCGGGAAATGTCGATCTCCTGGCTCGCAGCGGCAACGTCGACAACCCTGACCGTAACTGGAGTCCCTGGAAGCAAGTCGACCTGAGCAAGGGCGTCGAGTTGAACATTCCGGCGGCGCGCTACACACAGTGGAAGGCGGTTCTGCACGACGGAGGCACGAAGCCCTCGGTCGACTCTGTGACCGTAAACTATCTGCCGAAAAACATTGCGCCGGAGATGGACGACGTTTCCGTGCAGATTGGCGTGCGCTACCAGCCGCTTCCGAAAACCTTGCTTAACGTCAGTACGGATGTCAGCGGCTCCCCCGGTATTCGGTTCGAATCGCCCGTGCCTAGCACTCATGACAAGGACGCGATCGGCGTGAAGTGGACGGCACACGACGACAATGACGACCAACTCGTCTATTCCGTCTACTATCGAGGCGACGGAGAATCCCGCTGGCTTCTCTTGAAGGAAAACATCACCGATAAGGCTTATTCCTTCGATGCCAGCCTGCTTCCCGATGGCGGCTACACGATCAAGGTTGTCAGCTCCGATGCCCCGTCGCACTCTCCCGGTGACGCCCTCTCAGTGTCGCGCGAGAGCCGCCGCTTTGAGGTGGACACGACTCCTCCGCGCATCGAAAACCTCACTGCCTCGCTGGAGGGGGGACAGATTCACGTCCATTTCCGCGCTGAAGATGGATTCTCCGCCATAAAGCGCGTGGAATTCTCCGTGGACGCCGGCGACTGGAAGTTTGTGGAACCCGTTGGACAATTGTCCGACGCAAAGACCGAAGATTATGACTTCAAGGGCGCACTCGATCCCACGAAAGACGCGGCGGGGGAACACGTCATCGTCGTACGCGCGTACGACAAATACGACAATATGGGAGCGGCGAAGACACTGCTGAGGGCGAAGTAGCGCCAGCGTCCCGCAGGTTGTGGCGAGGGCACCTTGCCCTTGTGGTCCGGACCAAAATCCTGCGGCAAACGTTCGAATCGGGACATGTCCGAACGGCCTCTTTTGAAGGCCGAGCGATTCCTCGACAATGTCCTCATGCGTAAGTCCCGCGCGGCCCTCCGGATTGTTGTTTTCATTTCCGTCGCGATAGCGGTCATCTCTTTCACTGCCTGCTCAGTATCCAGTCAATCCGGCAACGGCGGTAACGGCGGCAGTGGCGGTGGAGGCGGCGGCGGGAATGGCGGGGGAACTGGTGGCGGCAATCTCGCCTGCAACGGGATGTCCACCGGACAGACGGCAAGTCTCAACGGCTTTTTGCCGTTCACCAGCAGCAATCTTTGGAACACCGACATTTCGTCCGCACCGGTCGATCCGAATTCCGGCACGATCATCACGAACTGGGTCGGCTCCGTGAACGTACACCCCGACTGGGGCACTGATCCCTCCTACGGCATTCCCTACGTCGTGGTCAACGGAACTCAGTCGCTGGTCAAAGTGAATCTTCAGGCCTACGGCGATGAAAGCGATCCCGGCCCGATGCCGGTTCCCGCCAATGCTCCGATTGAAGGCGGATCATCCAGCAGCGGCGATCGCCACGTACTCGTGCTCGACAACGGCAACTGCTTTCTGTACGAACTCTACAATTCCTCCGTGAACGGGGACGGAAGCTGGAACGCCGATTCGACCGCGGTCTGGGATCTTCTTTCTGACGAGCAGCGTCCTTACACGTGGACATCTGCTGATGCGGCGGGCTTGCCAATCTTCCCCGGCCTGGTGCGCTATGACGAAGTCGCCTCAGGAAAGATTCAACACGCCTTTCGTTTCACGTTGCCGAAGACGCGTGCGGCATTTACCCCGCCAGCTTCACATTGGGCAGGGAACACTAGCGATCCGACCGCGCCGCCGATGGGCATGCGCCTACGACTGAAGTCCAGTTATGACATCTCAGGATTCTCGTCGCAGATGCAGGTCATTCTCACCGCCATGAAACAGTACGGATTGATCCTGGCCGACAACGGTAGTTCGCTATTCGTGACGGGGGTGTCCGACAGCCGTTGGGGATCCGATCTCGATTCTCTCAAGACCGTTCCCGCATCTGCCTTCGAAGTCGTGCAGATGAATCCCGTCTACACCAGCACCAACTATCCGACCGGTGCCGCACCGACGGTCAGCAGTTTCACGGCTTCGGCTGGTCACGTTTCCTCCGGAGGAAGCGTGACCCTGTCATGGATCGCAGGCAGCGCGGATTACATCATTGTTTCTCCGGGCCCAGGTGCAGTCCGCGATACAACCGTGACGGTGAATCCAACCGCGACGACGACCTACACGCTGTACGCGACCAACCAATACGGCCGCACGAGTGCGACCGTAACCGTCAGTGTGCCGTAAGGTTTCCTTCGTGTACCTTAGCCTGCCCTGAGCGCAGTCGAAGGGTGCCCTTGGTTGAAGGTTTATTCCGCGGCCAGATACGCGTAGCGGAAGATGAAGAGCAGAGTCAGAATCCAGATCACCGGACTCACTTCCCGGAACCTCCCCGCCGCCACTTTCACCAACGTATAAGAAATCAATCCCAGGCTAAGTCCGGTGGCAATGCTGAACGTGAGCGGAGTCGCCAGCAGGGTCACGAATGCAGGAATCGCGTCGGTGAAATCGGACCAAACCACGCGCGCGATCGATTCGGTCATCAGCGCACCCACGACGATCAATGCCGGAGCAGTAGCGTATCCTGGAATCGCCGACGCCAGCGGAGTAAAGAAAACCGCTAAGAGAAATAGTCCGGCCACGAAGACGTTACTCAGCCCTGTCCGCGCACCTGCAGCGACTCCCGCTGCGCTCTCGATGTAGCTGGTCACCGTCGACGTTCCGGTGAGCGCGCCGAAAACCGTGCCGATCGCATCCGATACCAGCGCTCGCCCAACCCGTGGAATCTTGCCATCCTTCACAAATCCGCCCTGCTCGCAGACGCCGAGCAGCGTGCCCACGTTGTCGAACAGATCGACGAACAGGAAAACGAAGACGATTTCGAGTAAGCCGAGGTGCAGCGCGCCCCGCAAATCCAGCTTGAGCCAGGTTGCCGACGGATGCGGCCAAGAAAGAATGTGTGCAGGCCAGGTTGCCATCCCGCGAAAGATCCCGAGTAAGGTGGTGGCGACAACGCCAATCAGAATTGCACCGGTTATTTTTCGCGTCATCAGGATCAGTATGATCGCAAGGCCCACGCATGCCAGCTGCGCCTCGTGATTCCGAAAGCTCCCGAGGCTCACGAACGTTGCAGGATTCGCCACCACTAGGTTCGCATTCCGAAGTCCAACGAAGGCGATGAACATTCCAATCCCGCCCGCGGTCGAGTGTTTCAAGCAGTCCGGGATCCCGTTCACGATCTTCTCGCGCACGCGGCTGACGGTCAGAATCAGAAAGAATACGCCCGAGAGGAAGATCACGCCTAGCGCAGTCTGCCAGGGCACATGCATTCCCAGGCACACCGAGTACGTGAAGTAGGCATTCAGCGACATGCCCGGAGCGAGCGCGATGGGGTAGTTTGCGTAAAGCCCCATGACCAGCGTCGCCACTGCAGCCGAGATACAGGTGGCGAACACGACTCCCTCGACTGGCATTCCGGCTTTAGCGAGAATCTGCGGGTTCACGACCACGATGTAAGCCATCGTAATGAAGGTCGTCAGCCCGCCCAAAAACTCTGCGCGAACCGTTGTCTGATTTTCCTTAAGACGGAAGTAGCGCTCGATCAATCCGATTCCTCGTCGGGGAATGAAACGCACATTCTACGGCATGAACGCGGGTTAGAGGTTGCCTCTGTGCTCCTCCGTGCCCTGTGTGGTGAAGCTCTTAAGCGGGATCAGCGGTTGTCGATTGAGCATTAGTGGTAATGGAATGCAACTCGCCGGCCCGTCGAAGATCCGGAAACCACCACGCCCACAAAGTAACGACCAACAAAGTTCCCACTCCTCCCAACACGACTGCCGGCACGGTTCCAAACCACTGTGCGGTGACTCCCGATTCGAATTGCCCAAACTCATTCGAGGTGCCGATGAAGATCATATCCACTGCAGTGACTCGACCCCGCATCTCGTCGGGCGTGGCCAACAGTGTCAAAGTCGCGCGAATGATGACGCTGATCATGTCGCTCGCTCCGAGGAGCACCAGCGCGATCAGCGAAACGGTCAGGCTGCGCGACAGTCCAAAAATAATTGTGAACACTCCGAATCCGGCAACGGCCCAAAGCAATTTCGGTCCCGAGTTTCCGCGCAATGGCCAGTGCGCGAGCAGAATTGCCATCAGCGCCGCGCCCACTCCAGGCGCAGTCCTCAGCAATCCAAGCCCCCACGGGCCCGTATGCAGGATCTCCCGCGCGTAAACCGGAAGAAGCGCTACGGCGCCGCCCATCATGACCGCAAATAAATCCAGAGAGATGGCGCCCAAAATCAGCTTGTTGTTGCGTATGAAACGCAAACCGGCAAACAGAGTCTTCAGATTCAGTGGCTCTCGAGGACGCGATTTCACTTCCGGCTTGATACGGAACGTAGTAAGTGTTGCGCCAATTGCCGTAACCATGGCAATTACATAAACCACCGAGGGTCCGCCGAATGCCGCGTAGATAATTCCTCCGAACGATGGACCGAGAACGGTCGAGGCCTGAAAGATGGTCGCGTTCCAGGCAACCGCATTCGCGAAATGCTCGTGCGGAACAAGTTGCGGCAGGATCGACCGGCTGGCGGGCCCGTTGAAAGAACGCACGATTCCGATCATCACCAGCACGATGTAAATCGGCACAATGGACGGGACGCTCCGCCGGCTCAAAGCCAGCAACAGGCCGAAGCACAAGGCATATCCTGCATAACACGCCGAGAGCACATTGCGCCGGTCAAACCGGTCCCCAAGATCGAGCGGCCGTTTTGTGATCTCGTAGACTTGCCAGCCGACGGCCACCGCCTGCATCTCGACGGCGGACACGATCAGAAATCGCGCAATCTGGAAGAGCAAAAATCCCGGATGGGAAAAGGCGGCGCGTCCCGCCCTGGATTCGGCAATCGAAGGCATGAACGTCTAATGTGACACAGAATGGATTCGACGTGGTAACGAGAGTTCGTGTAGGGGTGGACGCAGCTTGCCCTGAGCGAACTCGAAGGGTCCGCCCCGCGAGCGAAGCGAGCGTGCAGCCGCCGTGGAACCGCACACACCTTCCTCGCTCACCTGCCGTCGTCATTGCGCGCTTCGCGCGCAACCCCGGACGAAGGCGTCCGGGGCTACATGTGTGATCACGCTACCAGCGGAGCATTCGCGATTCCGGTCGTCCCGAACACTTTGCGGTAGCGCTCAATCTCCGAAGGTGGCCCTAGCGCTTTGGAATAATTGTCGGAGAGCTTCACCGCCGGGCGCCCTTCGACGCTCGACACCTTGCAGATGAGACCGATCGGATCAAACCCAGCTCCGTCGTTCGGGTTACATCCGCGAAAATCATTGGTCAACAAGGTTCCCCAGCCTGCGCTGAATCGAATTCTTTGATCTGCCGTCCATTTCTTCGGATCGTGAAAGTCGGAGGCATATCGAAAATCGTCGGGAACGACCCCCTTCGCCATTGTCCCGCCAAAATACGCCTGCAGCCCCAGGATTGCGTCGACATCCAGTGTGTCGGAAGCGATCAGAAGTTTCTCGCTCGGATCGCGTCCTTTGGCCCTGAGCCATTCGATGTATTCATCGCCAGCAATGTAGGGATCCTTGCTGTCGACGCGCTGACCGGTCCAGTCGGCAACCCACTCCGGCGCATGGGCCAGAAACTGTGTGGTTCCAAACGTGTCCGGCAGCATGACTAGCAGCGCGCCCTCATACGTCTGCTGCCAGAGTTCGAGCATCTTGTATTGCGATGCTTTCAGTTCAACATCATCTTTCGCGAGAGCTGCCATGACCATGGGAATCTCATGGGCATTCGTTCCGATCGCTTCCAGATCATGCTTGTGGGCGAGAAAGGCGTTCGACGTTCCTATGAAATTGCTGCCAAGATTGGCGGCCATCGCTACCACAACGTATTCCTGCCACAGAAAGCTGTGCCGCCTGCGGGTTCCGAAGTCAGCCACGCTTAATCCCGGTACGCCTCGCAGGCGCTCAATCTTGCCCCACAACTTTGTTTTCGCGCGCGCATACAGAATGTCGAATAAAGTTCCCACATAGTGGTCGCGGTCCATGGTCCTTCAAACGTCAGGTGGATCTGGCCGTCGCGCACACGGAACTGGTAATCGGATAAGCCAAAGTCCTTCTCCAGCCACTCCAGGAACGCGGGCTCGAAAATTCCGCGCCGTCCGTAGAACGTATTGCCAGCCAGCCACACGAGCTCCGACTTGCGGAAGTGCAGTCCACGCACGTGCTGCAACTGAACCTTGAACTCCTCGATGTGAATGATGTCGGCGATGCGGACCGCGGGGTGGCGGTTGAAGAGCGAGAATTCCACTTGCGTTTTGGGAAAGTGCTTCCAGATGAACTGCAGCATCAGCAGCTTGTAGAAGTCGGTATCCAGCAGCGACCGGATGACGGGGTCGAGTTCCCAGTTATGGTTATGCGCGCGTTCGGCGTGGTTGATGATCATCGGAGGAGAGCGGCCCTCACTGACAGTCTAGAGGATCAAGCCCAGTCGCGGCGAGTGCGCTCCACTGCGCCAGTGTGCCTGGTGCGGAGTTGCTATCAATTCCGTGCCAATAACGTCCAATGGAGCGACGGCTCTCGGGCGTTCGCGGGATTGCGTTACCTCGGATTCTGGCGGTTGTCCGTCCCTCGTCTACAATGCTCCTCGTCCTCGTGCTCAGAAATAATTTCAGATCAAGGTTAACCCGGGTTGCGGCATCGCTCCTGCTCTTTATGCCCTTCGGTTACGCCGCGCCGCCAGCAATACAGATTCCCCGCATCGAGCACGCGCCCAGCCTCGCCGATTTCGAGGCCATGCGGCCCGCCGGCGGAGTGTCCGAAAGCATGGTGAAGGTCTCCGGCTTTATCGCGCGCGAGCCCGCCGACGGTGCGCCGCCCACGCAAGACACCGACGTCTACCTCGCTTACGACGAGCACAACCTTTACGCCGTCTTCATCTGCTGGGACAAAGAGCCCGACAAGATTCGCGCCCGCATGACTCGCCGTGAAGATATCTTCTCCGACGATTCCGCTGAGATCATGAT
>QIAL01000923.1 GCA_003225535.1 Acidobacteriota bacterium | reverse complement strand
CATTGCGTCCCACTGTCACGCGATTGCCCGATAAATTGATGGACCCTTCTACTCTGCCATCGATGTAAAGCGACTCGGAACCAGTCACCTCACCCTTGATCACAAGCGACTTGCCGATTGTCGCCTGGTCCGCAGTGGTGGTCGTCACCGGCCGGGGGGCCGATGGCGGTTCGCTTGGACTCATCGCAGGCGCACTGGGGGTAGACGTAGTTGGGCGCTCCGGCTCAGCTGGCCGGCCGGGTGTTTGAGGCTGATTTGTCGGCTTCCACATGGATGACAGGGTCCTTTCCTGTGTTGGGATTAGGAGTTATTTGGCCGCACTTTCGTAGCCAAACGCGATTGTACTCCTCCGTCTCATTCTGACCCCTGTGGAAATCCCCTATTTTGAACGAAAGTAACCGGATTGTTACGGACGCTGGGGTGCTTCCGCATCTGGTGGCGCTTGCCCTGCACTGGGGATTTTCGCCCCGGCAGCGTGTAACGTTTCCCGAAATTTTCCTCAGGGCGTATCCTTCCACAGCCCGCCGGAGTTATCCTCTCAGGGAGAAGATTTATCGAAACCAAGAGTTATTTTCGAAGTCTAACAATTGATCCCAGGCCGAAGGAAAAAGACCCGCGCCAATTTGTCCTTCATGAACGTTCGTGCCCTTTGTGGTGATGATTTTCGTTTGAGGTTTCACCGAAAACCAAGGAGCCATTCATGTCCGACCCAGCCATCCTCGCTCCAACCATCGCTCGCCCAGAACCCTCCGAACACTCTCCCTACCACGAGGGCTATATCTCGCTGGTGCCCGGCGATGACATCATCAGCACGCTCGAATCGCAACGCCGCCAGACGCTGATCCTCCTCTCTGGCCGCGACGAATCCGAAGGCGACTTCCGCTATGCTGCCGGCAAATGGTCCGTCAAGGAAGTCCTCGGCCACGTCTGCGACACCGAACGCATCTTCGCCTACCGCGCCCTCCGCATTGCGCGCGGAGACCGCACTCCGCTCGCCGGCTTCGAACAGGACGACTACATCCGCAACAGCCCCTTCGCTTCGCGTCCGTTCCCCGAAATCATTGAAGACTACATCGCCGTTCGCCGAGCCACGTTGACACTCTTTCGCAATCTCGACGAGACTACCTGGATGCGCCGCGGCATCGCCAACAACAACGAGATCAGCGTCCGCGCCCTGGCCTACATCACCGCTAACCTTGTAGGGACGGACGCCTTCGTCCGCCCCGCGAGCGAAGCGAGCGTAGAGCATCGAACGCCCTGTATTCTCTGACTGTCGCAAGTTTTGTCGGCAACAACAGGTTTTCCTTCGTGAACCTTCGTGGGCTTGTGGTTGAAGATTCCAGGTTCTGAGAGATCTTAATCGCGGCGTAGGATGTCTAACGCGCTGTAATCGACGGAAAGACGAACATGCAATCCCTGACCGACCTCCTCCGCGGCAAAGGCGCCCACGCTGATCCGCTCGCGTGCGTGGAAGACGTCTCTGCCGAGCTGGCTGTCCGCCGGATCGAGGCCTTTCCCCACTCCATCGCCGACCTGGTCTTCCACATGAATTACTGGATGAACTACGAACTAAAACGCATCCGCGGTGAGAAGCCAAAATATCCCGAACATAACTCCGAAAGCTTCCCGTCAACGCCGCAAGATTGGGATCACCTAAAGCGCGATCTCTCCTGGTTCCTCTCCGAATTCGAAAAGCTGGCGCAATCCCCACGCCCCGAACTCGACCGCCAACTCGAATCCGTCCACGAAGGCGACAAGAAAGTCGCCGGCACCCTCGAATCCGTCCTCTGGCAGATGGTCGCCCACAACAGCTACCACGCCGGCCAGATCGCCACCATCCGCCGCGCCCTGAACGCCTGGCCCCCGAAAGCCGGCGGAGACACGTGGTAGTGCGAAGGCGTCGCTGGTCGTTAGTCGTTGGTCGTTGGCGCCTCTGAAAAAGTCCGCAGCAAGCCGCACGGCCTTCAGCGTTCTTAAACACGGGGGATTTTCTACAAGCCCGATGAGCATTTCACGAACCCGAGCGGCGCTCGCTGTGTTCTTCCTGGTGGGCTTTGGCGTTCCGTGGGCTGCGACCATTGCTACCAGGCTGAGGCACATCAGCCCTTATACGAGCCCTGCTTTCATGATTGGCGCCGCGTTCTGCAGTGTGGCCGGTGTACTGGCCACTTATATAGAAGGAGGCAGCTCCGGCCTGAAGGAACTCGCCAGACGGTGCGTGCTCTATCGAGTCTCCGTGGCTTGGTGGGTCTATGCCCTGTTCTTGCCGCTAGGTGGGCATATCATCGCCACGTTGCTCTACTGTGCAGCTCATCACCGCCTCGTTCCAATCAGGCCGATCAATCTGTTCCATCAGTGGTGGATGTTGTACGTGTGGGCATTCGGCCTCTTTCAGGGCCCATTGGGTGAGGAACTTGGATGGCGCGGTTATCTGCTGCCTCGCCTGCTGGGGCAACACACTCCGCTGAGAGCGAGCGTGCTGTTGGGCATTGTTTGGGCGGCCTGGCACTTCGAGATCTTTTTCCATTCTGCTTCCGCGGACGCTCTCTTCTTCGCCAGTGCAGTGGCTCTCAGCATCCTAATGACCGTGTTGTTCTTGCATACGCGAGGAAGCGTGCTGCTAGCCATCACTATGCATGGCAGTGTCCTTCCTGGCCGCGATATCGCCCAGGCTCTTTTCCCCACCGCCGATCAACCTCCAGATTGGCTCAGAGCATTTGTCGCGATTGGGATTGCCATAATCATGGTCGCAATAACGCGCGGCAGTCTGGGCTGTGCCCAAAAGCAAGCATCCCTGCGTTATGCTGGAAGCTGATAGACAGCCGAGAGCTCGTAGCTCGCGGCTCGAAGCTCACCCGTGAGCTAGGCCTGCATGGCGAAGAGCGTCGCAACCTGAACGACCATCTGCAAAAGCTGGTCAAAAGAGGCGCACTGATCCCCCTCGACTCCGACCGTTACCAACTCCCACAAGCCGCCGCCGACAAAAACCTCGTCGCCGGACGCCTCTCCATGCACCGTGACGGCTTCGGTTTCGTCATCCCCGATCCCAAATCGCTAAGCGGCCCGCTCAAATCGAAGCTCGCCGGCGACATCTTCATCGCCCCACACCAGATCGGCACCGCCATGCACGGCGACCAAGTCCTGGTGGAAATCGCCAACGTCCGCCCCGACGGCCGCGCCGAAGGCCGCATCGTCCGCACAGTGAACCGCGCTCACTCCACGGTTGTCGGCATCTTCCACTACAGCAGCCGCAGAAACTATGTGA
>QIAL01000922.1 GCA_003225535.1 Acidobacteriota bacterium | reverse complement strand
ACGACAAAGATTTCGAAGAAGAAGAGGAAGAAGACGAGGTCGACGAGGTCGAACAGGAGATCCGACAGAAAGAGGAAGAGGCCGCCAAGAAAGCTCGCTTCGTCGCCCGTTGGGAAGCGAAGAAAGAAATCGAAGCCCGCGAGCGCGGCCGCAAACGCTACGAGGAGGAAGAGAAGCTGAAGGACTGGGTCCCAGCAGAATCCCGGATACAGGCTGGTCCGCCGCGACGGCCGCCTGTTCACAGAACAACGACCGAAAGAAGAAAATCCCACGACGCCCAGCGCCGCAGCCGTCGCAGCACAGCCGGTCGACAAAAAGCCCGTCACCAGCACCGCCCAGGTCCGCGAAAAAATTAATGACATGATTCGCCAGAACCTGCCTGCGCTATCGAAGGTCTACAACCAGGCCATGAAGAAAGAAGCTGAAAAGCAAGCACCGAAAAAGCAACCGCAAAAGGAGACGATATCCACCGAGGCCGAAAAGAAAGCCACATAACGAAAAACCAAGGTAATGCCGCCTGTGATTTGCATCACCACTTCGGAACGGTTCCTGGAATGGAATAGTGCAAGAGCCTATGCGCTTGTTGCGGCTTATATTGTTTCCGGTCCTGTTGGTCAGCGTGGTGGGTCACGTGTATGCGGCGCCGTTTGCCCTGTTTCCCAAGGCTGGCCACCTGGCTTCGCCGGACGGGCGCTTTGAGGTGCGCGATGTGGATCTGCGAGAACCTGGGAGTGAGTTCTCTGGCATCTTTCATTCGCTGTGGTTGGTTGACACTGCGACTGGGAGATCGCGCAAGCTCTGCGACTATGTTGGGGTTGCGGCCGTGGCATGGTCGGAGAAGGACTCTCTCATGGTCACGCAGTACCTGAGCAAGAAGACGTCGCGGGCGCTGATATTCGCGACCACTTCGACGCAGGAACCAGTCGTGCTCGACGTGCCGTCTTTGATCCAGATGGTTCCTGTGGAGCTTCGTCCGGCGCTGCGGGAAAATGACCATGCCTTCGTTGAGGCTTCACGGCTGGAGGGCGAGATATTCCACTTTCAGGTATGGGGATACGGTCAGCATGACCGCAACGGCTTTCACTGGAATTGCGAATACAAACTGGGCGCGGCGAATTTGAAGTGCGAAGCGAAAAAGTCAGCAGCGCAGACTGCTCGCTAAATTTCTCATGGGTAGGGATGCTTCGACTGCGAACGAGTTCGCCGCGATCTCGTTCTCCGCTCAGCATGACAACGCTTTTCGAGCTTCAGGGAAAATGGATCGGACTATTGCGCGAAAGCGATCCAGTCCTCTCAGCGCATTTCCAGCGAGATCAGATCTCCGCTGCCTCCGCTGGATTTGTAATTCGCGGTAATCGGGCGATCCCGCCAGTCGCAGGAAAAATCGTCGGCGCCGATGAGAAGCAGTGATTTGTAGTCGGTGGTGCGGAGCTTCAGCGTACCTTGCTCGGAGTGGACGGTGAGCGGTCACCGGGATTTCCTGAAGGCGGTGCATTTTCGGCGGCCTCGCGTTTGGCGGCCTCTTCTTCAAGCACGTCGAAAGGCGTTTTCTGAGCCTCGTACTTCGGTTGATTCGCCCCGGTTGAACTGGCAGCGATACCGTACTTCCGTTGGTTGCCCGCCTGGCTTAACAGTTCTCGCGCTTGCGCTGCGATCTGCGGGTTGGCGCTGGATTTCAGGCGGTCGAGCAGGGAACCGGCCGCTTCCCATTTCTTGCTGGAAACGTAAATCTCCGCGAGATGGAAGACGTACTGCTCATTGCGGGGGCTGAGCGTCATGGCTGCGCGTTCCGCCTGCAAAGCGGCAGTGTTACTGCCGCCCGAGTTGCGCGCCAGCGCCAGAAGATCGTAGGCGTCGGCCATTTCCGGATTCCATTCGAGCACAGCCTTCAGATCGAGCATCATGTTGGCGAGTCCCATCATGTCGGCGTGTTTCGCCTGCGCCATTCTGTACTTCCCGACAGAAACGTAATAACGCAGCCACATGTCACGCGGGTTGAGGGAACCGGCATCGCTGATTTCGTTGAAGGCCTGTTCAAATTCGTTGTGTTGGATATGGTCCCAGGCAAGGAAGCGATGGGCCAGAGCATTCCCGATCGCGAAGCTGGGCAACTGTTCGGAATCTTCTCCCGTCTTTTTGGAAGGTTTGGATTCTGCCTTCTTGTCGGCTTCGGTCTGTGTTGTGGCGAGGTCTTCCAGCGTTTTCAAACCAAAGTCGCGGCGCTCGGGAATGCGGAGTTGGACCGCAGCATAGAGGGCTCGCGCATCTGGTTCGGGAAACGGTTTGGAAGTGATCGCAGAATCTTCCGGGCCAACGGGAACAGGGAAGCGGTCGGTCTGGCCGGACCTGGCAACTGGCGATGACTGTTCAGGATTGATGGTCGTTTTGCGGGCGTCGTCGACCGCGGCTTGAAGTCCGCTCTGTGCGTGGAAGTAGTCCTTCACCGCTTTTTCAAGTTGCGCGGCGCTCATGCCGTAAGCTTGCTGGATGGCGTCCTCCACCGGCACGTGCTGGTTCAGGACCAGACCGAAATAAGCGCCCGTCTCTGACAGTTTGTGCTCGTGGATCAGGTAATGCATCACCATCCAGGATTCGGCGTAATACAGCGTATGCCGCGTGCCTTCGTTGCGGGAGGGATCATGCTTCACGGTGAACAGGTCGGGCAGGGAGAGCCAGACCTGCGCGGCGAGCAATTCGGTCAGCGACTTTGCAGGATGAGCGTCTTGCTGGTTCCCAATGAGATCTTCCTTGACCGAAGACTGTAGCTCAGGGTCGCCGCCGATCTCGACGTCTTTGTTATCCACCCGGATCGAACTGAAATATTCGGCAAGACCTTCGTCGAACCATCCTTGAGCGGGCGGATAGTTGAAGTTCAGCAGGCGGATGGCGAAATCGTGCGCTACTGCGCGCCAGGGCTCTTCCTCAAACACGTTGAGGGCGATGAAATCCTGATCTTCCCCTAACAGCAAGAATCCGGGAACGTCGATGGGCTGTCCCTGATGCAATGGAGCGAGTTGGTAGTAGGACCGGTCGTTCTTGAAGGCGAGAATGGTGAGAGGACGCGACTCATGGAGTCGGTCTTTGGTCAGGAGAGTGGCGAAGACGGCGCGCATCTGCTCGAAGCGGAGGACGACCTCGCGGCCTTTCTTCTCGCCGGCGTCGGTGATCACGGTGAAATGGGTCGAGTGAACTTCGAGCCAGGGAGGCTCGGCAGCGGAAGTGAATGGAACACAAAAGATCGCGGCGAGGAGGCTTACGCAGAGCGGGATAGGACAGAGTCGAGACATGGCCGCCACGCGGAGGGCTTTAAGGAAATGCTACCACGGAGAATATTGATTCGTCAATGTTGTGATTGCAAGCACAATCGATCAGATTCTTTCCTGATACGGTTCCAGAACAGGAAGCAGCAGCAGGCCTATATAATTTCATCTTCCTGTGTAAGAGATCATGCAAAGTCGTTCTCATATTCTGTATTCATTCATCTTCTTCCTGCTGTGTATTCCGGCTTCGATTGCTCTGCCGAGCACTGCATGGAGCGGACATCTCAGTGACAGTGCTGGCAAGGCAGTGAGTGGCGCAGTCGTTAGACTTCATTCACTCGTTGCCGGGCATGAGTACACGACAACCACGAAAGTAGACGGTAAGTTCGCGTTCCCCGATCTTCCCTCTGATCGTTACGAACTTTCCGTCAGCGCCTCGGCCAAGCAATGGAAAGCGGAATCGCCTCTGCTCCTTGAGAAGGCGAACGCGGCCACAGCATCGCTGCAGCTCACGTCATCAGGTCAGGTGCAGGTGAGCGCCGAGGTGATTGCGAGCGGACAGGCTGCGGCGCAGGCAAGCGGCGGCGAACACCTTTCGAGTTCGGAAGTCTCGAACCTGCCGCTCAATGCGCGGGATTT
>QIAL01000447.1 GCA_003225535.1 Acidobacteriota bacterium | reverse complement strand
CCATGCTCCGGCCGCCCAAGAAGAAAGAGGACAAGAAAGAAGGAGGCGCTTCGGGTGATGAAGATGAATACGAAGGGCCAAAGCTCGAGCCCGCACTGCCCCAGGTTCTGAGCGACCAAGAGACGAAGCGCAAAGCCGATCTACTCAATGCAGCAGAGGAGCTGGACACAAAACTTGAATCGATCGAGCACAAGCTTGTTTCGCAGGCGCTGCTCAACAGCGACGACAAGTATTTTGTGGAACCTTATCAGCTTTATCTGAACCTGATCTGGCTGAACGCAGAGGTTGGCACCGGAGGCGGTGACGTCGCCGGCGGCGCTGATTTCGCTCCCACGGATACGCAACTAGAGCTTCTGAAGACCTTCGAAGCCCAGGTTGCCGCCGTGGATACCGAATTCCACAGTTTCGTGCAAAACGACCTTCCGTCATTCAACCGTACTCTGGTCGACAACCGCGCTTTACCGTTAATTCTGGCACCAAGCTCAGGCGAGATGAATTGAAATAAGTGTGAAGACTTCCGGCCGCGACGGCCTACAGGATGTAGAGCAGCAGACTGCCTCGCCAATTCCTCGGGATGAGCAGAATTCTGCACGGACAGGCGCTTTATGGTGGGCAGTGCAGGACTCGAACCTGCGACCTCCTGCTTGTAAGGCAGGCGCTCTAACCAGCTGAGCTAACCGCCCCTCACGCCTTCGCGCGACCTGATAGCCGGGCGGTGGAAATCAAATGAGTGGCATGCGCGCGAACCGCGTCTTGCTGAGTATACGTGGCAGCGGAAAAACCGGTCAAACGGTGCCGCTCTACTGAATAACGCGGTGCCCCTGGCATCAACTCGAAAATTCGCCGGTGCAAGGTGCCTTTTCGCCTCCTGCTAGACTGGCTGTTTGCGGCGGCTGATCGTCAACGCGGATGACTTCGGATTTACTTCGGGCGTGAACCGCGCCATCGTCGAGGCGCACACGCTCGGCATCGTTACTTCGTCTACGCTTATGGCAAGCGGTCCTGCCTTCGGTGAGGCCGCACAGATGGCAAAGGCATCTCCCGCGTTGAGTGTCGGCTGCCATATCGTGCTGATCGACGGCGAGCCGGTACTTGACCCCTCCATGCTTTCAACGATTACTGCTTCGAGAAAATTCCGTGACGGACTCAAAACTTTCGCAGCACGTGCCCTTACCCGGCGTATGAATGCTGGCGAAATCGAGAGTGAGGCCCGGGCGCAGATTCAAAAGATTCAATCTGCTGGAATTGCGGTTTCTCATGTCGACACGCACAAGCACACCCACATCCTTCCCCAGATCCTGCGACCCTTGTTACGGGCAGCACGTGATTGTGGCGTACGCGCGTTGCGGAATCCATTCGGCCCGCGCTTTCCACTCCGTTCGAGCCAGCTTCTGTCTCAGCCCAATCTGTGGACACGCTTCGCTGAACTCCGCATTCTGAGCCGCTTTGCGGGACAGTTTCGCCGCGCCGTCGATCGAGAAGGATTCGCAACACCCGATGGCACCCTGGGGATTGAGGTCACCGGAACACTGGATGAGAGGTTATTTCAAGCCATTGCCCAAAGCATTCCCGACGGGACATGGGAGTTCGTCTGTCATCCCGGTTACAACGATGCCGACCTCGCAGCCGCGAAGACGCGCTTGCGGGAATCTCGGGAGCTCGAACTCAAGGTGCTCACCATGCCCGCCGCCCGCGAGGTGCTGGTCCAGGCGGGGGTTCAACTCATCTCTTATCGCGATTTATTGATGAATATGTAGGTTAACGAACCGATCTTCACTTCCGCGGAACGACTTTGAGACTGAGAACGTGTTTCATAAATGTCTTGAAAGGGCGCGGCTTTTCAGCCGCGTCGTAAAAAGCCAGAAAAGACGCGGGCTTCAGTCCCTGAGGGAAGATCCTTAGGTCCAGCAACCCGATTTATGAGACTAGCTCTGCGGGCTCGGGTACCCTCGTAACCTTACGAATTAGCCCCAAGTAGTAAGATGGTTTACAATTCAAAGTTTTCTGTTCGTTGGAGGCTTAAGCACTCATGTCGGCCCAAGGGTCAGCTCCGCGTGCGACTCTGGACTTGAAGGTCAAGGTGTGGGGAATGGGTGCGAACAATCAGCCCTTCTTCCAGAACGCCATGGCCCAGAACATCAGTGCGACCGGTGCCTGTATTTACGGCATTGAGCCTGAATTAAAGGTGGGCGACGTCATCGGCGTGCAGTATGAAGGCAAGAAAGCCCGCTGCAAGGTGGTCTGGGTCGTGGATGCAGGTGCGCTGAAAAAGACCCAGGCGGGCGTGCAGTTGGTGGCGGACCAGGACTGTCCTTGGGCAATCGCTCTTCCGGCGGACTTGCAGGCTGAAGAACGTACGCAAGTTCGGCACGATAATCGCCGGAAATTCTTACGTCATAAGATCTCTTTCCCCCTGGAACTGCGGGATGAACGGGTAAACACTCCCCTGCGCGTCAATGCCACCGACATTAGCGGAAATGGCTGTTATGTTGAGACCGTTATGCCGTTGACCGTTGGCACGGCTTTACGTGTTGATCTGTGGATGGGAGAAGATCGGCTCACTCCGAGTGCTGTGGTTCGCACTCGCGACCCCGGCGTCGGGATGGGAATCGAGTTCACCGGATTGCCTGATGACTCGAAGAAGAAGTTCCAGGCACACCTGGACAAGGTCGATCCAGGCAATGCATTTGGCCCGAAGGACCCGCAATAATCGCCCCTCGCCGTCTGCTTCTGCATCAGATACTCGTGTAGAATCTGCATCTGCCGCGAGTTCTTGCCATCGAAATCTCCAAGCGAGCGGTGAACTTCCACACATGACAATCGGGCGCGCATGAAGATCGGGATCACCTGTTATCCAACCTACGGCGGCAGTGGCGTGGTAGCCACCGAGTTGGGATTGGAACTGGCCCAACGAGATCACGAAATTCACTTCATTTCCTACGCCCAGCCGATCCGGTTGCGGGGCGCCGAACCCAACATCCATTATCACGAAGTCGAAGTTTCTCGTTATCCCCTGTTCGACTACCCCCCATACGATCTTGCGCTGGCGACTCGCATGGCCGAGGTCGCTCAGCTCTACGATCTGGACCTGCTCCACGTCCATTACGCCATCCCGCATTCGGTGAGCGCGATGCTGGCGCGGCAGATGCTGGCCTCCGGCCCGCGCGGCCGGCGCCTGCCATTTGTCACGACGCTACACGGGACCGACATCACCCTTGTGGGACTGGACCGGTCCTACTTGGGGATTACTCGATATTCCATCGAGCAAAGCGATGGCGTCACGGCGATTTCAAACTACCTCCGCGAACGGACACAACGCGTATTCGACGTGAAGAACAAGATCGAAGTGATTTACAACTCCGTGAATTGCGATATCTATTACCGCAATACCGAGATCGCCGAGAAGCTGCGCCGTGAGTACGCGCCAAACAATCAACGCGTGCTGGTTCACTTGTCCAACTTTCGCCCGGTAAAGCGCATCACGGATGTGATTGAAATCTTCGATCGGGTTCGCAAACAATTTCCGGCCCGACTATTGCTGATCGGCGACGGGCCGGACCGGTCGGTTGCGGAATGGCTTGCGGTGCAAAAGGGCATTCATGACGATGTCCTGTTTCTCGGCAAGCAGGATCAGATCTACGAGAAGTTGTCGATCGCCGACATCATGTTGCTGCCCAGCGAACTGGAATCGTTCGGCCTCGCAGCGCTTGAGGCTATGGCCTGCGAGGTCGTTCCCATCTCAACTCGCGCAGGCGGCGTGCCCGAAGTGATCGATCACGGTATAAGCGGATTCCTCGCCGACGTCGGCGACGTAGAGACGATGGCGCGCTATGCGATTGAACTTCTGAATGATGAACAGAAACTGCGGGAAATGGGGAAGCGCGCCAGAGCTGTTGCCATGGAGCGATTCTGCTCGACCAAGATCGTCAAGCAGTACGAAGACTTCTATCGTCGCGTGCTGGAGCGCTCCGCGTAAAAACCTTCCGGGACCGAGCTCGCAGCCTCGATGAGCGGCAGCCGGATCCGAACCAGAGTTCCCCTCCCTTCGTGGCTGTCGATGGTCATCCGCGCAGTATCCCCATAAAGGACCTGCAGGCGTTCTGAGATATTCGCCATACCAATCCCCATACCGGACCAACTGCTGCTTTCATCCAGTTGCGCGCTGCCCATGCCCACACCGTCGTCTTCAACTTCAATAATCAACCGCGAATTGACAACCCGGCTGCGCAGAAAGATGCTGCCTCCTTCAATCTTGGGAGCGAGGCCATGCTTGATGGAGTTCTCGATCAGCGGCTGCAGCAGCATGCTGGGAACCACAACATCGAGTGACGCGGGATCCAGCTCTTTCACCACGTGCAGTTTCTCGGTGCCGAAACGAACAACTTCGATGTCGAGGTAGTTGTCGATAAACTCGAATTCTTCCCGCAGTGGCGCAAACGCTTCCCCGCTGCTAAGCAGGCGCCGCAAAATGGTCGCGAGCTTGAAAATCATCTCGCGGGCGGTATCGGGATCGAAGCGTACTAGCGACGAAATCGAATTCAATGTATTGAACAGGAAATGCGGATTAATCTGGTTCTGCAGCGCTTCCATTCGCGCGTGCAGCAGAAGCCGCTCCTGCTCTTCGAGCTTGATCTGGATGCGGACACTGTTGAAAACCTTAATCTCAATTCCGATGGCTGCCACGGTCGCAGCGTAAATCAGTCCCCACACCCAAAAATTGTCCGGGCTTTCGATGCTGAAGATGGACTTTGGAAAGAATCGGTTCAACTCCGATTGCACAAGGCGCAAGCCAACGATCGTGGTAAAGAACATGATCTGCCAATCAAACAGTCGGGGCCGAGGCAAATTCCGTCGAATCAGGCGAAAGATGCCCTGATCGATAAACGGTGAAAAAGACCAGATGTCATCCTTGTCAACAGCCATGGCGCGCAACTGGCCCGCAAGGAAACCGCAAAGCACATGAAACGGCATAGCTGCCCATTCCCCGTGCAAAAGCGCAGGCACGCTTAGCAATGCCGCGCCGAGACATCCTGCCCAACGTCCGCCCATCACCCCGAGGAGAAGGGCTGTTTCAAAACTGATATCGCTGGCGGCAAAACTCCCCTGGACGATCCGAATCCAGACGCCGATCATGATCGGGATGCTGAACCAAAGAACGAGATACACTTTTTGCCGGAAGGTCCGCTCTTCACGAAACAGTAAAGACTTGAATTCCTTGGAGCGCACCAGACTGCTGGATACGGCCGCAGCTACGCCCAACTTGATCAGCAGATTGACCAGAATGAGGCGCGGTTCCATAACGGTGATTGGCTCTTCCAAACTGTAGCATGACGGCGAAGGCTCAATAGCCCTTGTGCTTATCGACGACGTACCTGAGTGGCTGACGCGACACATACCGGCGAAGGTTGTCAGAGAATAGATCGTAGTGACGGTCCCACAGCTTTGCCGTCAGCCCCGCAGTATGAGGAGTAATCAAAAGGTTGTCGAGGTTCCACAACGGCGAGTCCGGCGGCAGTGGCTCCTGTTCGAACACATCCAGTGCGGCGCCGGCGATGCGGCGACGGCGAAGCGCCGACGCGAGCGCCGCTTCATCGACCTGCGGACCTCGCCCTACGTTGATCAAAAAGGAATCCGGCTTCATTAGAGCGATGCGTTCGGCGTTCAGAAGGCCTTGCGTCGCGGATACGAGTGGCGCCGCCATGACCACGAAGTCTGACTGTGGCAAAAGCTTATCGAGTTCGGACGGCGCGAAAACCGCCTCCACTCCATCTGGCGCGCCCTTGTCGATGTGTTCGCGCACCGCGATGACGCGCATGCCCAGTGCCGAAGCCATAACGGCGACTCTGCGCCCGATGCTGCCCAAACCGATGAGTCCGAGGGTCGCTCCCGCGATTTCGCGAGGGCAGTATCCCTCCCTCCACATGGCCTCCTTGCCCCATACATGCTTTTGTTGCATGAGTGTCGCCTGCGGAATCTTCTTTGCCAGAGCGAAGATCAGCGCGATGACGTGTTCGGCCACGACAGGCCCATGGACTTCCGTGGAGTTGGTCAGGATGACATCGCTGTCGACCAACTGCGGAAACAGAAACTGGTGTACCGCCGCAGTCGGAGCGTGAATCCACCGGAGGTTGCGCGTTGTGGCAAGCTGATCCGGCCGAAGGGATATCGTAAAGATGATCTCAGCTTCGCTCAGCTGCTCATCGATGCCTTCGTACGAGTCGCGCTGGACGACCTCGAGTTCCGGAAAGTGCTCAGCCAACCGCTCTCCAAACCATCCCGGCGCTCTCCATAACTCGAAGCGGTGGTGGATCACGATCAGCAGTTTCATAGGTATGGAGATTTAAACACAGAACTTCAACAGCGCCGAAGCCCGGAGCCACTTCCCGCTAAAGGCTGTGGAACAACTCGTCTCTGATCTCGGTTTTGAAAGGGCGCGGCTTCAAGCCGCGCCGTAAGTCTCACAGAATCATCGCGGCTTTAGCCGCTGCGGGACTCTGGCCACGAGCGAACAGAGTTTTTCAGCAGCCCCCTTAGAAACCAGAACACACTCCGCGGAGTCTTAGAACTGTAAGATAGTTACAGGATGTCGCGATCGGAGGACGGAAGTATGCGACAAGTTCTATCCGCTCTAGCACTTACTCTGGCTGCAACGTCTCTAACCGCACAAACTGTGCAAACGCCACCACCGCAATCCGCCCGTCAGGCCCTCATAGAGATGTTCCTGGGTAAAGGGGAAAACGACTTAGCAAAACACCTGCCCGACATCACACGGAAAGCCTTGATCCACAAGGATGAATCACCT
>QIAL01000446.1 GCA_003225535.1 Acidobacteriota bacterium | reverse complement strand
TGCAGGGGTACACCGAAGAAGAGAAAGTGCACATCGCATTTCAATATCTGATTCCCCGGCAGATTGACGAAAACGGTATTACCACGGAGCAGATCGAATTCCCGGAAGAGGCGGTACGCTATGTGATCCGCCACTACACGCGGGAAGCGGGCGTGCGCAGCTTGGAACGCACCATTGGCACGATCTGTCGGAAACAGGCACGACGCCTTGCTGAGGGTAAAACCGAGAAGCTGATCGTCAATAAGGAGACCATTCAGAAATTCCTCGGCGGCATCAAGATCCGCAGCGAAGGCGAAATTGCCGAGCGCACCGAGCGCCCAGGAGTGGCGGTTGGATTGGCGTGGACCCCTGCCGGCGGAGACGTGCTCTTCGTCGAAGCCAATGCCATGAAGGGCAAAGGCGGATTCACCATGACCGGACAGATCGGCCAAGTGATGCAGGAATCCATGCAGGCAGCATTGACGTGGGTGCGATCGAATGCCGACCGTCTTGGAGTGGCCGAAGATTTCTTCGCCAGCCACGACATCCACATTCACGTGCCGGCGGGCGCGATTCCGAAGGATGGTCCTTCGGCCGGCGTGACCATGGCTACGGCTTTGGTTTCGCTCTTGACCAAGCAACGCATCACTCCGCTGATCGCGATGACGGGTGAAATCACCCTCAGCGGTAACGTGCTTCCTGTCGGCGGCATTAAGGAGAAGGTGCTGGCAGCGAAGCGCGCTGGCGTTCGGGATGTGATTCTTCCGGCGGAAAACAAGATGAACGTGGAGGAGGATCTCACGCCCGAACAGCTTGAAAACTTGACGGTGCACTACGTGAAGACGATTGATGAAGCGCTGCAGGTTTCGCTGCCGGCGGTGGCCGATAGCACCGCAGCTAAGATTCTTCAGCCGGAGCCAGTGCACGATCGGGTGCTGACCACCCAGGCATAACACAACTCGTAGAGCGATCAAGAACAACCGGGCCTGAGCTTCCCCTCAGGCCCGGTTGTTGTTTCGCGATCGGAGATGGCTCAGAACTTCAGCTTCATAGCGAACCGGTCGTGCCGTCGGGGCGGGCGACCTGAGCCGAGGACTCGCCGAACGTCGCATCGTTGATAAATTGATCGGGTTGCTGGAAGTTGGGGTGGTTCAAAATGTTGTAGAACTCGGAACGGAACTCGAGGCTCATGCGCTCCGTGAGTTTTGTGTTCTTGGCAACGACCATATCCCAGGATTTGAATCCAGGCCCATAGAAACTGTTGCGGCGGACATTACCGGGGCCCCCGAACAACGGGAATGTGAACAAGCCGGCGTTTGGACCGGTGACTGGCAACCCCGATTGGAACGGAATGCTAACCGGGCTGGCGGCGTATGACGCCCTCTGTTGCGCGCCGGTCCCGTCGCTGTCCACTCCGGATTCAAAGATCTCGAACGGGAATCCTGTTTGGATTGTGGCAATCCCTGACCACGACCACCCCTCGAAAGCCCTCCCGGCAAAGCCCGTGTTCAAATGACTCTTGCCGCGGCCAAAAGGTAACTCCGCATAGTAGTTGATGACCGCACGGTGTCGGACATCGAATGAGGAATTTCCTTTCTCACGGTTCAGGAAGCCCGAGTTGGCGGGGAAGGGAAATTGGCCCTGTTGAAAACGGAAGCCGTCGCTGGCGTCATCGATGGCGTGCGCCCAAGTATAGTTCGCCTGAAACGACATGCCGTGACGCAATTGCTTGGACACCGTCGCCTGCAGCGCATGGCTATTCGAGTTCGCGAGGCTGGCGGAAGTATTGGCGTGAAAGGCCGCCGCGTTCTGCACCGCGTCGAATGGAAGGATTCCGAGTTCGGCTCCAATGTAGAGATTGCCGCCCTGAACCGTCTCGAATTGAGGGAGCGCGTTTGGGTTGTCGATGCAGCCAAACGGATTGTTCGGGTTCGGCACCGGGTTGTTATTGTCGAACGTCGGATCGGCGCAATAAGCGCGCAACTGTGCAACCAGCGCGTTGTCTGGCGGATTCCCGTCAACGATGCGATATAGACGGTTGGCCTTGTTTCCGACGTAATTGAGTTCAAGAATAAGGCCGGCTCCCAGTTGTTGCTGGATGCCAAAGTTCCACTGCTGAACGTAAGGGACGTGAAAATTTGGCGTGACCGTGCCCGGGAACGCAAATGAAAATTGTGGCAGGCTTGCCGTCGGCGCCGGAGTCAGCGTCGTCGGAATGGGTGTATTTGAGATCTGGACCTGACTGACTGGAACCACGAACTGCCCTGACACCGGGTCGAAGGTGTTGTTGAACACGTTGTTGGCGTACGGTCCGGAAAGCGGGGGATTGCCGCGAATGTTTCCGGTGACATTGAAAAATTGGCGATCGCGCGAGATGCCATAACCGCCACGAATGGACATTTTGCCCTTCTTGAGGGGGTCCCAGGCAAACCCGACGCGCGGTTCGAATCCATTTGTATCGTTCGTGTAGAGCCCATTGGGTCCTCCACGCGTGACCTGCGTGAATGTAATCGGCGCAGGGCCGGATAGTGCCGCCACACTCGCGTTCGACCATGCATCGTGCACCTCCCACGGCACGCCATCCCACTCGTAGCGCATGCCGTAGTTGAGAGTGAAATTCGATGTCAACTTGAACTGGTCCTGAACGAATCCGTACATGTCGCGTTCCCGCAATCCGCGCTCGTCTGTAGGGACACGATTTCCAGCGAAGTTGAACAATTGCGTCTGAGTTTCCTGGAAAACCGCCCCGAACAAACCCCAAACCGCGTCCTGGACTACACCATTGTTGAAGTTGGCAGTATTCGTCAGAGCCGAAGCGCCGGTCTGCTGGTTGATATTGAACGCGGGTGTAGGGCGAGTTCCGAAATTGTTGAAGCCGTTCTCATAACTGTCGTCGTATTCGTAGCCAAATTTCAGGGTGTGCCGGCCTTTGATCCAGGTGAAATTGTCGCCAATGGTGAAGATTCCGAAAGGACGGACCTGAAGGTCGGCATCACCCAAATTTCCACAACTGATTCCGGCGAAAGCGGGAAGACCCCAATCGCGCCCGCGTCCGAGCGCATCGGGACCAGCCAGACCCAGGCTGTTGATCGTGTTAATGCCGTTGCACGGGAAGCTTTGGTGTCCGCGGTTCGCGCTGGCGAACAGGTCGTTTTGGCGGGTTGGAGACAGAGTGCTGATCCAGTGACCGCTTACGCTCTGGTTAAGACCGTGCGTAGCCACTCCACCAAGTCCGGGAAGAGTATTCAGATTTGCCCCGTTGTCATCGAATTTGTTGGCCAGATAACGCACGCTGAAATTGTTGTTCGGATTGATGCTGTAATCCACTTTCGCCAGATAGTTGTTGGCGTTGAAAAGATCCGGATCGGCGAACAGGTATTGAGCCGATACTCCTTGCTGCACCGCCGGACCGTTTGCTGTCGGATAGTAATTCAGCAGCTTCTGGATTTGGGGATCTAAAGTGAAACCAAAAGCGTTGTTCGCCGAACTTGGTGTGCTGACGTCAATGGGCACAGGGCCCGCTTGGGGATCGAGATAGGTGAACAGGCCAGTCTTGAATGCTGCCGTCGGGACGTCCGCGATGGAAACCGTCGATGTGTCGAAGCGACTGCCTTCATAGTTGAAGAAGAAGAACAGTTTGTTCTTGATCACCGGACCACCGAGCGAGGCCCCGAATATGTTGCGGCTGTAAAAATTCTTCGTGGGGGTACCCCTGGCCGCACTATTGAAGTAGTCTCGAGCGCCAAGCGCGTCCCAGCGGCCGAAGTAGTAGACGTCACCGTGAAGTTGGTTAGTCCCACTCCGCGAAACGATGTCAACGACGCCGAAGGAGTTGCGGCCGAACTCAGGAAGATAGTTGTTGGTGATTACCCGGAACTCGGCGGTAGCATCCGGGTTCAGCGTGGCGAATCCGCCGCCCGGGACGCCGGCATCGTTGTTATTGGTTCCGTCGAGCAGGAAGTTATTGTTGCGGCTCCGGCCCCCGTTGAGAGAGAAGCCGCCGGTCGTATCGTTGGTATAGGTGGTTCCTGGAGTCAGCAGCACGAGCTGATAGGGATCCCGGAGAATCAGCGGAAGCGCCTGCATCTGCTTTTCGTCAATCACGTTGCTGACTTGAGCATCGGTGGTGTTGATGGGCGCAACCGTCCCGCCTTCGACGGTCACCTGTTCGGTATTCGAACCTACCTCGAGCTTGGCGTTGAGCGTCAAGGCTTGATCGACCGTCAAAGTCAAGGACTGGTACTTGACCGACTTGAAGCTGGCTTTCTCGACCGTCATTTCGTACGGCCCTGCTGGCAGTTCGGCGATGTTGTAAACACCCGCCGAACTCGTCTCGACGTTTCGGATCGCGTTCGTCGCCATATTGCGCACAGTAATCCTGGCATGATCGACGACAGCTCCGCTCGAATCGGAAACTGTTCCATTAATCGACGCGGTTTGAGCGGCGCAGAGGGACGCAGTGATACTGAGAATGCAGCCAAGGGAAAAGAAAACAACACTTCGGCGCATGTTTCTGACTCCTTCGCTTTCTGAAATGTCGACTCGTCCCAGGAGAATCGAATACAAGTGTTGGGCGTTGGGACCAGGATCGGGCTAATCCTCAATCTGCAAATGAAGCGCCAAGGTCACAATCGAGAAAGCAGATTGTTTTCATTGCATGCGGCGGGAAGGTTGGCGAAGCGCTTCCAAGATGTATATCTTATGACGATGTACTTTATGGAAACGTGTAGATCCGCCGCGGAAGTCGGCGACACACTATGCATTTAGAAGGATGTTTTTGCAATCTGTTGGATCGAGTCTTAAGTGGTTATGTTGACCTCATTCGAGGGAATGGTCCATCCGTTCGCGATACACTGAGGTCGATGCGTGTGCGAGTTCTGTTTTTCGGGGTGCTGAAGGAAATTGCCGGGAAATCTGCGGACGAGATCGATGTGCGCGATGGCGCGTCGGTTCGCGATGTGCTTCTGCACTATCAGTCACAGATCCCGCAGCTAAAGTCTTCACTCTCATCGATCGCTCTCGCGGTGAACCAGCAATATGCCGGGGCCGACACAAAATTGAAGGCGAACGACGAAGTCGCATTGCTGCCTCCGGTCAGCGGAGGAGCGTTCGACACCGTGGGCGAGACGCCCGCCGGACAGCCCATGGGACGCTTGCGTCACGCCTCCATTACTCGCGAGGTGATCGATGCGAAACAAGTCGTCGACGGACTCAAACGCGGCGAAGACGGCGCTGCTCTGGTCTTCGAAGGTGTGGTACGGAATCAGACCAGGGGCCGCCGGACGCTGTACTTGAATTACGAAGCCTATGAGGATATGGCTCTCCAGCAGCTGGAATCGTTGGCCTCTGAGGCGATCAACAAGTTCCAGATTCGTGATGTTGGCATCGTTCATCGTCTTGGCCGGCTGGAAGTCGGCGAGACCAGTGTGCTGATTGCCGTGGCTTCGGCCCATCGCGGACCGGCCTTCGACGCCTGCCGCTGGATCATCGATACCTTGAAAAAGACAGTGCCGATCTGGAAGAAGGAGCACTTCGAGGACGGAGCGGTATGGGCCGATGGGGAACCCTTTCCGGCAGAGATTCCACGCGCAAATTCCTGATCCCCCGAGGCAGCCCCGAACCGTAGCCAGCATCTAAGTGAACGGCGTACCCTATGCGGCACCCGTCTAGTTTGGGAAACGCGAAGGTATAATTCCGATATTCAATGAAAAAACCCGCCACGAGGCTGCTTCTGGCCATGCTGATTTCCGCGTGCGGCGTCTGGGCGCAGCAAGGTCCGGACTCCCAGAAGCCCCAGAAACCCTCGTCTTCAGAACGGCAGTCGGATTCGACTACAACGCTGAAGGTCGACGTCAATCTGGTCAATGTGTTTGTGACGGTGACCGACCCTCACGGCGCTCCCGTCGGTGGACTGACCCGGGAGAATTTCGTTCTCAAGGAGGACGATAGCGAGCAGACCATCAAAATCTTCGACAAGGAATCCGCTTTGCCGTTGTCGATTGCCCTGGCTGTCGACACCAGCTTAAGCACACGCCATGATTTGCCGCTCGAGCAGGCTTCGGCGAAGCGGTTTGCTCACGAGATTCTGCGGCCGGTCGATGCGCTTTCTGTGTATGCGTTCAGCGAGACGGTGCACGAGTCCACTCCCGGATACACGGCCGATTTGAAGCGCATTGATGAGAGCATCGATCACATACGGGTCGGCGCGGCCACGGCATTGTATGATGCGATCTATCTCGCATCGCGCGCACTGGATCACCGCAAGGGCCGCAAAGTCATCGTGCTGATCACGGACGGCGGCGATACAGTCAGCCGGGTCGACTACAAAGAAGCGGTACGAGCTGCCGAGGAAGCCGAAGCGATCGTGTATTCCATCATCGTTGTGCCGATTGAAAGCAGCGCTGGACGGGAAACTGGAGGGGAACACGCGCTGATCCAACTCTCGGAAGATACCGGCGGCAAGTACTATTACGCGACATCGATTACTCAACTCGACGACGCCTTCCGCAAAATTAGTGACGAACTGCGTACGCAATACTTGCTCGCTTACTACCCTTCGCAACACAGCTCGTTCTCTGAATTCCGCCGCATCGAGGTCAAGATTGTAAGCGCCCCAGACTCGGCGGGGTACAGGGTTCGCCACCGCGCCGGTTATTACACGGTGAAATCCGACTTCTAGCACTGTTCAGAAAGCGGCTTTCAGCTCCTCAACAATAACGATACTGACTGTTTCGTAAACAGATGTGTCATAACATTCCTCAGGAAACCGGAGTCATGATTCTCGTACGATTTTCGGAAGCTTCGACTACGGGTTTTGGAATGTAATTGACTTTGTCGAGCTGAGACGCCATGCAACATCGAGCGTCTTCTCTAAGGCAAGCGGTTGAAAAGACACAAGAGAGAGTGGTTATACAAACTCACGCGAAAGTGTGGCTCAGGAATTGCTTTAGACTTGATCACTAATCATTCCTTTTTGCCGGACGTGGTGGTCGTCGTTACCTAGACAAATGCCGTTTTTGTGGTGAGTGTCTTCCCAAAGTCTGGGGTTCAGCAGTCTCGACACGTTACGGCTCAAGGACAAGGAAGGTCGACAATGTCGAACTATCAACGATGGTTGGCGGTACTGGCGGTCTGCGCGATGCTCATGACGTTGGGTATCGTTCCGGTTGTCGCACAAACGACGATCAGCACAGGAAGCATTGTGGGAACGGTGACCGACCCTTCCGGAGCGGTGGTCAGTGGTGCGAAAGTCACGATTACGAATAAAGGGACGGGGCAGGTGGTCACGACGACCACCACGTCGACCGGCAACTATGCCACCGGGGCGCTCATACCCGGAGACTACACTATTCGAGTCGAAGGCGCCGGGTTCAAGACGACTGAGATGCTGGTTGTCGTTCAGGTAAACACGACCACTTCAGGCAATTTAAAGCTCAATCTTGGCGAGAGCTCACAGGTCGTTGAAGTGCAAGCGTCCGAGCTTACCGTGAACACCGAGCAGGCGACGGTGCAGGGTGTTCTTACGGCACAACAAATTGAAAACCTTCCTATCAACGGGCGTAACTTCCTCGACCTCGCCCAGCTGGAGCCGGGCGTCCAGATTCAGGATGGCGGAACCTTCGATCCCACGAAGAACGGATTTTCTTCCGTGTCCTTCGGCGGCCGCTTCGGCAGGACCGCGCGCATCGAGGTCGACGGTGTTGACGTCAGCGACGAGAACGTCGGCACTACAACCCAAAACATTCCAATGGGTGCGATCCAGGAGTACTCGTTGCAGCAGTCTTCGCTCGACCTCTCAACTGAGTTGACTTCGTCCGGGTCCGTGAGCATCACCACCAAGTCGGGAACCAACGGACTGCATGGGGAGGGCTTCTATTATTTCCGCGACCAGAGTCTGAATGCGAATCTGCCGGGCGCGTCGAACAATCCATTCCAAAGGAATCACTTTGGTGGCAGCCTTGGGGGCCCCATCATCAAGGACAAGCTCTTCTTTTTCTTCGACGCTGAACGGATCAAGCAGGATCTACTTGATCCA
>QIAL01000445.1 GCA_003225535.1 Acidobacteriota bacterium | reverse complement strand
GCCGGGTAAAGGCAGTCCAGGTGTCCAAATCACTGCCGAAAGTGATAGGCTACACAATTCTTGTCCAGGATCCTGAGATGAGCGGCGCGTCGTCGTGAGGGGCTCCTCTATAATAACGAGGAATTCCATGGGGCTTCGACCGATCGTCAACTCATCCCAGGCCCTACCTCTCACTCTTTGTGCTTATGCCGGTTGATTGCATCAACCCCAAACCCGGACTCGAGGTCGCGAGCCTGACTGACATCGGGCGCCAGCGCATCAACAACGAAGACTCGTGCCTCTACTGGGAACCCGACTCCGACGAAGAATTCTCGCGGAAGGGCCGGCTGGCCGTCATAGCAGACGGGATGGGCGGTTACGAAGGCGGGCAGGAGGCGAGCCGCCTCGCGGTCGAAACCGTCCGCTTCGTGTATGAGCGCGACTTCAGCGATGACCGGCAGAATGCACTGGTGACCGGAGTTCGCTCTGCCCATGAGGCGATTCAGCGCTTTGCAGCCGAGCATCCTCAATTCGCGGGGATGGGCACAACCTGCACCGCGCTTTCGATCGTCGAGCGGCGCCTCTGTTTCGCTCACATTGGAGACAGCCGTCTATATCTTCTTCGCGCCGGCGCCGCGTCGCGGCTTACACGCGATCATTCCTACGTTGGCCGTCTGGTGGAAAGCGGCATCGTCCGCTTAGAAGATGCCGAGTCACACCCGCAGCGGCACATCCTCACCGCAGCGCTCGGTTCCGGACACGAGGTGATCCCCAATACACCCGAACGGCCAGTCCAGCTCGAAGAGGGAGATGTACTTGTCCTTTGCACCGACGGACTGTGGAGCGTGGTGGGCGAGGCCGAACTCGTTCGCATCGCGCTGGCTGAACCGCCGGCCGAAGCCTGCCTGAAGTTGGTCAACGCTGCGTTGGAACGCGGGGGCCCCGACAACGTCACGGTCATTATTCTTCGCGTCGCGCGTAATTGAGGTTTCGACGCCCCGCGGCTGTGTGAAAAAAACTGCAGACTAGCGACTTTTCCACAAAGATCCCCGGCAGGACTGGGGAGAAAAACTGCAATGACTTGCACATCGACTTTTTTCCCGAATTATCGCTTCTGTTTTTAAGTTGCTGATTCAATAGCTCGTAGCACCAGCTTTCGCGTGAGCCAAATGGCACAAATCTTGCTTAATCTACTATTGCCATAATGTCTATTATTTTAATCATGTTTATGGAATAATTAGCCAGATGACGATCTTACGAAAATGCTTATGCGCGTTGCCGAAACTGGGCCCTGGGTTCGTGTCCCTGCTGGCCCTGTCGATTTCAACATGGGCACAAGGAAATGTGACAACCATTCGTGTGGGAGCCTTTCCGAACATCACCCACGCGCAGGCGATGGTTGGAAAAGCCAATGGATGGTTCGACAAAGCCATGGGCCCCAACGTCAAGGTTCAGTGGACAAGCTTCAACGCCGGCCCTTCCGCGATTGAAGCGCTCTTTGCGGGTGCGATCGATATGACGTATGTCGGTCCGAATCCTGCGATTAACGGCTACGTCCGGTCCAACGGTGAGGCACTCCGCGTGGTCGCCGGTGCAGCTAGCGGCGGGGCGTCGCTGATCGTTCGCAATGATGCCGGCATCCAGGGGCCGCAGGACTTTCACGGCAAGCGTGTGGCGTCGCCACAATTTGGCAATACGCAAGATGTCGCCTTGCGTAATTGGCTGAAGAAGAACGGACTAAAGACCAACGACAAGGGCGGGGACGTGCAGATCGTTCCGATGGCCAATCCGGACCAGTTGACGCTCTTCCTCAAGAAAGATCTCGACGCCGCGTGGGCACCGGAGCCCTGGGCTACCCGGCTTATTCACGAGGGCAATGGCCGGATTTTCGTCGACGAGAGATCGCTCTGGCCCAACGGGCAGTTCGTGATCGGATTACTCGTGGTCAACAACAAGTTTCTCAAAGCGCATCCCGACCTGGTGAAGAACTGGATTCGCGCTCACATCGAATTGAGCGACTGGATCAACGCACATCCGGCCGAAGCCAAGAAGCTATTGAACGAGCAGATTCAGCGCGAGACGAACAAAGCGCTGCCTGCCGACGTTCTCAACGAGGCTTTCTCGCGATTGCAGATCACGTACGATCCCTTGCACTCCGCCCTGAACACCGCCGCGCAGCAGGCATTCGAAGACGGATTCCTGGGGCGGCAGATGCCCGATCTTTCCGGACTCTACGATTTGACGCTTTTGAACCAGGTTCTTGCAGAGAAGAAGCGAAAGGCCATGCAATGAGCAACGCACAGGTTGTTCCGCGCCGCTATCCCATTCCGGCTGAACCGCGCGTCCCAGGGCGCGCGGTGAAGTTGGGCCCCGTCTCAGTTGAGCATCCGGACGGTGCAGCTTCGACGTTGGTATCGAAGGTGGGTCTCAGCGAAATCTGTCTGAGCTACCGGGCGCAATCTGGGGAGCGGCTTCTCGCGCTGGACCACATCAACCTGCAGGTGCGAGCGGGTGAGTTCGTTTGCATCGTAGGACCGTCTGGTTGTGGGAAATCGACGCTGCTGCACCTGATCGCCGGCTTGCAGGCGCAAACATCTGGACAGGTGCTGGTCGACGGCCATCCCGTGCAAGGCCCCGGCACCGATCGGATTCTCATCTTCCAGGAGCATGGACTCTTCCCTTGGCTGACGGTCGCCGAGAACGTCGAGTTCGGAATGAAGATGAAAGGAGTGCCCAGAGCTGACCGGAGGGAGCGGACCAGCCACTACCTTCGACTGGTTCACCTTGCCAAGTTCGAGAAGAGCTACATTCACCAACTCTCAGGCGGCATGAAGCAACGGGTCGCGATTGCCCGCGCGCTTGCCACCGAACCCGATGTGCTGCTGATGGACGAACCTTTCGCCGCGCTGGATGCGCAGACTCGCGATCTGCTGCACGATGAACTCGAACGGATCTGGCGCGATACCGGTCGCACCATCATCTTTGTGACGCACAACGTCCGGGAAGCAGTCCGGCTCGGCGATCGGGTTGTCCTTCTTACCTTTCGGCCCGGGCGAGTGAAGAGTGAATTCCCTGTGCAACTGCCCCGCCCGCGGAGCCTGGAAGATCCTGAGGTCGCTCTCGCTGCCCGTGAAGTGCTCGACGAACTGCGCGAAGAAATCAACCGCTCCCTCGAAGCCGAGTACAACGAAGGCGTCAAGCCACACATTAAACCGGGAGGCCAGGCATGAAACGCGCCGCTCGCTACGTCATCTTTTATGCCGCATTGCTCGGACTCTGGACGCTGCTTGCAGAACTGAAGATCTGGCCGCCGTATCTGTTCCCCACTCCGTGGGGCGTGGCTGAAGCGCTGTACGCCGGGTTCCAGGATCACACTTACTGGATCGCGATTCGCGTGAGCTTACAGCGGGTGCTGATCGGATACGGAATCTCGGTCGTGCTCGGGATGATTCTGGGCCTCGGTGTGGCCAGCAACAAGTTTCTCGAAGAAACCATGGGTGGCCTGCTGGTGAGCCTGCAGAGCCTGCCGAGCATCTGCTGGTGGCCGTTGGCGCTGCTGTGGTTCGGGCTGAATCAGAATGCAATTCTCTTTGTCGTGATCATGGGGTCGCTGCTGTCGGTCACGCTGGCGATGGAGGACGGCCGCAAGCAAATGCCGAGGATCTTTGGTCAAGCTGGAAGGAATCTCGGCGCAAAGGGATTCAAATTGTTCTGGTATGTCCTGCTGCCGGCGAGTTTGCCGTTCATCGTTTCTGGCCTGAAGCAAGGTTGGGCGTTTGCTTGGCGCTCGCTTATTACCGCGGAAATGCTTTACCTCAGCCTCGGTCTGGGCCAGGTGTTGATGATGGGCCGTGACTTGAATGATATGAGCGCGGTAATTGCCGTTATGTTTCTGATCATCGCGATCGGGTACATCGTCGATGGCGTGGTGTTCAAAGGAATGGAACGCCATCTGCAGAACAAGTGGGGCCTGGCTCCCGCGAATTAGGAAGTTGCGAAAGATTCGTTCCGCGGTTCCGTCTGAAGAATTAACGTGGCGTTAATGATAAACAGAGCGCTTTTCATTTAATGTCTACTATGTTTATAGTATTACTGACCAAGCGAGCTGCCGGCGGACTCCCAAGCTGTCGGTGCCACTTGGAATCCGGGAGATTCCTTGTCGCCTGTTGAGCGACGAAGAATCCTCCAGTTGTCTCCCCTACAGATGCAACCCTACACACTCAAAAGGAGAGGACCGCATTTCCATGAAAGCGACCAGCAAACGACTCTTAACCGCTCTAGCCCTTGCCACTTTGACGGCAGGAGCCTGGGCACAAGCCCAGACCGCATCGGATGTAGCGCCCACAACACGCTCTGCGGAGGCGCCCACATCGCCCTCCTCTTCACCGGATCAACAGCTTCGATTGGACGTCGAACAACTGAAGCAATTGGTCCACCAGCAACAGCAGCACATTGACGCGCTCGAGGCCCGGCGCAAAGGAGATCCACAGCCGCCCGCAGTGGTTGCTTCGGCAATGCCGGTCGTCAGCGCTCCTGCCAAGACTCTGGATTCCAGCCCTGCTCCGCATGCGGACGGGTCCCAATCCCAGACCGCGCCCCGCGCGCAAAACGTCCAGGCGGGAAGTTCCGACGAACGCATCCGCAATCTCGAACGACAGATCAAAGGAATCGGGCCGATCTCGTTCAGTGGAGACGTGCGCGTTCGCGCGGAACCCTTCTTTGGCGGCCCCACCGACCACTCGCTGGAGCGCGCCCGCGCGCGCATCCGCGCCCGCTTCAATGCGGTCGCCGATCTAGGTTCGCAATTCCGAGCGGGGATCACGCTGGCAACAGGCGATGTCAACGACCCGGTTTCGACGAACGCGAACGTCACCGGCTTCTACACCCGTAAAGCGATCGCTCTCGACCAGGCGTTCGTGGAGTTCAATCCCAAGGACTTCAAACCTTTGACGCTCACCGGGGGGAAATTTCGCTACCCGTGGTTCAACACCGAACTGACGTGGGACAAGGATTTAAATCCGGAAGGCGCGGCTGAAAGTCTGGGATTCAAATTGGACAATCCGGTGCTCAAGCGGCTTGCATTTGTTGGATTTCAGTTGCCGTTCGCCGAAGTTGCCGGGACGTCACCCACCGACAAACGGATCGCTCAACAGATCACGTACGGCGGACAAGTGCAGACAAGCTGGGCGCTCGGCCCGCGCGTGACTCTGAGCGCGTACTCGGGTTTCTACGATTTTCGCGGGGCCGACGCGATCGCGCTGGCATTGTCGCGGGCCAGCAGCAAGAATCCGCAGACTCCGCTGAGCGGACTCCTTCCGCTGAATTCCAGCAGCCCGGTGCAGAACTCGCTCTACACCACCACTGCGAGCACGATCATTACGGTCAACGGCACCGCGTATCCAACGGGAGTTTCGTCGGTGACGAATGCCCAGTTCGGCTCGAAGTTTGCGCTGTTTGATAACCTGGCCAGGATCGACATCAACACGGGGCATGAGCGCCTTCCGCTGAGCTTCATCGGAGACTACGTTCAGAACACGGAGGCTTGCGCGAATGTGAGAAATATCGTGGCTGTACCCGCAAATACGACTACGCAGACGTTCAAACAGACGTTGAACGCGCCCTGCAACTCGCATCAGCGGCGCGGATACTGGGCAGAGGGCAGAATCGGTCGTTTGCAGCAGAAAGGCGATTTCCAGTTTGGATATGCGCGAATCTTCATCGAGCGCGAGGCCGTGCTGGGAAACTTCAATTACAGCGAAATCCGCCAGGGAACGAACGTGACGGAGCATCGCGTCGACGCCTATTATCAGCTAGACAAGAGCGTCCAGTTGGGATTCACCGCGCTGGTCGGCCGCCCATTGGCTAGCACTGAGCCGTGGCTCACGCGCTTGCAGTTTGACACGATCTACATCTTCTAAACGTCGATGTCGATCATTGCCAAACTCTGAAGAGTATCTTCAGCAAGATTGCCGGTCCGGTTTTGCTTCTCTCCTTTTCCGGACCGGCGATCTCATGTACCCTGACTGGAACTTCGTTCTGCACAACACCCATGGATTCAAGACGAGCTTTCCTGAAGAACTTGTCGGGAGCTGCGGTAGGAGCGGCAGCTTTGGTGGGATGGCCTGCTTTGGCGCAGATCAACGAGCCGAGAAACTCTATCGAACTTCCCGGCGAAGACGGGATGATCGTGCGCTCCCTGCGATTCCTCGATCTTGAAACGCCGATTGAGGATTTCAATAGCTGGCTCACGCCGGCGTCGCGCTTTTTTGTTCGCAATCACATGCACGAACCGGTTGAGCTCAACGCTGAGGATTGGAGAATGACCGTGGGCGGAGAAGTCGACAAACCCGGCACGTTTTCGTTGCGGGAGTTGGCAAAACTTCCGGTTCACTCGGTCGTCAATACGCTGGAGTGCGCGGGCAACGGACGCGGATTGTACCGTCCGCAGGTTCCCGGCATTCAGTGGCAGAAGGGAGCGGTAGGCACAGCAAGCTTTTCAGGACCGCGCCTGGCTGACGTTCTTCATCACGCTGGCGTCAAAGCGAATGGCAAACATGTTATGTTCCGCGGGCTCGACGAAATCCCGGGCAAAGTCCCTCCGTTCATTCGCAGCATTCCGATCGAGAAGGCGCTCGATTCCGAAACGCTCATCGCCACGCATATGAACGGCGCTCCCCTTACAAAGCATCATGGCTTCCCTGCCCGCGCGCTGGTGCCGGGCTGGATTGGGGCTGCGTCGTGTAAGTGGCTGACAGAGATTAAAGTCCTCGAATCAGAGTTCGTGGGCAACTTCATGAGTCCGGGCTATCGCTTCCCGAACCAGGTGGTTAAGCCCGGCGAATCGGTGAAGCCGGAGGATACGCACGTGGTCACGGGATTGAACGTGAAATCAGTGATCT
>QIAL01000444.1 GCA_003225535.1 Acidobacteriota bacterium | reverse complement strand
GCTGAGGAGTTGCCGTCAGGAACGTGCCCGTGGAACATATCGGGGCTGCACGTCGCCGACAAGCGCGGAGACTATGTGCGGCGCCACGTGCCATTTCTAAGCTTTCGCGAGGTGCAGGAAAAGTGGTGTGACCACGTGATCCAGGTCGACTCGGGGAAGGCCGACAATTTTTTCGTCCAGGACGCGAAGAAGGGCTTGGTCGCCTATTCCTTCTACACCCCAAATATGAACCATGATGGCCATGACACCACGGCACAGGTTTCGGGCGCATGGGTGAAGAAGTTCCTCGATGAGGCTTTCCCCGAGAAGCTGCGGAAGGGCACGCTCGTCGTGGTGACCTTCGACGAATCAGGCGGGAACGAAGACAATCGCATCTACACAGTGCTCCTGGGCGACATGGTGAAACCCGCGAGCCAGCAAGATCCGTCAGCCCTCCGCAAACGCTACACGCATTACAGCATCTTACGGACGATTGAAGACAACTTCGGGCTCGAGCCGCTCACGGCCAACGATCGGGATGCGGAGGCGATCACGGGAATCTGGAAATGATTTTTTAACCGCTGAGTTCGCTGAGAAATGCCGGGGAGAACGCGGAGTTAGGGTTGCCGAGGTTGCTTACCACAGACTGACTGGTTTGGGCTCGCGCGAGCACCAATGGAGATGACTAACCTGGATTACTGTATAAATTTTCCATTCATGATGTTGGCTTTGCGTTCCACGGGTAACTGGGTATGGCGGTAAGACCACCCTGATTGCGTCGCAAGCCATTGAAAAGGTATATACTTACGGCGGGCGGGTCGAGTTGGGAAAACTGGCATGAACCGTGCACAAGTGGGAATTGGGACTTGTACTGCCGTAAGCCATTCCCCAGGACTCTAAAGAGTGGATTCCGCACGGGTAAGCCCGGCGCAAGGAAGAGATCGGATAAGGAGCCTCACCCTATGAACCGCACTTCGTTAGTGATTTGCCTCGCAGCCAGCATGGTGGCCACCGTCGGTTGCACCAGCAAGAACTATGTCAAAAACCAGACGACGCCACTGATCAACAAGACCAACGAACTCGACGACCTCACCGCGAAGAACACCCGCGACATTAAGGACGTGGACGCCCGCGCGCAGGCCGGCATCCAGGCCGTGAACGCCAAGACGGATCAAGTTGAGCAGAAGGCACAGAGCGCCGCACAGAACGCAGGCCAGGCGCAGCAGATGGCTGACGCCGCCAGCGGGCGCGTCGGCGTCCTGACCAACACCGTCGCCAACCTCGACAACTATCACGCGGTCGCCGAGACCTCGGTGAAGTTCGCATTCAATCGAGACAACCTGACGACGAAGGCGAAGGAAGCTCTCGATCAGCTTGCCTCCAGTATCTCGTCGACCAAGGGCTACATTATCGCTCTGGAAGGCGGATGCGACTCGGCAGGCCCAGCCGACTACAACTATGATCTGAGCCAACGGCGCGCCAACTCGGTGATCCAGTACCTGGCCACCAAGTACAGCGTACCCGCGCACAAGATCTATGTGATCGGCCTCGGCAAAGATAAGCCCGTCGAGACGAATAAGACCTCTACCGGCCGCGCCGACAATCGGCGGGTCGATGTCCGTTTGATGACTAACACCGTGGGCGGCAGCACCCCGGCGTCTACCCCGACTACAGGCCAGAACAACCCGTCGATGTAAGGACGGCACAATTTTACCCTCCTCCACGGAGGACTTCGCCAACCAGGCCGCTCGCGCCTCCCCCTGAGCGGCCTGCTTTTTTTTGAGCTATGAACGATGAGCGAACCGCTGGTGCGTGTATCTCTGCTACACGAAGCCGATGAAGCGTCCTGCGGTAACGATCGCCACCCACAAGAGGATTGAAATCATGCCCATGACTTTCGCCATGACGGGCAGCGCTGGACGGTCGTCCCAGGCCGGCAGTTTGCGGGAAACGACCGTCTGAAAGATCAGGGCCTGGATTCCCGCCAATAACAGCAGGAGCATCTTCAATCGAAATGCTGGATTGCCGTAGATCTTGACGGCTTCTGACGAGAACAGCAGCACGCCTGTAATGACCTGCACGACAAAACCGAGCCATGCCCAGGGAAGCAGACGCGCTGTCACCTCGGAGATTCGCCGCTGCGGCAACGCCCAGCCCAGCAGACGCAGATCGAGGACGCTGATAGTCCCGACCAGAGCAGCCATGCCGAGTAGATGCACGGTCTCAATCGCCGGAAAAAGCCAGAGAGATTGGCGGATCGTGGAGCCCACCGCAGTTTGGTCCAGCCATTGGCAGAATTCGAGCATGCAAGGGTTTAGGGTTCCCCCGGCAACGACTTGCCGTTCGGGAGATCAATCTTCTGCAACGCCATGTAGGGCGAGCCGTCTTTGGCGACAAATCCGTGGACCGTGACTTTGTCACCGTGTTTCACCACATCGGGGCTCCAGCCGAACCGGCTCAGCATCCCCAGGCTGCCGCACTCGAGCATCCAGTTCGCCGGTTTGCCGTGCTGGTCTGGGATGTCGGCATACACATAAGCGTGCGGGTTGATCCAGTCGAATTTCGTGATTGTGCCCTGCATGGTCACCATGTGGGTCGTATCGAAGCGGGCCAGGCCATGATGGGCGAACACCAAGGGCGCGCTGAACAAAAATGCCGCCGCTAAAACGATTGCTGCAAGTCTTGGATTCATCGGCGCTTGAGTCATGCGTTCTGTTCTGGACAGACTTTTCGAGGTGGTCCCTAGATGATCCCTAGTTTACAGGCGAATGCTGATTGCCAACAGACTCTGCCGCGTTATCAATCTTGCATCGTTCCAGAGTGTCAGCAACGAGCTTTCCATCGAGAACGACACCGCGAGAATCAACCCGAAGGCGGTAGTAGTAGGCCTCCCGCACCTGTTCGTAGGAGGAGATAGGCCGAAACCGCGTTTCCGTGTAGCTCAAGCGCCACTCCGATGAACTACTCTTCACATTGTTGCAAAGGGACAGTCCAGTTGGTCCATAGATATCGGCGAGTGCTCTCGCTACCTCACACGCCTCGGTTTTGTTTCTAACCTTCACGCGGTGGTTATGAAGAAAGAGCCCAAACTCTTCCTGGTTGCCACTGCTGTGAAAGGTGGACTCGTGCTGTCCTGTGTCACTTATTGCGAGCACGTCGTAAAGTCCGAAGGGAATCGAGTACAAATGCTTTGCGGCAGGATCGGCCCGGAGAGTCCACGGCACCACTACGAAGCGAGAGTGCGGGAAAAAGTAGCGCAGCGCAACTGAGGATCGGACCGCAGTTCCACCGCGTTCCGCGAGCAACTTGAGTTCTCCGGTTGGCCGCTCGTGATCGAGCACGAACCTGTCAACGGTTTCCCGTTGTGCCGCATTCAATGCCCCGAGACCAGGGAACTCTTCTCTGGGCATGGTCACGCCGTCACCCTGCGCATTCGCATACGCGAGGGCAGCGAACAGGACGAGCACCGGCACGAAACTCGTCATCATTCGTGAGTTCATCATTTTCTTCACTATCTGCTAGAACGGGATCAGCAGCGGATCTTGCAATTGGCAAGTGGGTTGGAGTTTTGCCGATCCTCTGCGGCGGATGTCGTAGACAATCCCGAAGAAATCTCAGCGGAGCCGTTCGCCGCTCTGGATAAGGCGGAGTCCGACGCGTGCCCTCGCATTGCTCCGATCGAGCTTGAGGATCAGATTGTACTCGTAGGTTGCTAACCGATAGTCGCCACGCCGCGCCGCCGTATCCGCTACCCTCAGCAGTTCAGGGATGTTCTTTCTGGTAAACCCGTCTACGGCCGGGGCCGGCTGGCGCACTGGCTTGTTCGGGGCTTGTGCCGCGAGCGACGGGCTCCCCTGAGAGTTTTTGACGACTGGAGAGAATGGCGATCTCTCCGACTGGTCTTCCCCAGCCGTGCTTACAGCGCCTGGGGTCGCTGCTGACGGAACGGCCCCTATTCGTGGCGATGCTGTTTGCGAGGGAGCCTGGCTGGTCATCACGGGAGTGCCGGTGCCGCCCGCTGGGCTGATCGATTGACCAGCAGTCGCCCCAGTGGATGGAGTTGAATCCTCAGAACCATCGGGCGCGGTCTGTAGGACAATTGGCGGCGCCTGATCAGGTGTTGATCCCGGCTGCGCGCCAGCGTTGTTCGTCGAAGCGTCGGCATCATTCTTAGTGCTGCTTTGCAGGCCCTGATCCGGAGGCGTCGCTCTATCCTGCCCGGTCGATGGAGCAGGCTTAAGTTCTCGCAGCGTCTGTGGTAAATGGTGAGCGCCCGCCGTCAGTTTGTTCACGAAAGCAGGGTAAGAGCCTGTGGTCGAGTGAATGTAAAGAGCCCAGGCTGCCGTGCCGAGAAAAAGCAGCATGAACACGATAGGCCACCAGTTTCTCGGCTTCGGCGGTGGCTCGGTCAGAAGGAAGCTGGGTAGCGCAGCCTCTGGTTGGGCTTTCGCTTTCACCGCCGGGATCGCCGCCGAACCCAAGGCCGCGGGGCTAACATTCATGCGCGCGGCTTGCTCGGCGAACGCCGCGCGCAACTCCTCGCACGTCTGGAATCGCTCTTTTGGCTCCTTGGCAAGCGCTCTGCGGATCTCTGCGTCAATTCCGCCCGGTACCGCGGGATTGATCAGCGATGGCGCCACCGGATCTTCATTCACGATCTTGTAGAGAATCGTAGTCACGTCGCCACGGAATGGCCTTTCGCGGGCCACCAGTTCGTAGAAGACGGATCCCAGCGAGAAAATATCAGAGCGCTGATCGACTTTCTTGCCTGCCAGTTGCTCGGGAGACATATAGCTTGGCGTTCCTACGACAAGCCCGGTCTGCGTAAGCGAGGTGTTTTCGATTTTCGCGATCCCGAAATCGAGCACCTTAATTACTCCCTCTTCGGTCACCATGAGGTTCGCAGGCTTCAGGTCGCGGTGAATCACGCCGCGCGCGTGAGCAAAACCGACCGCAGCGCAGATCTGGTCGGTCCATGAAAGGAACGTCGCCAGCGATGGCACTCCCACGTCAGCCAGCAACGTCGCCAGCGTGATCCCTTTCACGTACTGCATGCTGAGGTAGACGACGTCGTCTTCCTGTCCGACGTCATAAATCGTGATGATATTTGGATGATCCAGGCCTCCGGCCGCCTTGGCCTCCTGCTTGAGCCGTTCGATCAGTTCTTCGCGGTCGGGAGCGTTGTGATCAATGGGGATGGTTTTTAGAGCAACGGTGCGTCCGATGAGTTCGTCATACGCTTTGTAGACGGCTCCCATGGCACCGCGTCCCAATTCTTCCTGGATCTGGTACCGGCCGACGGTTTTGAGGCCTGCCCGGCTTGCCTTCCGGAGATGTCCATAGGTCGACTCATCGGTCCACAGCATCTCGTAGATGCCTTCGGGGCCGAAGGTCTCTCCTGCTTTCCGCAGCGGCGTGGAATTGAAGCGGAAGCCGGGCGCATTCTTCATCACCTCGTAGATGCACTCAGCGATCAGAATCTGCGCCGAAGTCACATTCGCCAGCATATCCTCGGGAAGAGCCCCGTCAGGTCCGGAGGGTTTGTCTCCATTGGTGGGGTAGATCAAGATGGAAGGAACCACCTGCTGCGGTTCCGTTTTTCGATGGAAGGTCAGAAACCGTTGCTGTAGCGTTTTTGCCGTGGACAGCGCGTGCGGCGAATCGTCGAAGCGAGCCGACCAGAGTTCCGGCTGGCGTTGTGCAATCTTTCCTTTTCCCTCGACGACAATTTCATGGATCAGTTCAGCAATCTCCGCATCTTGCTCCACAACCAATCCGCTGGGCGGCAGTGTTGGACTGCCATAACTCCACAAACGCAGAAACAGCGATATGCCTCCTTCGAGAGATTCTTCCTCGATAGATTGCTCCTGCGGTTCGGCTGAGTTCTGTGGCGGCGTCGGCAGTTCCATGATTTTTCTTACGATCCTCGCAAACACACGAAAATAGGCATGTTTGCGAGCCTGAGGGCAGCTTCAGAATAGCGGGACTGGCCATTTTTTCCAGTTACTTTGGTATTTGGCCACGGAATTCCCAGCGCGTGGCAGCACCTCTCGATGCGCTAACGATCGATTCGAGCAAACAGGTTTCTAGAAGAGCGCGAATTCCAGCGAAGGAAGAAAAGCGATGTCTATTATCAGCACCATAATCGTGGCGCCCTAGGCCATGATGCTGATCATTCTTTCTTTCCTTCGTCATTCTTTTCTTCGTGGCCGCGCTCATCGCGAGGTATTCTTTCGCCGTCGCCGCTGCTCGCTTTCCTTTATGATTTCGGTCAAATCCATAACCGGCCGTATCTCAATCGGTCCAAGTCCATACTTAAAGCCTGGTTGCTGTGAGACAAGCTGAACGGCATGATTGAGGTCTCGCGCCTCAAGGATTTGAATGCCGCCAAGCTGATGACAAGATGTCCGTTAGCGCGCAGATGGTCGTTGTGCTCAAAGCATTCGTCGAACGTCGCGAGTCGCTCGTCCTCAGTCATCCCTTCGAATTTTCCTGGCTCGATGTATCCCAAACAGATGTATTTCATCGGTTCCTCCTTCTTTCCGTGACTCAGAGCAACTCCTCGTTCTGTTATCAGATAGTCGTTCGGGACACCGAAAATCGACAGCTACCACATTTTCTTACCTCGTCAGGAATCTGTGTGGGTCACACCAGTTGCACCGGTCCGCAGCGTTACCAACCCAGCGGGTGCCCGGTTTCCCTGCAGGGGTTTTGAGTGAAACGGCGTGGTTTCATCAACTTACACAATCTCTACCCTGAGGAGATGTACTTGACCCTCACACAATCGTCTAAACTCAGCAATACTTCCGAGTGTGCTGCCGCAAGGAGTGCCCATGAAGCATTTGTTGTCTGTTTTTTCTTTTCGTCGCCGTCTGTGTTCAAGCGCAGAATGAATCTCTCCCTAGACTTGTGGCAATAAACTTGCTCTAATAAACTTGCTTTTAAGCAACAACGCTTACCGCCGTTGCATCTAGCCTTTCAACTTGAACTTGAAAAAGACTAGGGTACGAACTGTCAGTTTCAACAGTGGCAAGCAGGTACCGGCTGTTATTGTGTCTGCTGTCGCCATGCTGTTGGTGAGTGGGGTCGCTTGTCATTCCGCTCGTGGAACTTCCGAAAAAAACCCTGTCGATGATCTGACGGCAGAGGTCCGCCAACTTAAAGGACAGGTGGAGCAGTTGAAGCAGGAATTGGCGGCTCCCACGGTAGTCCTGAATCGTTACCGCGATTCCATTGGCTACGTTTATGGTGCCTATCATGTGGGGTTCCGTAACCAGCCTCCGACGATGCGGACACGCATTTCGGGCACAGGTTTTCTGATCGGCGAAGGTTTGGTTGCCACGAATCGTCACATCGCCGAGCCCTGGTACGGAGATCAGGATGCCAAGCGGTTGATCGATCGCGGCGCCACGCCCACGCTTGAGAATCTCGTGGTTTTCTTTCCGAACTCAGCCAAGCCGGTGCGACTGTTGCCCGGATCTATTTCGAAGACATCCGATCTGGCGGTCCTGCGAACCGAGCCCTCCGATATCACGCGGAACCTCCCTGTGCTGCCGCTGGCAAGTTCCCCAGGTCCTGTCGGACAAATGGTGGTCGTGATCGGATATCCGTTGGGCACGCAGGGGATGGTGGCGAGGTCTCCGTCCCAGGTTTACGAGCGTCTTGCATACAGGCACAACGATATCGACACCGTGAGCAAGCTGGCGGCGATGTCGTTGATTCGTCCGTCGACCACGTACGGGCATCTCGGGGACGTTGTCGGAGACAAGATCGTCTACGATGCCTCCAGCGCGCATGGCGGAAGCGGAGGGCCGGTCCTCAACTCAAACGGCGAAGTCATTGGCGTGAACTTCGCATATATGGATGGGTTTTCCGGCAGCACTCTGGGGATTTCGGTAGACTCGCTGCGTCCGTTGCTTGAGGAAGTTTCGGCCACAATTCCGAGCCACACACCACCAACCGACCACCCCCACTGAGGGATATGCTGAGGAGCGCGTGACCCACCCTTAACGATCTTTGCGTGGACCATTCCCACTGAGGGCCTCATCCTTGCGTTTTTGCAAGGGTGGGCGGCGATGCTGCGTGTGCTATTTGATTTTGTTGTGGAGACGTGATCAACCCGCTCGGCGCCGGCATTTCCGACTCCCACCCTTCGCAAAAAAAGCGAGGAACGGGGCACCCACTGTGTTGGCAATGCCCGCAAGATCAAAAGCCTGGGGAGAAAACCACCTCTGGGTTAATGATGACCACGAGATCAAAAAACCCGGGCCACCCACCGTTCGGGGAGATGTCGGTTTCGGAAGTTTGGAAAGCCCTACGGCCATTCGACATCAAGGGCAAAGATTTCCGAAGTGCTGATATCGCGAGCAAACAAAGGAGAGTCGTCGGGCGCAAGTCCAGACCAAGCTATGATTGTCCCGGTGGTCAAGCGTCAAACATCTTTAACATCAACAATGTTTTCAACCTTGCGGTCGCTCAACCGAAGTCTAACGATGCGCTCGCCAAGGTGCTTCACGGGGTCGTGCCAGCTCTGAAAGTAGATGTACTTTCCATCGTGTGACCAGCTTGGATAGGTCATCTGAGAGCCGAAAACCTCCGTCCACTTCCCGCTGGAGTAGTCAAAGAGCATCAACTTGAAAGCAGTTTCCTTCGTCATGGCAGCAATGAACCTTCCATCCGGCGACCAGCGCGGCGAAAAGAATTCATTGGAGCCCGGCAAGGCGAGGACGCGCTTGGACCTGATATCAACGATTTGAATCGGCTCTTTGTTCTTAACATCAGCGTCGGAACCGAACACCAGCGAGTTTCCATCCGGAGACCAGTTCGCATCCACCTGAGTCTGTTCACTCGGGAGTATCCGCTGCGCCTGACCGCCATCGCTCGAGATCACGTAGATATTGAAGGGCGCGTCGTGAACACGGGCATTGAAGGCGATCTGTTTTCCGTCGGGCGACCAGCGTGGCAAAAGGACTCGCAAGGGAGGAAAGGTCAGCTGAAGCCGCTCACTTCCATCCACCTTGCTCCGCCACAGCGTGCCATCGGGGTAGGATGTGTACGTAACCCAGTGACCGTCTTTTGAGAATGCAAGACCCTCAGCGGAGATTCCGGAGAAATAGGGCACGAACTGGCTGCTACGCGAGTCATAACGGATTACTTCGGCACGATCGGATTCGCCGATGGCAAAGATCCGCTTACCATCCTTGCTGAGCAATGGAGACATAAAGCTGAAAGGGCCGGCGGTCAACTGGATTGGCTTACCCTCTCGGTGTCGCCAGCTAAAACGTCCGTCTTCCGGCAATGCCCAAAGATCGATCCTAAGGAGGGCAGGATCGCTCCTGGTCTGAAAAACGAAAAACCGCCCGTCTGAAGTCCATTGTCCGCAACATCCTCCCATCACCCTGTGTAGTTTCGTTCCATCCTCGGCGGCCTCCATGATTGCCATCGAATCGACGCGGTGATCATACTCGGTGAATCGGAAGGTCCGTCCATCCGGGGAAACCGGAAGCCGAATGGGACAGCGTTAGCCGTAAGGACTTTTCGGCCGGAGGAGCCGTCCCGGTTCACAGAGTACACGTCATGATCGCTGCCGTAGATGATGCTCTTTCCGTCCCTGCCAAACTTCGCATCCGTGATGGGGACCGTCACAATGCGGCGCGGCGATCCTCCCACAACCGGCTGCACCCAAAGTGAGGAGGAGTCGTATCCGTCGTCATTCGCAATCAGAAGCTCGGTTCCTTCTCTTGACAGATCGAGCACTCGAGGCTGCTTGAGCGGCGTCGAGAGGGGGGTCGCATCTCCACCTGTGAAGGGAACTTGAACGATGACGGTCGCATGGGTCGCAGATGCGCA
>QIAL01000917.1:1715-3572 GCA_003225535.1 Acidobacteriota bacterium | reverse complement strand
AAACCGGCAGGCTGCTGCGATGCGATGATACTGAAGTCGATCACCGCGTAGATCCTGAAAGTTGCCGCGCTCTCGGGATTCGTTCCATCCTGGCTGTGCCCGTCCGTGCGGGCTCAAAATCCATCGGCCTCATCGAAGTGTTTTCGCCAGAGCCGAACAATTTCTCCGAGTCCGATCAGAGAGTGCTTCTGAAATTCGCCGACACCGTTCGCGACGCCGCCACCCGCGCCGCTCGCGCTCAGAATCTGCCCTTCGCCGACCCCGACCACTTCGACGCTCCGCAAGGGAGTGTTTTATTTGCCTCAGCCGACGCCGAACCAAAAGAAAAAAAAGAGAATCCAGTCGAACAGAAAGATGCTTTGTCCAACATCAGTCTGCCGCGTTCCTATCTCTTGCTTCTGACTCTGGCGGCGGCTTTAATCTCTATGACTCTGGGTGTGCTCAGCGCTCCGTGGATTCAATTAAGCGCGGTGCCTTGGATGACGCAAAAGATTCGCGCCCGCAAAAACGCGCAATTGCAAACTGTCCTCGCCTCCTCGAAAGCTCCGACCCCGACTGCTGCTTCTGGGATTGAAACCGCATCGTTGGAACAACTCAGGCAGATGGCCAACAAGGGTGATCCCAACGCTCAAAATGCACTGGGTCTGCATTACGCCACCGGTGACGGCGTCGAACTGAACGAGCAAGAAGCGATTCGCTGGTTCATTAAAGCCGCGGAGCAGGGCAACGTCCTCGCGCAATCGAAATTAGGTTCCATCTATTACAGCGGCCGCGGAGTTCCGCAAGACCCCAACCGCGCTTACTTCTGGATGGCAGTAGCCCGCCTGAACGGCGACGACGCCAGCAAAACCCTGGCCCCATTTGTGCGCGCCAGGCTGACACGGGCACAGGTCGCCGCGATCGAACAAAATGCCGGCGTCTGGCTCCAGCAAAATAGCACGGCGAGAAAGCCGTCGCCCACCCAAGCGAAAGCGCACCCACAACATTGAACGGTAGCGCCGGCGTCCCGCCCGCTGTGGCGGGGGCGTCTTGCCCCCGAAGCACGAGTTCCGCTAGCGACGAGTCCACCCACGCCTCATAACGGACATCGCTGTCCATTACCGCACACCACTCACTCAGGCATGACAATGTCATCCCCCGAGTTGATGCAAGTTTTTCAACGGCATAGCCTCTTTCATCCCTCCACCGACCGATGGTCCGAGATTTGCAACATCTAGACCGCTGAACCTCAGAGCCGTAGGGTTTTCTATGCTGACCTTACTTCAAGACTTACGCTTCTCTCTCCGGCAATTGCGCAAGTCCCCCGGATTCACCATCACCGCGGTTCTGACACTGGCCATGGCCATCGGCGCAAACGCTGTAGTTTTTAGCGTGATGAACGGGTTGATCCTGCGCCCGTTGAATGTGCCGCAAGCCAAGACCCTCTATTCGGTCGAGAACTCGGGCGGCGTTCTCGGTCACTCGTATCCTGACTATCTTGATCTGCGCGACCGCAACCGTAGCTTCGACGATTTGGCAGGTTACGGCATCACTCAGGCGGCGTTGAATACAGGAGAAGGTCCAGCCCCGATCTGGGGCGTGGAAGCAAGCGGAAATTATTTCGACGCACTACATATTCAGCCCTATCTCGGCCGTTTCTTCCACGCCTCCGACGAGCATGGTCCCAACAGCGCCCCCTACATCGTGCTCAGCCACGCGTATTGGCACAGCCAGTTTCACGATGAACGTGGCGTCGTGGGCCGAATCGTTCAGTTGAACAACCATCCCTTCACCATTCTCGGCGTCACGCCGCCAGGATTTCGCGGGACTTTGGTATTTTTCTCTGCCGAGTTCTTTGCGCCGATGGTGAACCAGCAG
>QIAL01000917.1:0-1667 GCA_003225535.1 Acidobacteriota bacterium | reverse complement strand
CAGGCAAACGCCGACCTCAACTCGATTCGCTCCTATCTGGAAAAGACCTATCCCAAAGAAGAAAGCAGAACGTCTCTTTCAGTGGGGCGTCCAGGTCTTTTAGGCGATCAGTTCGGCCGCCCATTTCAGGCATTCCTTGGAGGACTGATGCTGCTGGCTGGACTCATCCTTCTGGCGGCATGCGCCAACCTCGGCAGCCTGTTCGCCGCGCGCGCCGCTGACCGTTCCCGCGAAGTTGCACTCCGGTTGGCTCTCGGCTCAAGCCGCAAACGTATTCTGCGTGGGCTGTTTACCGAGGCCGTGCTGATTTCACTCGCCGGCGGTTCCTTCGGATTGTGGCTCAGCGTCTTGCTGTTGCGCCGGCTAAGCGATTGGCAGCCGTTCGGAAATTTCCCCATGCACGCGCCGGTCACGCCCGACGCAACGGTTTATGCCATCGCTTTGCTTCTAAGCGTAGTCAGCGGATTGCTGTTCGGTTCTGTACCCGTGCGACAGGTGCTACGCACAAGTCCGTATGAGGTTGTTAAGGCGGGATCGACGCGCACGGCGGGTCGCCGGATCACTGCCCGCGACGTATTGCTGGCGGTGCAAATTGCGATCTGTGCAGTGCTGGTCACGTCTTCCATGGTCGCCGTGCGTGGTTTGGCCCACGCGCTCCACAGCAATTTCGGTTTTCAAACGCAGAATTCTGTCCTGGTGGGCGCCGATCTCAGCATGGCAGGTTACAGCGGCGACCGCTTGCCCGCAATGCAGAAACGCATGATCGATGCCATCGCGGCGATTCCTGCCGTTGAGTCCGTTGGATTAGCCGACGATCTACTCCTCAATGACAGCAGCACTTCGAACATTTTTGACGATCGAACTACAGATCTGCGGCCGTCGAATCCCGCCGCTACTGCATTCGTTTACCACATTTCTCCCGACTACCTCAGGGCGGAAGGCACTGCGCTTGTGGCTGGCCGGGCCTTCACCTGGCATGACGACCTACGTTCCCCGCGCGTTGCCATCGTAAATCCGGAGCTTGCGCGCAAAATGTTTGGCTCCGTGCAAGGCGCAATGGACGGCTATTTCAAATTGCCTGACGGAAGTCGTGTGCAGGTTGTGGGCATCACAGAAAATGGAAAATACGGAACGCTCACTGAAGATCCACAAGCGGCGATGTTTCTCCCCATCCTGCAATGGCCTTCAAACTCCCGATGGCTGGTTGTTCGTTCGAGCCGCAATCCACAGCAGCTCGGCCCGGCGATAACCAGCACACTTCACCAACTGGACGCATCGCTTCCGGTCAGCATTGAATCGCGTTTCGACGAAATGGCCACCTCTCTATTCCCCGCGCAAATGGCCACTCTGGCGCTAGGCGTAATGGGAGGGATGGGCGCCGTATTGGCCGTAACCGGCATCTTTGGCATGGCGGCCTACTCGGTCAGCAAGCGTCTCCGCGAATTGGGAATTCGTGTCGCCTTAGGCGCTCAGCGCAAGGAAGTGCTGAAGGCAGCCTTGAGCCGTCCTGTCAAATTGTTGGCGTACGGTTCCACTGCAGGATTGCTCCTCGGACTTCTCGCAAGCCGTATCCTGAACTCTCCCTCGATTAGGCTTAGCGATTCACGATAATTTCTGCGATGCGTTCGGCGGCGTGGCCGTCCCACAAAGGTATTTTGGCTGGGTCC
>QIAL01000443.1 GCA_003225535.1 Acidobacteriota bacterium | reverse complement strand
GGCTTGCTCCCCAGATGAGGCCGCCCTGTTCGGTGCCCTCTTCACTCATGAAGAGCATTCCCGCGGCATCCCGGCGATCTGGCCGGGGTGATTCCTTTTTGTGAATCCAACCGCCAGGGAAGTCAGCGCGGTTCGAGATGGTGAGTCGCACCGTGCCATCGGGTTCCACGATGTTGATGCGACGTGCGGTGATGATGCCGAACTTCGGATCTCGCATCGCCGCGAAGCCACACAACACCGTCACTGCGAACACCAGCGTAAGCACTCCGGAGTAGATCGCGAGGAAGCGAGGATTGGACAGAGCTTTCATCAGAACATCCCGAACGGAGATTAGGGGCACCTGAGGCCCAAATTACTTTCCTGCGTTTCCCGGACCGCCCACCGGATAAATCCGGGGAATCCTCTGCTCTAAACCCGGCAGCGGGGGAAAGGTCGCGTGGGGCTCTGTCTGGTACCAATAGGCAACCGAATAGTAGTTGTCGGAGCGGTGATTCGCATGACCGTGCTCGATGGTCGCACGCAGCGATTTGGTAAACGTAATTGGCGAGTCGAGGTGAAAGCGGTAGACGGACGAGCGGCCTCCCGTCACCTCCTCGAGGGCAACTTCTCGCCGTCGACAAAGAACATGTCGTCGCCTTCGCCCCACCACTTATCCTGATTCTGCAGCACCGACATGGTTACGCCGACGAAGTGGCCGCGGCCGGTCGCCTCCATCCACACGTAGTTGCCTTCTCCATCCAGATTCTTCTTGTTGTCCATGTCGCCATTCGACTTCCACTGATTCGTCGTGCCCTGTGCCGGAGCGGCCTGGCGGTATTGCGCGTGGAAATAGAGTTGATCTGCGGCGAGGGGCTTGCTGTAAGCGCGATAGTCAATGTTGAAGTAGAACGCGTCGGTCTTGATCGCACCTTCGTTGGTCACCGTTATCCGTGCGTGCTTCTGAAACGGCATGGGGAAGAAGCAATTCAGCGCTTTGTCGGATCCAACTTGCAAGGGGATCGACTGGTACAGGTGATAATCGCCAAGTCCCAGGCCGAAGAAGTCGCCAATCGGAGCCTCAACGCTGGGCGAGGATTCGCCGTCCCAGAACATGCGAAGGACCAGCGCCTTGAGGTGATTGGGATCGTCGCTGGCGATTGTGACCCACACGTGGGTGATGAGGCCAGGGCCGGCTTCGTCGAGCAGAGTCAGGGCTTCCCCGGGAGCTACAGGGCGGGCATCGGCGTTTCCTCCGCTGCGGTCGTAGCTGGAAGAACGGTGCTGGACGTAATCTTTGGGCTGAGGAAGGGAAGAAAGCCACGCTGAGGAATCCTGAGCGACCAGCGGAAGTGTCAAAAGGCAAACCAGGATCAGAATGACGGGTTTGTTCATATCGCTAGGTTCTCCTGGAAAGTTGTAGAGACGTAGCTTGCTACGTCTCCATGATGCTATTGGTGAACCAAACCTTTGTGGCGCTGCAGACAGAGACGTTGCAAGCAACGTCTCTGCGGCTACAGCGGGATGTTCCCGTGCTTCTTCGGGGGGTTCTTATCACGCTTCGTTTCCAGCATTGCCAATGCCTGAATCAACTTCTTTCTTGTATCTCGCGGCTGGATCACCGCATCTACGAAGCCGCGGTCTGTCACCACGTAGGGATTAGCGAAGCGGTCGCGGAATTCTTCGATCTTCTCTTGTCGGACTTGTTCGCGATTTGCGGCCGAATCGAGTTCGCGTTTGTAGACGATGTCGACCGCGCCTTCGGGGCCCATCACGGCGATCTCGGCGGTGGGCCATGCATAGTTGACGTCGGTGCGGATGTGCTTGGATGACATGACGCAGTATGCGCCGCCATAGGCCTTGCGCGTGATGACGGTAACCTTCGGAACCGTGGCCTCGGCGAAGGCGTAGAGCAGCTTCGCTCCATGCTTGATGATGCCGCCATACTCCTGTGCTGTTCCCGGCAGAAATCCCGGCACATCTTCAAACGTCACCAGCGGAATGTTGAAGCAATCGCAGAAACGAACGAATCGTGCTCCTTTTACTGACGCGTTGATATCCAAAGTCCCCGCGAGCACCGACGGCTGGTTCGCAACGATGCCGACGGAACGCCCGTCCAACCTCGCGAATCCCACGACGATGTTTCTTGCATAGTGCTCCTGCACCTCGAAGAAATATCCGTCATCGACGACCGCATGAATCACGTCTTTGATGTCATATGGTTTGTTCGACTCCGATGGAATGATTTGGTCGAGCGCCGCATCCGCGCGGTCCGCGGGATCGGTGCAGGCCTTTCGCGGCGCTTCGTCGAGATTGTTCGAGGGGATAAAGCTGAACAGCTCTCGCACCATCGACAGGCATTCGCTGTCGTCGTGGGCCAGGAAATGCGCTACGCCGGAGGTCTCATTGTGCGTCATGGCACCACCAAGTTGTTCTTTCGTTACTTCTTCCAGCGTGACGGTCTTGATGACGTCTGGGCCAGTGATAAACATGTACGAGGTTTTGTCGACCATCAGCACGAAATCAGTAATTGCAGGTGAGTAGACGGCGCCGCCGGCACATGGGCCCATGATCGCCGAGATCTGTGGGACGACACCGCTGTAGAGCGTGTTGCGCAGAAAGATGTCGGCGTAGCCTGCAAGGGACATCACGCCTTCCTGAATGCGAGCGCCGCCGGAATCATTGAGCCCGATGACGGGCGCGCCCATCTTGGCCGCCAGATCCATGATCTTGACGATCTTCCCAGCGTTGGCCTCCGAGAGAGAGCCGCCGAAAACCGTGAAGTCTTGCGCAAAAACGTAGACCAGGCGGCCCTCGATGCGGCCGTACCCCGTAACAAATCCGTCGCCGTAAATCTTCTGTTCGGCCATGCCAAAATCATTGCAGCGGTGAGTCACGAGTTTGTCGGTCTCCTCGAACGTGCCTTCATCGAGGAGGAACTCGATGCGCTCCCGCGCCGACATCTTTCCTTCTTTGTGCTGGCGCTCGCGGCGTTTCGCTCCGCCGCCGTCTTCGGCTAACTGGTTCCGCCGCTTCAACTCTTCGACTTTCTTCTCCAGATTCATGGGCAACGATTATAGCTTTGTCACGCCCTGGCGAGTGGCTTCAGAAATAGACGAAGTAAGATAGTTGGGGGAGGCGGATTCAACGATGCTTCACATACGTCCCGCTAACATCCAAGACGCGGCGCTGCTGCGTACCATGATTCGCGAACTTGCAGAGTACGAGCGCGAACTCGAATGGGTGACTATTCGCGAGGAGGATCTTGCCCGCGATGGCTTTGGCGGGAATCCGCGTTTTCGCTCGTTGATTGCTGAATGGAACGGACAGCCCGCAGGCTATGCTGTGATCTTCAACTATTTTTCGACCTGGGTCGGCCGCGGATTGTTTTTGGAAGATCTGTTTGTGCGAGAACAATTTCGCAAGCAGGGTATCGGGACGGCACTCCTGGCAGAGGTCGCGCGCATCGCCGTCGAGGAGCAGTGTTACGGGATACACTGGGAGGTGCTCGACTGGAACACGAAGGCGATCGAGCTGTACAAGGCTCTGGGAGCCGAGTTTCGCGATCAATGGAAGCCCGTGCTCCTGACTGGCGAATCTCTGCACCGGCTGGCACGGCAAGCTGGAAGATCGAAATAAGTTGCGTATGTCGCGGATCAAGATCATCGGGGCGGGGCTTGCTGGATCAGAGGCTGCGTGGCAGTGTGCGCGGCGGGGTCTAGAGGTGGAGTTGTTTGAGATGCGGCCTGTGCGTTCGACGCCGGCGCATCAGACTGGCGAGTTCGCGGAACTGGTCTGCTCCAACTCCCTCAAATCCGACAGCGAGAACACGGCTCCGTGGTTACTGAAGGAAGAGTTGAGGCGAGCCGGCTCGCTGCTTCTTCAGATCGCACGCGAATGCGCCGTTCCCGCGGGTCACGCGCTGGCGGTGGATCGCATTGCGTTCGCGGCACGCGTGACCGAAGCTATTTCGCGCGAGCCTCTGATTACGGTGCGTCGCGAAGAAGTGTCGAGCGTGGATGAGAGCGGCGATGTCACCATCATCGCTACCGGGCCGCTTACATCCGATGCGTTGGCAAGCGAACTTGCGCGTCTCAGCGCGACGAAGTCGGGCGACGCATATCATTCAGAAAATCCGCATCTCTATTTCTACGATTCAATCAGCCCGATCGTTGAGGCGGATTCGATCGATATGTCGCGAGTGTATATGGCGGCGCGCTATGACAAGGGATCGGCGGATTACGTCAACTGTCCGATGACGCCGGAGGAATACAGCCGGTTTTATGATGCTCTTGTAGCGGCTCAATCAGTGGAAGAGAAGGATTGGGAAAAGCTCAATTATTTTGAGAGCTGCCTCCCCATCGAAGAGATTGCGCGGCGCGGACGCGATACTCTGAGGTTTGGCCCGATGAAGCCGGTGGGCCTGAAGGATCCCCGGACCGGCAAAATGCCGTATGCGGTGGTTCAGTTGCGTCAGGAAAATCTGCGCGCGGATTCCTACAACCTCGTGGGATTCCAGAATCATTTGAAGTTTGGCGAGCAAGCACGGGTGCTGCGCCTGATTCCGGGGCTTGAGAATGCCCGCTTCCTCCGCTACGGACAGATTCACCGCAATACTTACATCAATTCACCCAGCCTTCTCCGCGAGACCCTGCAGATGAGAGAACATCCGCCTGTGTTTTTTGCGGGACAGATTTGCGGGGTTGAGGGCTACGTAGAGTCGATCGCAACCGGATTGATGGCGGGAATGCAGGCTTCGGCACTGACGTCAGGTTCCGAGATCACTCCGGCCCCACGCGCGTCCGCCTTTGGATCGCTCGTACATTACGTAACTCATGCCAGCGCGAAGAATTTCCAGCCGGCGAATATAACGTTCGATCTGCTTCCGCCCCTGGATAAAAAGATTCGAGACCGCAAAGAGCGTCATCGTGCGCAGTGCGAACTGGCGCTAAAGGAATTTGAAGACTGGCTGGCCCAGACGGCTACAGCGCCCGCGGCACGTTGAATTTACCGAGATGAATCTGTGTAATTCCGCCCTTCGCGGCTGCAATTTCCTGCAACAAAAGCCGCGCCGCCTGCGTATCTGTGGTTAGGAGCCGAGGCGATCACTTTCCTCGCCGCGGCCCGTCCAATCCACGGGCATGACGCTACGCGATCTCTTTCTCGATGTGCTGCGCACCTTGTGGTCCCACAAGCTGCGGGCCTTCCTGACTATGTTCGGCATCGCGTGGGTCATTGTCTCGATTGTGCTCATGGTGGCCGCCGGAGAGGGCCTGCGCAAAGGGCAGGCAGAGCAGGCAAGGAATCTGGGCAAGGACATCATGATTGTTTTCCACGGACGCACCAGCCTGCAGGCGGGGGGCATGCACGCGGGCCGCGTTGTGCACTGGGAAGACGACGATGTCGCTGTGGTGCAGGCCGAGTCGCCCGACTGTGAGTACGCGATCCCCGAGTTGGAACAGGATACCGTCCGAACGCACTCGAATTTCAACAATGCGGCGTTTACGGTGACGGGATCGTATCCACCCTTCGGTTACATCCGTTCTCTCGATGTCGGTTCGGGACGCTTTTACGACTGGGATGACATGCGTGAAGCCAGGCGCGTTGCGTTCCTCGGTTCTGACGCCGCGAAGCAATTGTTTCCCGGGCGCAGTCCGGTTGGCGACACCATCTACTTAAACGACTTTCCTTACACCGTAGTTGGCGTCATGGCGAAGAAGAAGCAGGATTCCAGCTATGACGGCTGGGACGTCAATAAGGTCTTCCTTCCTTTTTCCGCAATGCGACGTGATTTTCCCGATAAGCCTCCGCGAACCAGTACCAACTTCGACCAACTTCTGGTTACTCCGAGGTCGGTAGCGCAGCATGAGGACTGCAAGCACGAAGTGCGAGCTGCGCTGGCTCGAATGCACCATTACGATCCCAACGACAAGGAAGCGTGCCCCATCTGGGATACGGTGAAAGAAGCCCAGGCGTTCAAGACCATGACTGACGGGATGAAATTCTTTCTCGGCGCGGTCGGGATTGTGACCTTGCTTCTGGGTGGCATCGGAGTCATGAATGTCATGCTGGTCGCCGTGCGAGAGCGGACGCGGGAGATTGGAGTACGCAAGGCGATTGGCGCTCCGGCGGGGACTATTCTGCGACAGTTCTTCATGGAGGCTTTGATTATCGCCTTGCTGAGCGGCGGGATTGGGCTGGGCGCGGCGTTTGGATTTTGTGCGCTGGTCAATCTACTGCCTATGCCCGACTTTTTCGCGGGGCTCATTCCAAGTTGGAGTTCTGGACTCACTGCGGCAGGATTGCTCGGTGCTATTGCTGTGGGTGCTGCGCTGTATCCGGCTCGGAGAGCTGCGTCCATTGATCCGATCGAGGCTTTGCGGTATGAGGCTGGCGGATGAAAATCATTCACCACGAAGGACACCCTTCGACTGCGCTCAGGGCAGGCTACGGTACACGAAGAAATTCCGAGATCTTTACTTCGTGAACCTTCGTGCCCTTTCTGGTTTCAGGTTTTGCGAATGCTGATTGAGATTATTGCCGAGGCTTGGGTCGCGCTGAAACGCAACATCACGCGCAGTCTGCTCACCATGCTGGGTATCGTGTGGGGCATTGCCACCGTCACGCTCTTGATCGCTTATGGCAGCAGCTTTCGCAGCATCCTGGTGCATGGTTTTGATGCCTTCGGCAAGAGCGTAGTGATCTGCTGGCCGCAGCAGACCAGCGAGCAGCCGGGTGGACAACGCGCCGGCAAGAAAGTCGTGCTGGAGCAGTCGGATCTCGACATGGTCAAAGCGACGGCTCCGCTGGTGAAACACGTGTGCCTTGAAACCGTGCGGCGGCCCGGGATTGCGTACGGAGATCGCATGGTGGGGACGGCGCCGGTGCGCGGAGTCTGTCCAGAATATGGCGAAATGCGGAACGAAGTTCCGTCGGAAGGGCGCTGGATCAATGCCGAGGACGAAATGGAGCGGCGGCGAGTGATCTTTCTAGGTGGACGGTTGAAAGAGCAACTTTTCAGCGGCCGTCCTGCCGTCGGTGAAACCGTGCAGGTTTCCGGCGTACGTTTCACCGTGATCGGAGTGATGGCGCGGAAGATCCAACTCAGCAACTACTTCTCGAGCGATGACGATTCCTCGTGGATTCCCTACTCGGCGGCGGGAGATCTCTGGAATACACGTTACGCGGCAGTCATGGTCTTTGAGCCGATTGCGCCGCAGTTCGAGAAAAAGGCGATGGCGCAGGTACTGGCTGCGGTGGCGACGCGGCAGAACTTCTCGCCGACCGATCCGA
>QIAL01000916.1:1398-2785 GCA_003225535.1 Acidobacteriota bacterium | reverse complement strand
TATGGGCGCCTACGGCGCAATCGGTTTCATTACTGATCTTCGATCACGCTAACGACTCGACGCCGTCAACCACCATCCCGATGCAAGAAAGCGACGGAGTCTGGACAGCGGCCGGCTCACCCGACTGGAAAGACAAGTATTACCTGTTCAGCGTCAATGTATGGGTGCCACTCGATGCTGCGCTCGATACCAACTTCACGACCGACCCTTATTCGGTTGATATCGCCGTGAATGGGACAAAGAGCCGCATCACAGATCTCGACTCTGACGAAACCAAGCCCGAGGGATGGGATCAAATAAAGTCTCCACCGTTACATGATTTCACTGAGATGAGCCTGTACGAGTTGCACATTCGCGATTTCAGCGTGAATGACGCGACTGTACCGCAACCCCATCGAGGATTTTACGAAGCTTTTGACGATCAGAACTCAAATGGCATGCGCCACTTGAGAGAGCTTGCACAGAACGGTCTAAAGGCCGTTCATATACTCCCATCGTTCCATTTCGCCAGCGTAAATGAGGATCAGTCGACGTGGAAGACAACGGGCGACCTGTCGCAGTTTCCTCCTGACGGTCAACAGCAACAGGCTGCAGTAGCAGCAATTCAAGGCAGTGACGCCTTCAACTGGGGCTACGATCCGGTCCATTACATGACGCCTGAAGGAAGCTACGCGATCAATCCAGATAACCGCGTGCGCGAGTATCGCACAATGGTCGCGGGGCTCCATAAAGCCCGCCTGCGCGTCGTTCAGGACGTCGTCTTCAACCACACCAATGCGTACGGCGAAGGACCGAACTCGAACCTTGATGAAGTCGTCCCGGGCTATTACCACCGGCTGGATGCGAACGGGAACATCGAGACCGGCTCATGCTGTCCTGACACGGCAAGCGAACATCGCATGATGGAAAAGCTCATGATCGATACTCTGGTGCTGAACGCGCGCGAGTACAAGATCGACGGCTTCCGTTTTGACATCATGAGTTTCCATTTTATCTATAACATGCAGCACATTCAGGCGGCCCTGAGCGCATTAACAACACGACATGACGGCGTTGACGGCTCGAAGATCTATCTGTACGGAGAAGGCTTCAACTTTGGCGACACCGCCAACAACCAGATTGGTCCTAACGCGAGTCAGATTAATTTGTATGGATTCGGAATCGGAACATTTAACGACCGGATTCGCGACGGCATTCGCGGAGGCAGTCCGTTTACCGATGAGCGGGTGCAAGGATTCGCAACGGGTCTATTTACAGACCCGAGCGACTTCACCAATCAGAATCCGCCTCAGTCCGGGCAGCAGAATCAGCTGCTTCAATACTCTGACTGGGTTCGCGTGGGCCTCACCGGAAATTTGCGCGATTACAGTTTTGTGAACAGCCAGGG
>QIAL01000916.1:0-1380 GCA_003225535.1 Acidobacteriota bacterium | reverse complement strand
ATCGAATCCGTGAACTACTGTTCAGTTCACGACAATCAGGATTTGTTCGATGCCGTTCAGCTGAAGTCGAGCTTCGCCGACAGTATTGCCGTACGCGCGCGGCGTCACGTGATGGCGATGAGTTTGGTCACGCTGGGCCAAGGCGTTCCGTTCTTCCAGGCAGGCGATGACATGCTGCGCTCGAAAGATATGGACCAGAACAGCTACGACTCGGGCGATTGGTTCAACAAGATCGACTGGAGTGGCGCTACTGCGAATTGGGATATCGGACTCCCGTTGGCCAGCCAGAACGGCGGACAGTGGTCGATCATGACTCCGCTGCTGAGCAATCAAGCCTACATTCCGCTGCCACAGAATATCGATTACAGTCGTCGAGCGTTTTTGGAGCTGATGCAAATCCGCTACAGTTCTGCCCTGTTTCACATGGCAAGTTTCAATGAAATACAAGGGAATCTGACATTCCTGAACACCGGACCGAATCAGATACCAGGTGTCATCGTCATGAAGCTGGATGCAAACGGCGGTGATTACGGACATTACAAAACCATCGTGGTGATCTTCAACGCAACGAATCAGCCATTGATGTTCACCGATATCAGTCTTGCGGGTCTACGCATGCACTTGCACCCGATACAGCGGCATTCCAGCGATACTCTCACTCGGCAGTCCACTTTCAATTCCAAAGCAGGCTCCGCAACAGTAGCGGCCCTGACAACTGCCGTCTTTGTTCGGGAGGAACAATGAGGATCACTCTCGTTGACGTCTGGGTCTATAAACCTGGGAGAGTACCGCTGGCGAAGTTCTGGGACGGCCTGTCCACTCCAACAGGCTGAACTTGCTCTGGCGTTCAGCCCCAGATCCGATCACGAGCCTGTTCTTCATGGAGTGGTGCAAAGACCAGAGCATTACTGTGACTCATATTCAGCCTGGCAAGCCCGTGCAAAACGGACACGTGGAGAGCTTCAACGGTCGCTTCCGGGATGAATGCTTGAACCCGAACCTGTTTGTAAATCTGAACGATGCACGGCGAAAGATCGAAGCCTGGCGGGGGATTACAACGAACAACGTCCACACAGTTTGTTAAATTACTTGCCGCCCTTAGAGTTTGCACGCACAGCAACGGAGATGCGGGCCTGAGGAAAGCTAGTACAAGGCTGCCAGAGCAGGGGACTCAACGCCGTCCCCTGCTCCGGACCTCATCCCCGCTGAATCCAAGAATCAACCGAGAACTCACATTGCGATTGGTACAGCAAACGGGGGCACTTCAGTTTCACAAAGAAATTTGTGTAGAAGCCCCTGAATTGAGGGTAGACGACGGGAAAAGTTCCAAGCCCCCAAAAATGGCCGATGGCCAAATATGCGGATGCCGTCCTTGTAGAT
>QIAL01000442.1 GCA_003225535.1 Acidobacteriota bacterium | reverse complement strand
TCCTCCCCAAGAAGGTCCAGACGGTCGCGGGTCACGCCGCGGAGGACCGTGTGTACGACCCGGGTCGCAAACTTGCGGTTGGTGGAATAGAGAAACGGACGCAGGACGGCCATCAGAAAGATGAGCCCACGACGCCGGAAGCGCTCGGCGAAGGTCTGCGCATTCCAGGTGAAGAACGCCACTGGCCTGACGACGGTCAGGTCCAACAGGCTGCCCTCAACCCGCCAGTAGACGGTGGGGGCCGTACTGGAGTTGTGGTTTGACGGTTCCAAAATTCTATTATTGCCTCAGAAGGCTGAATACCCGGAGCTCGAACGAAACTTCTATTGTAAACAATCTATTCAAGTTTGAGTCATTAACCCAACAGGATCGACGCAAGATCATCACTGTCCTGAGCGATCTCCGGAACGGAGGTGCATTCTGGAGGGACTAGCGTTCGATCTCAAGCTGGAACATTGGTGAATTTCCTCGGCAAGAACTAAGAGTCCGCCGAGCGAGATAACGGATCCGGTTGCCCTCCGAGCAGAACGGCCACGACGCCACTCACGATCAGGACGGCGGCGATCGCCAGCAGACCTCCTTTGAATCCGCCATTTGCGGTGCGAAATTTACCGATGATGTCGGGGCCAAAGTAGCCGCCCAGATTCGCCAGCGAGTTGATGACGGCGATCCCTGCGGCTGCCGAAAGCCCGGCCATGCGCGAGGTCGCCATTGCCCAGAAGGGACCGCACATGGCCTCTGCAAAAGCCATGCCCATCGCGAGCCCTGTGACGACAACCAGAGTCGAGCTTCCATAGGCTGCGAGCACCATTCCGGCAGCTGCGGTGAACGCTGGAATTGCCGTGTGCCAACGGCGCTCTCCTGCGCGGTCGGAGTGAATTCCTACCGCCACCATCACCACTACTGTGATTAGAAATGGCAGCACAGCGATGACACCGGTCCAGAAAAAGCTCAGCCCCGAGAACGATCGGATCACGCTGGGGAGCCACAGAGTAACCCCATACATCGTGGTGGAGACCCCGAAGTAGACCATCGACAGGAACCAGATCCTCGGGCTGACGAGAACTTTCCAGAAATCCGCCTGGGAAACTGCTGGTTCCGAGCGCTGCTCGGTTGCCAACTTATCGAGCAGCCACCTTTTCTCTTCCCCGTTTAGCCACTCTGCTTCCTGGGGATGGTCGGCGAGAGTCCAGAACACGGCGGCTCCGAAGACGATCGCGGGCAGGCCCTCGATCAGGAACATCCACTGCCAGCCTGTCAATCCGCCGCTGTGAAGCCCCAGCAGGGCACCGGAGATCGGGCTGCCCACAACTCCAGCCAGCGGGTTGGCCGTCATGAACCAGGCCACGGCGCGGGCGCGGGCACTTGCCGGGAACCAGCGCTTCATATAAAGGATCATGCCGGGAAAAAAGCCAGCCTCGGCGGCACCCAGCAAGAAGCGCATGGTGTAGAAGCTAATCGGGCCGCGGATAAAGATCATCAGGCAGGAGATGACGCCCCAGGTGACCATCAGGGCGGAAATCCAACGGCGGACGCCGAATTTTTCAAGCACCAGGTTGCTTGGAACCTGAAAGAGAAAGTAGCCGGCAAAGAAGATTCCTGCAGCTCGGCCGTAGACGCGATCGCTGAGTCCGAGTTGCTCGCGCATCTGGAGGACGCCGAAGCTGACGTTGATGCGGTCGAGGTAGGCAATGATGTACAGAAGGAACAGGAACGGCATCAGGCGCCACATCAACCGGGAAATGACTGCGGGTTCGAGGCGGTTGGTGGTGGTTTCCAAATCCAGTTCCGATCACCCAGAGTGTTTGCAGTACGCCGGCGCTACAGTGGAAGGATTCTACTCTATCGCGAGCGCTCTCTTGATCTCAGCGACGATTTGCTCGGGCGTGTCACTTATATCGACTGTGATCGCTTTTTCTGGCTCTTCCAGATCTGCCACTTGGCTGGCGAGAATCGACTCTCCTGCGAAGTGTCCGTGGCGAGAACGCAAGCGATCGGCGATCAAGGCAGCGCTTCCCTTCAGGTAGACAAGACGCACTTGCGGACCCGGTACAAGTTTCTCGCGGTAGGCGCGCTTGAGCGCGGAACACGCCAGGACCACGCTTTTCCCTTCCGCGATCCAGCGGACGATCGCCTCTCTCAGCCGGTCAAGCCAAGGTTCGCGATCTTCATCGGACAGAGCGATGCCCTGACGAATCTTCTCAACATTGGACTGGGGATGAAAGTCGTCCGCATCGGCAAACTCCCAGCCAAGCTGCGAAGCGAGCAGTTTCCCTACAGTGGTTTTCCCGGCGCCCACGACCCCCATGACGATTACAATCATGGCGCGGCTACTTCTTCGGGTACGTCTTTTGATTTCCGGTGCGCGTGTTCGTGAGGGTGAAGGCACCGTCGGATTCGGCCGTGACCTTGAAGTACTTCCCTTCGCAATTCTCCTTCACATTGGCGATATGGTCAGGATCCATATTGTGATCGCGATCTGACTCAGCCGCGTAATGGATTTGCCAGAGATCCTCGAGTCCGGGGGCATCGTGCACAATCTGCCAGGCCACCGGGCTGGAGCCTTTGCGGGCGCCGTTATCGATCACCGCTACACGCGGATGCAGGGCCCAGACCAACGCCTTCGGGTTCGAAAGGTCAGCGCCATGGTGAGTAACCAGGAACAGGTCGACCGTACCGAGAAGATTGTTCGGGCAGGCGAGTTCCAATTCCTTCTTCTTTGTCAGGTCGCCGAGGTCGAGGAAGCGGAATTTGCCATTCGTGATAAGAACGCCCACCGAACGCGCATTTTCTGTGGCATCCTCCGAGGCTGCCGGTTCCGCCTTGCAGTAAGAATTTGTTTCTCCCGTGCCAGCCAATGGTGCGGTGATGTGTTCGCCTGCGGCACTCAGTACGTGAACATCAATCCCTTTTATCGGAAGCTTCCACCCCGGCTTGACGACGACGTGCGCGTGGCCGGCGATGGCTTTCTCGTACGCGGCATAGTCGGCACGCGTTACTTGCGAGTCCTCCTGATTTGGACCGTGATCGACGAAGGTTCCGACCTTGATCCCATCGACCAACCCGGGAACCCCACCGACGTGGTCACGGTGATAGTGCGTGATCAGGACATAGTCGATCTGCTGCAGGCCAGCCTGATGCGCCGCGGCAAGAATACGATCGGCGTCGCGGCCTTCATTCCCCGGCCAGCCTGCGTCGATCAACAACGACTGGCCCGACGGGCTCACGACGAGCGTGGCCTGTCCGCCTTCTACGTCGATGAAGTAAATCTGCATGGGCTTGGGGGCGGCAGGGGTGGCCCCAAGACAGTAGGGCCGCACAACGGTGGAAGCGCAGAGAACTGCGATTAGGAATTGACGCATCGGGGCACCGGATTATTTTGCGAGGAATTATGACACGGGGAGCGGTTAATTCGCAGAGATGTTCTGAACCAAAATCAAAGGCGTTAACCACAGAGGGCACGAAGGTACACGAAGGAAAAGCCTACCAGTCGTTCGCTGAGTTTTCTGATTTCTGGTCGTTGGTCCGGTTGCGCTTCCTGTAAGCAAGCACTGTAATGGCGACAGACATAAACATCGGAGGAACGATCAGGACCAGAATCCCAGTGCGCAAGCCCTGGATGAAGCGGTGTCCGGCGCCAGCAGCCTGGGTGTAGCACAGGGCGCAGCTTTGCGCATGAGCGGCAGCGTTCGATGCCAGTACTAACGCACTTAGCAGCGCTGCTTTGGCGCTACGGACGAGTTTGAATTCCGGATACTTCATAACGGCTCCTCACTTAGCGAACGGCTTCATCACGGCCAGGCGGAAACTATCGGCCCAGATCATGTTCATCATGACCAGCACAAACAGTGTGCCGGGGATCAGCGCCAGGCGCAACGTCGATTTTTCGTCACGGAGATGCATGAAGAACATCACCGCGAGGTAGGCTTGGATCGCGGCCAGCAACAGCATGCGCCATAGGGATGGTCCCATGGCCATTGCGGCGATCACCTGCACGATGGCAATTGCCAGAATTGCACCATAAACAAGGTATGTGGATGTCATGCTGCCCGACGTCGATGCTTGACTCATGACCGATCTCCTTTATCTTGTTTCGCTTACCGCTTCATATTCAACAAGTAGACCAAGGGCACAACGAACATCCAAACCAGATCGACGAAGTGCCAGTAAAGGGCCCAGATCTCAATATGCCGGGCGGCATAGCGCCCTGCCCGGTAGCTCATCCCGACTACGATCAGGGCAACCACGCCCCCAACCACGTGGGCCATGTGAAGTCCGGTTATGGAGAAGAAAGCCGCGCCGAACATCGGTGATCCCCAAGGGTTCTGGAACAGGCGCGCGCCCTGGCCGATCAGACTGAGCCACTCCCGGATGTGCAGCAAGGTGAAGAGAATGCCCCCGGCAGCGGTGATCATGGTCCAGCGGAACGCTCCCGCACGATCCTCGGATTGCGCCGCCTTCACCGCGAAGAGTACGGTCAGGCTGCTAGTAACCAGGATGAAGGTCATCAGCAGGGAGTTCCAGATGCTCGCCGATTCAAAGACCTGAGGCCAGTCGGCGGCCGAGTTCCGGAGATAACCATACGCGAAGAGCATTGCGCCGAAGGTGCAGGCGTCCGAGATGATAAACAGCCACATCACGAGCTTGCTCGATGGAATGGCAAACGGACTCTCTTCCATCACGCCTGCGACATGCGCTTCAGCACTATGGGGTGATACGCGCTCCATCGCGAGATCGGCCTGACTCATGGTGCCTCCGTTGAAATTGACCTACAGCTTCAACCACAGAATAAACAGCAGGTAGATCCACAGCAGACCCATAAAATGCCAGTAATAAGAGGTGGCATCGATAGTGCTGCGCCGCAAGGGACTGGTTGCGCTGCGAAACTTCAGCATGACCCGGCTCAGGCCTCCCAGACCGCCCAGTACGTGAATCACGTGCACTCCGGTCAGAACATAAAAAAAGGAACTGTTGGGATTCGTCGGGAGATACAGGCCTTCAGACCTGAGCTTCAGCCATGCAAAGTACTGACCCACGACAAAGACCAAGCCCAGCAACATGGTTAGGTTCAGCCACAGCATGGGCACTGAGCGGTTGCTCTGCTGGCCACGCATGAAGGCCGCCACACGATGACGCGCCCGTTCCAGCGTGATGCTGCTCAGGACCAGGGCAAGCGTGTTGAACCATAGGATGGGGGGAAGGCTGATGTGCGTCCAGTCGGAGTAGCCACTGCCTTCGCGAACGTAGAGAGCGCTGGTCAGCGCGGCGAACGACATAGCAATCGCGGCCAGTCCGACCCAAATACCGGTGCGCGTTGGTTCGCCGGAGGAATCTATTACAAGGCGTAAACCTCCGCCTTTTGGCGTGAGGTTGCGGAAGCCTCCGCCCGATCCGCCGTTGTTCCCCGACGGGCGACCTTGCTCAATTTCGGCTTGTGGCGGTTGCAGTATAGTTGCCATGACTACTCCATTCCGGGTGCGTTACGATGCCGCTCCTGGTTCCGGGGACGTCTGCATCACGTAGTCCCCGGTCGAACTCTTCACGCCGTATTGATACGGATCGTGGTGAACGACAGGATGCTGTCCGCCGAAGTTGTCGAAGGGCGGCGGAGACGACGGCGTCGACCATTCAAGCGAAGTGCACTCCCAGGGATTCGCCGAAGCCTGTGGTCCTTTGAAGCGGCTGTAAGCCAGGTTGGCGATGAAGATCAACTGCGCGGCTCCGGTGAACAACGCCGCATATGTAATGAACTTGTGCACAGGGATGAGAGGCACCAGGAAGTCGTCCTGGAAGGCCGAATAGCGCCGCACGTTCCCTGCCAGCCCCAGATAGTGGAATGGCATGAAGATGGCATAGGTACCGATGAGAGTAAGGAAGAAGTGCCAGCGTCCTAACGTCTCATTCATCATGCGACCGGTCATTTTGGGGAACCAGAAGTAGGTTCCGGCAAAGACTCCCATGATGGCTGCTACGCCCATCACCATGTGGAAGTGACCCACCACAAAATAGGTGGCGTGCAGATAGATATCGATCGAAGGCTGAGCCAGGAAGAATCCGCTGATCCCGCCGCTGACGAACATCGAGATGAATCCGAGGCAGAAGAGCGAGGCGCTGTTGATGCGCAAGTTCGATCCATAGAGGCTGCCCAGCCAGATCAGCGTCATGATCGTTGCGGGAATCGTGATCATCAGCGTGGGGAAGGAAAACACCAGCGCCGAGAACGGATTCATGCCGCTCAGGAACATGTGATGTCCCCAGACCATGTAGCTGAGGAAGCCGATCGCCATCATGCAGTAGATGATGACTCTGTGGCTCAACATGTTTTTGCGCATGTTGCAGATCAGGATGTGGCTGACGATCCCGATCGCGGGCAGGATTGCAATGTACACCTCAGGGTGTCCGAAGAACCAAAACAGGTGTTGCCATAACAGCGGAGATCCGCCCTGGTGCGGCTGGAGATGGTCGCCCACGTTTAGGCCTGCAGGAATGAAGAAGCTCGTGCCGGCGACACGATCCAGGATCAATAGCAAGCAAGCGGGCATCAGAACGGCAAAGGCAAGGAGCGCGATACAGGACGTGATGAACCAAGCCCAGGTGACGATCGGCATGCGGGAGAGAGTCATTCCTTTCGTCCGCAAATCCAGCGTCGTCGCGATGAAGTTCAGAGATCCGAGTAATGCCGACCGCGCTGAGCGGCGCGTAAGCTGTCCAGCCGGAAAGCGGCGGCCCGTCACCCACGAAGAACGCGGAAATCAAAATGCAGAAAGCCAAGAAGGTGGTCCAGAACGACATCATGTTGAAACGGGGGAAGGCCATGTCTTCGGCGCCGATCTGGATCGGCAGAAAATAATTGCCGAAAGCGGCGAATGGCGCGTTCGTGAGTACGAAGAAGACCATCAGCGTGCCGTGCATGGTCATCAACTGCAGGTAGTATTCGGGCGTGACCACGCCACCCGGGGCTCCTACTTTCGCAAGTGCGCCCAGGCCGGGAATCGGCGCATTCGGCCAGACCAGATGAACGCGCATGATCCACGACAACACCATGCCTGTTACCACAGCGACCAAAGCGAGAGCGTAGTACTGCAGGCCGATGATCTTGTGGTCAAGGCTAAAGACATACTTGCGGATGAAGCTTGTGGGTGCTCCGTGGGCTGCTGCCTGTATCGACATGTCCGACATGGCCTTTACCTCGCGATAGAGTGGCACTCGCGTCCCTGCAGTGCTCTGAGGACGGCGGAAACTAGTTGGACTGCGACTTCAACCACTTATCGAAGTCTTCCTGCGACATCACGTTCAAATAGGACTTCATGTTGTAGTGGCCGAGGCCGCAGAGCTGCGTGCACACAATCTCGTACTTGCCGACCTTGGTCGCGGTGAAGTGAACGGCGAGATCGAGGCCCGGCACGAAATCCTGCTGGATGCGCAATTCGCGCACATAGAAGGAGTGCCCGACGTCCTTGGCATGCATCAACAGATTGATTTCTTTGTTCACGGGAATAACGAGTTCGCCGGAAGTGATGTCATCGCGGGCCGGAATATCGTTCTCCGGATCAAGGCCGAAGAAATTTGAATTGCCTTCGTCAATCTTGTCGGGATGGATCTGCCCGAATTTGCCGTCCGGACCGGGATAGCGGAAGTAGAAGGCAAACTGTCCGGCTTGAGCCTGCACCGGCAACGCGTCGGAGGCTGCGGGTTTGAAGTACACCATTCCCCAGGCCTTCGATCCCACCATACCGAGAGCAAGGACTTCCGCACCAACGAACAGAACAGCGACGATCACCATGGCGGTCGCACCGCCCGGGAAGTTCTTCGTAGCGCCTCCCTTGCGGTTGGCGAACTGCCACACGAACAATCCCAGCACCAGTTGCGCGGCGAGGAAGGAAATGCCTGCCTCGGCCATGGTGACGGACAACTGATCGTCAATCGCCTTTCCATGGGTCGAGATATCTTCAGGCGGTGTGACGCTCGCTCCCAGGAAGGTGTGGTTCATGATGGGAACTGCCGAGGCCAGTGCAATGATCACGATAAGCACAGCAAATATTTTGCCGCCCATGTTCCCTCGCTCGCCCGTCAATACGGGCTATCGGTGCAGAGTCTACCCCTCCCCCAGAGCATCCGGAGGTGGACAGCCCGCGAGATTCGATTTTTAATACGCTTTCGCTTTGAAACTGAAGTCGACGGACTTGGTTTCGTTGCCGCTGATGGTCACATCCTGGGTTTGAGTTCCGTAGTCCTCATGCCAGGCGGTGATCGTGTACTTTCCCGGCGGCAGGTTTGGCAGCGTGAATGCCCCGCCGTCGCCGGTGATGGAATAGTGATTCGTTTTGAGTACGGCGAACCATCCGTGCATCCAGGGATGAATCTGGCACTTCACCGAAATGAATTCGGGATTGTCAAATTTCTGCACGATGGGCGGCGATCCCGGTGGCTGCGATTTGTTCCACTCCGGGTTCGCCTTCGGCATGGGATGGATATTGTGAGAAGTTTGATCGCCATTCACCACATGCAACTCTTGCCCAGTGTGCAGCGCGATAACGTGCGGAATGTACTGGCAGCCTTTTTGGGTGAATGTGACCGCCTGGGCCGGAGCGCTGGCATCGTCTCCACCGGCCGATATATAAACGACAACGTTTTCGAGGGTATTGTTGGCGCCAGTCACCACGGTTTCTGTGTTGACCGGAGTCGGATGCTGCTTCTCGCAGCTCGGCTCCTTGGCCATACTGATGGGCTTCTGTTTCACAGGTGTTCCCGTATAGGTGACCTTACCGCTGACCGTGCCAGCGAACATTAGTGCCGGGCACAGCACCACAGTAGCCACGGCAATGCAGGGGTTGCTCGTACGCATTTGCTGCCTCCTCGGGCTCAAACTTGCAAAGTGGTTTCTACCTGCCTCCGCCTGCAGCTCCGCTCGGCGGCTGAGTGGCCGGCGCTTCCGAAGGCTTTTCCACGTAGGGCGGTATCTTTCCGCCTGCCGCTTTCAGTATGTCGTTTTCCTTGCCGTGACGGTGGACCTGAAGCGTGCGCAAGAAATGTACCAAATCCCACGCGTCATTG